>JASJBD010000138.1 GCA_030066665.1 Gammaproteobacteria bacterium
TTGCGACGTCAGTCGCTCCTCCAGCAGGTCACCGAGCTGCGCCAGCCGCCGATAGATCTCGCCATCCAGCAGCTTGGTCAGGGTGGCGAGACCGGCCGACATTGCGACCGGATTCGCACTCAACGTGCCCGCTTGGTAGACGGGGCCCACCGGCGCGAGCAGTTCCATCAACTCACGCCGACCGGCGACCGCGCCGACCGGGAAACCGCCGCCGATTATCTTCCCGTAGGTCACGACATCCGGGTTGGTGTCGAGCACCTCCGCCATCCCGCCGAACCCCAACCGAAAGCCGGTGATGACTTCGTCGAAAATCAGCAGCGCATCGTTTTCCCGGCAGAGTTGACGCAAACGACGCAGGAATTGCGGCCGCTGTGGCAACAAACCGTAGTTGGCGGGCAGGGGTTCGATAATCGCTGCGGCGAGTGACCGGCCGTGTTCGGCGAATAGCTCGGCCAGCGATTGCTCATCGTCCAATGGCAGCACGAGCGTGTCAGCGGCAACGCCCCGCGGCACGCCAGCGCTTGTCGCCTCTGTTTGCATCGCCAGTCCGGAGCCGGCCTGCATCAGCAGCGCGTCGACGTGCCCGTGGTAGCAGCCATCGAACTTCAGGATCTTGTCGCGACCGGTAACAGCGCGCGCCAGGCGCAACGCGGTCATAACGGCTTCGGTACCGGAATTGACGAACCGAATCTGTTCGATCCACGGCAGCCGCTCCGTTACCAGCTCCGCGAGTTCGAGCGAGCGCGTTTCCGCCGTGCCGAAGCTCGAGCCATGATCCACCGCTTCGTGCACGGCAGCCCTGACATCCGGATCCGCGTGACCAAGAATCAGCGGGCCGAAGGACATGCAAAAATCGATGAGCTGGCGGCCTTGACTGTCGATTAACAGCGGGCCGGCGGCGTGCGCCGTGAAGAACGGTTCCTCGCCGACTCCATGCAAGGCTCGTACCGGCGAATGCACGCCGCCGGGAATGACTCGACGGGCGCGCGAGAACAGGGAATCCATCTTCCCTGGCCTAGACAACCGCGCGACGTGCGGCGTAGCTGATGATCGCGTTGGCACCAGCACGGACGAACGCGGTCCAGCTTTCCCGCTGGGCCGCATCGCGATCGGCCAGGCCGCGTTCGGCCAGCATGTCGATTGCTGCCTGCTCACCGCTCACCTGGTACACCGCCCAGGGCAGCTCGACCGCGGCGGTCAGCTCGGCGAGGACGTCCAGGTACGGCAGTCCCGGCTTGACCATCAGGATGTCGGCGCCTTCGGCCGCGTCGCGGCGCGCACTCCGTAATGCATCTGTCGGTCGTGCCGGGTCCAGCTGATAGCTCGCGCGGTCCGACAGGCGATTCCCGGCAGCCGGCGCGGAATTGGCGGCCGCGCGAAACGGGCCGTAGAAATGTGACTGGAACTTTGCCGCATAGCTCATGACGGCGGTGCGTTCGAGGTCGTTCTGGTCCAGGACGGCGCGAATCGCCGCGACCCGTCCATCCATCATGTCGCTGGGTGCAACACAGTCCGCGCCGGCGGACGCGTAGCTGAGTGCGGCGCGCGCGAGTTCCGCGACCGTCGCATCGTTCCGCACGTAGTCACCAGCGTCATTGAGCATGCCGCAGTGCCCGTGCGTCGTGTGGGAACACAGACAGACATCGGCTGCGAGCCACAGGTCCTCGCCGAACTGTTCCTTGATGGCAGCGATCTGCAGGCTGGTGAAGCGATGGTCGAAATCGCGCTCCTGTTTCCGGCCCGGCACACCGAAGAGCAGAAATTTCTTGATGCCCGCTTCCAGATCGGCTTCGATCTGCGGCAGGACTGACTCCGGCGTGTCGCGATACACACTCTGGATGCCATCAACCGGTTCCGGTCGTTGAATGCCGTCGACGATGAACAACGGCTGGATCAATTGCTCGCGATGCACACGGATTTCACGGGTCAATTCCCGCAGATGCCGGTTCAGGCGGCTGCGTCGCAGACTCAGCCCAGCCACGCCTGCCACTCCGCCCGGCTGGGAAACACCACCGGGTCGATACCCAGCGCGCGCAGCGCGCGCGCGGTTTTGCCATTGCCGCAGGCATGTTCGGCATCCGCCGGTGCGAGGGCTCGGTAGCGATCGAATTGCTCAGCGCTGCTCCAGAAGCAATGTGTCGCCTGCCGCAGCCGGACACGCGCCGCGGCGTTCCGGTCATGGTCGGGTGCGTGAACGTAGGTTCCCAGCACCTGGCCGACACCGGTGTCGGTCCAGCTCGTCTCCGCGCCGGCGCGCGTCAGTACCGTCCAGTCATCCAGAGCCGGCAGTTGCAGCACTTCGCTCGACAGCGTTGATCGCAGCGCATCGAAACCGAGATGATCGCCACAACCCTCGACCCACAGACCGAGTTGCGCGAGACGCCGCCAGCTGGTGGTGCCGCTGACCCAGATGCGGTGATGTGGCGACAACAGCCCGGCCGTGGCGGCGCGCCAATGCGCGACGAACACCGGACCGACGTCGAGTGCCGGTAGCGATGCCGGATCGACAGAGGAAAAACTGTCGCTCTCACCAACACACCACGGGCGCGCGCCTTCAGGCCGCGGCGGCCGTTGCCACTGCAGCCGGCTGGCATCGCGGTCATCCGGTCCGCGCGTGAAGAGAACCTGGTCAAGATTCCGCGCGGCGACCGAGGTCGCCGACACAGCACCATGCAAATCCGCGGGGTATGGCGCCAGCGTGGCAAATTCTGCATCCACTGCAGCGGCCGAAACCGGGTCGTGCACTTTCGATAGCAGCGCGCGGGTCGCCGCGTCATCGCGCCGGCACTCAATTGCGAGCGCGCCCTGTCCCGGCGCTGTCGGACAGATGGACAACGGCAGCACCATCCACCGCGTCCCGGCCAGCAGGTCGGCGATACCGGCCCGGCCGTCGGGATCGCGCCACAGCCGCGCCAGACCGGCGAGCGCCAGCACGACACCGTCCAGTGCGGCGGTTGCTGCCGCGTCTGTGTCGATCCGGATAAGCCGCTGGTCTACGGCACCGCGAAGCGCATGGAATTCGAGTGCCGCGGGTTCGCCGACGTCGGGCAGGTGTTGGCGCAAAAACGTTTCCACGTGCACCTGCCGGCGTACCGATGATGAACCGATGCGAATCGGCAGCGCTTGTCGTAACCGTGCCTCGATGTCGCGTCGGAAGACGATGACATCGCGCGGGTTCTCCCGCGGCGGCATGGCGGCGCAGGCCAGCTGTGAAGGACGGGTGGCGCCGAGGTCTTTGCGGGAATGCACGACGAAGTCGACGTCGCCACGCTGCAATGCCTGATCGAGGGAATCAGAAAAAAACCCGGCATCGTGAACCGAAGATAACGGCGTCTGCAGATCGATGTCCCCGCGCGTCTCGACGCGGACGAGTTCAATCTCCAGTTGCGGATGCGCGCGCCGCAGGTCGGCCGCAACCGCTCGGCTTTGAGCGACGGCCAGCAATGAGCCCCGCGTGCCGAGGCGCAGATGATGGCGCCCGGACATCAGGCGTTGGCCAGGCGCCCCGGGGGCAGGGCGCCGGTTAAACAGCCGGCGGCGCGGGCCCGCTCGCCACAGGCCCGCCGCGCGCGAGCGAGTTGTGTGGCACGTCGCACGGCCTGTTGCTGCCGCAGTTCGAACAGGTGATCGAGATTCAACACCGTGACATCGTCAACCGCAAACTTCGCCGCCGATTCGTGGCGGTGCCCGAGGTGCACCACGGTGCGAACGTTGTGCCCGCGCAAACTGCGCGACCAGCGTGCGTCATTGCGATCGTCCGGTGGTGTGGTAAGGACCACATGGTCGGCCCAGCGGGAAGCCGCGGCAGCCTCGTCGGGAGCGAAGCAGCGACTGAGTTGCCCGGGCGGATTCGTCAGGCGCCGATGATTCCAGACCGCCACCGGCCAGTTTTGCAGAAACGGCAGAACGGATTGCGCCAGGTTGCCGTAGCCAACCAGCAAAATGCGCTCACCCCGGCGTGGCCGGATCAGTTTGCGGAGCAGGGAGCCATACGACGCGCCACCGAGGCCCCACAAATAGTGTCGGCGGATGTCGCTCGCGTCATTCAATAACCTATGAATCGCGGGCGCCATTGCCGCGACCGGAGTGGCGCCGGCGCGATCGCGATAGTGCTGCCAGGCCCGGCGGAACTGGCCGTGGATGTTGGTCTCGCCCGGGATGCCACTGTGCAGGCCGGTGATGACCTCCAGCGCGAATCGATAGGCATCGTCGCCGCGGTACGCTTCGAGGGGCGCATCGACGCCAGGCACGCTGCCGGCTGTGCCCAGCCAAACTTGCCGCATACAGGTCCGCAGCAGGATACCGTCGTCCGGCCAGTCGGCGAACGGGGCGCCGTCCGCGGACGGCGCATGCACCAACAACAGCTCCGCCCGTCTCAACCGAGGCTCTCCAGCCATTCGTCGTCAGATCCTTCGGCGACGTCTTCGAACAGGTAGGTACTCAGGTAGCGTTCACCAGTGTCCGGCAACATGGCCAGGATGGTCGATCCGTCCGACGCCTTTTCGGCGACGTGCATCGCGGCGGCGACCGTGCCACCGGCTGACAGACCCACGAAAATGCCTTCCTCGCGCGACAGCCGTAATGCCCATTCCTTGCTTTCCTCGTCGGTGACCGGCAGCAATTCGTCATAGACGTTCGGGTCGAGCACGTCCGGAATGAAGTTGGGCGTCCAGCCCTGGATCTTGTGCGGCTGCCAGTCGTCGCCGGCCAGCATCGCGGCCGTGGCGGGCTCCGTCGCGACGATTTTCACGTCGGGTCGTGCTTTCTTGATGACTTCACCGGCACCGGTCAATGTGCCGCCGGTGCCCCAACCCGTGACCCAGTAGTCGAGGCCCCGATTGGCAAAGTCGCGCAGGATTTCCGGTCCGGTCGTATTGCGGTGGTATTCCGGGTTGGCGGGGTTCTCGAATTGCCTTGCCAGGAACCACCCATGTTCTTCCGCCAGTTCTTCGGCGCGGCGCACCATGCCAGACCCCTTTTCGGCGGCCGGCGTCAGTATGACTTTCGCCCCGAGCGCGCGCATGATCTTGCGACGTTCGATGGAGAAGGTTTCGACCATCGTGGCGACGAACTTGTAACCGCGAGCGGCCGCCACCATCGCCAGGGCGATGCCGGTATTGCCGGAAGTTGCTTCCACGATCGTATCGCCGGGTTTCAACTGACCCTTGCGTTCGGCATCTGTGACAATGGCATAGGCGAGGCGGTCCTTGACCGAAGCCAGCGGGTTGAAAGCCTCCACTTTCACGAACATGTCCACGTGGTCGGGTGCGATGTGGTTCAGCCGCACGACCGGGGTGTTACCGATAGTTTCGAGAATGTCGTCGTAGATCATTTTCTTGTTCCTGTCTTGATTAATCGTGCGGCAATCGCCATCAAACCGCCGCGGATTCCGCTGATCCGGCCGACTCGCCAAACCAGCGGAGTTCATCCATCAGGCCGGCCACATCACCGACGATCAGGACCGCCGGCGTTCTCGCGGTTGCCGCGCGGCTGGCGAGATTGTCGAGGTTGCCGCCGACCACCTGTTGTTCCGCAGTCGTGCCTCGCGAGATCAGAGCCGCGGGCGTGCCCGCCGGGCGTCCGCCGTCACGCAGCGCCGCGCAGACCCGACCCAGCTGCCGTGTGGCCATGTAGACGACCAGGGTCTGGCCGTTGCGCGCCAGGCTGGCCCAGTCGGGTTCGGGTTGATCGTCCGCTCGATGCCCGGTCACAAAGCTTACGCCATCCGCGAGTGCGCGGTGCGTCAGCGGGATGCCGGCGTAAGCGGCACAGCCGGTCGCGGCCGTGATGCCCGGCACGACCTGGTACGGCAGACCCGCTTGCGCCAATGCCTGTAATTCTTCACCCCCGCGCCCGAAGACGAACGGGTCGCCCCCTTTCAGTCGGCACACGCGTTGACCGGCCGTGACCCGGTTCACAAGCTCGGTGTTGATGTCAGCCTGGCTCGTCGACGGTTGGCCGCCGCGCTTGCCGACGCAGATCAGTTCGGCATCCCGCCGCGCGAGGTCGACGATTTCTGGCGCTACCAGCGCGTCGTACAACACCGCATCCGCGCGCTGCAGCAGATAGAGGCCGCGGCGGGTTAGCAACTCCGGATCACCGGGTCCCGCGCCAACCAGCCAGGCCTCGCCGCCGGTGATCGCACCGTGATCTGTCGCCAGCGCCGCAGCCAGCTGGGCATCGGCTTCCCGGGTCTTGCCTGCCAGCAGTTTGTCTGCCGCTGGACCGTCAAGCAGCCGCTGCCAGAACGCGACGCGTTCATTATGGGTCGCAAACCGCTGATTGACGCGGTCGCGCCAATGCGCCACCCACCGGGCGAGTTGCGCGATACGGCCCGGCAGCCAGTCGTCGATGCGTTGTCGGATGACGCGCGCGAGCAACGGCGCCTGACCGCCGCTGCTGACTGCAATCACGATCGGTGACCGGTCGACGGTGGACGGCATGATGAATCCGGATGCCGAGCCGTTGTCCACTACGTTGCACAGTTTGTGTTGCGCGCGGCATAGCTCGGCCACGCGCTCATTGACCGCATGATCGTCGGTGGCTGCCACGACGATCAGGGCATCTGCCAGCAAGGTCGGATCGAACTCGCGGGCCACGTGGTGTATGCGGCCGTCTTCGAGTAGCGCCTGCAAACCGGCGCACAGACCGGGCGCGTTGACGGTCACCCGGGCGCCGGCTCGCGACAGCTGCCGAACTTTCCGCAAGGCGACGCTGCCGCCACCCACGACGAGGCATGGTCGGCCTTTGAGATCGGCGAATAACGGGAAATAGTCCATGCGGCTGCTCGTGGCTGGTCAGTAGCTTATCCGGGCCGCAAGCCTCTAAAAAATATCGAATTTGCCTGCGGTTATCACCCGGCGCTATATCCCTGGCCGCCGGGTTTGACACGGCATGTAACCAATGGTTATATCGCGAACCAATCTCTCGAGCGCGGAACAACGCCCGATAGCCGCCGGCCCGGTTCCAGATTTTCCATGACCTTACAGCAACTTCGTTATTTGCTCGGTATTGCCGACGCCGGTCTGAACATCACGGCCGCGGCGGACCGTTTGCATACGAGTCAGCCCGGCATCAGCAAACAGCTGAAGCTGCTGGAGCAGGAACTCGGCATGCAGTTGTTCACCCGCAAAGGCAAGAGCCTGTCGGCGATTACCCCGGCCGGCAGGGATGTGATCGCCCGGGCCCGCAAGATCATGCGCGAAGTCGACAACATCAAGAGCCTGGCCAGCAACCTGTCCGGCGAACAGGAAGGCACGTTGTCGATTGCGACGACGCACACGCAGGCGCGCTACGTGCTGCCCGAGGTCGTGCGCGCGTTTCGGGATCGGTATCCCAACGTCAGCCTCGAGCTGCACCAGGGCACGTCGGAACAAATTGCCGAACTGGTCACCAGCAATCGGGTCGACTTCGCGATTGCAACTGGATCCCAGAATCTGTTTCCGGGACTGGTGCTGTTACCGTGCTATCACTGGGACCGCATCGTGCTGGTGCCGAAAGATCATCCGCTCACCAAGGTCAGCGGTAAGCTGGACCTGGCAACGCTGGCGCAGTACCCACTTATTACGTACGTCTTCAGCCTGACCGGCGAGTCCTCGTTCAAACGCGCGTTCGCCGACGAGGGCCTCGAACCCGACGTGGTCTTCACCGCGCGCGACGCGGACATCATCAAGACTTACGTCCGGATGGGCATGGGTGTCGGCGTCGTCGCGTCAATGTCCTACGAATGCCAGGACGAGCGCGACCTCGTGGCGCTGGATGCGATCGGGCTGTTCCCGCGAGTGACGACCTGGCTCGGTTATCGGCGCGATACGGTATTGCGCGGCTTCATGAAGGACTTCATGTGCCTGTTTGCGCCGCATCTCACGCCGGAACTGCTGCGGGATATCGGCGAGACCGACAACCAGTCCCAGGTCGACGACCTGGTTGGCGATCTACCGTTGCCGGTACGGGGTGGCTGTGGCAATGAGGTCGCGGACGCGGCCTAGGCGGCCCAGGGGACATTCTGCAATTCCACAAAGTGGAATTGCAGAATGTCTCCACTAGAGCGAAGACAGGTCAATGTCGTGCAGGCCACACTCGCGCTTGAGTCCAAAGAAGCGCGTGTCCTCCACCTTATCGACCTCGTGAATCGGGCGCGTCGTGTGCACGTCGCCGATGGACACGTAACCCTTTTCCCACAATGGATGGTAGGGCAGGTCATGTTGCTTGAGATAGAGAAACACGTCGCGATCGGTCCAATCCGCAATGGGATGGACTTTCCAGCGACCGCCAGCCCAGACCAGGAACGGTGTCTTGGCCCGGCTGTGTGACTGATTCCGGCGCAGTCCGGCGAACCAGGTGCCGGCTTTGAGTTCCCGCAGTGCTCGTTCCATGGGTTCGACCTTGTTGTCGCGATTGTAGGCGTCAATGCCGGCAACCCCCTGTTCCCAGCGGCGGCCGTGGCGAGCTTCCTGCCAGGCCGGACTCTCCGAGTTGCGGTAGACCCGGAGAGTCAGATCCAGTCGTTCGGTCAGCTCATCCACGAACCGGTAGGTTTCCGGAAACAGGTAGCCGGTATCGATGAAAACCACCGGAATGTCGGGCTGCTGCTGACTCACGAGGTGCAGGGACACGGCTGCCTGCGCGCCAAAACTGGACGACAGTACCGCCGGTCCGGGCAGGTGCTCCAGCGCCCAGGCGACCCGCGCTGCCGCGCTCCGATTGGCGAATTCGCGATTGCAGTGCTCCAGCGCCAGCTCCCGCGAAGTTTCCTCGTCCAGCACGCTGCGGTCCCGCACCACCTGGTAGCAGGGCAAAACCTCCGCGGTATTTTGTTGATAGGAGCTCATCGGGAGGCTAAACCTAAAGGCTGGCCAACGCCGCGTGAACGTAATTGTTGTTATCCCGGTATAACCGGCGAGCATTAAGGTCCGGTTGGTTCAGTCGGCCTTGGTAACGCCTTTGAACTGGCGGATTTCCTCGCGTGCCACGCTGTCGCTGCACTGGCTCATCGGACGGTACCATTCGGCACCGTGGGCTTTGTCCAGCTGGTCCCAGCCATGGAACCACTCGCGACCGAAGTTCTGGATGATGGTGCCCATCGCGTCCCGCGCAAAAAACACGTTCGACGGATACAGGTATTTCTTGCGCGCATCCTCGGATGCTTCCTGCTGCTTGATCAAACCCATCTTCTGCAATTCCCGGACCGTCCGGGACACCGTCTGAATTGGCAAGTTGAGTTCGTTCGACAGAGAAGTTGCCGTGTGCGCTTCCTCACGAAACAGATGTCCCTGCGTGACCTCAAACAGGATCGCGATCTGGGCAATGGTCCAGTTCTGGGCTGCCTGACTCTGGCACATGCCCGACAACCAGAGTCGAATAAAAACCTGGAAGCCCCAGGCCGCGCGCTCCTCCCGGCTGAGCCCCGCGATGTAGCTCTCGTCCATAGCCCCCAATACCCGCAAGCAGAAATGCCGCGATTCTATCCGACAACGAAAACGCGAGTTGCGGCCGCCGCGTATTCCATGTTAGAAGTTCCCGTAGATGAGAATTTCTCTCAAAAGAGAGCGTTCTGTCTCCCTGACGCTCAGACCGTCCAGTCTCTAGGGCGGCGATGTAATGCTCCGGCTGAAACTCCCCGATGCGACCCCCGCGAATTCTGCCGACTCCCCAACGGCAGAGATCGGCGGCAGCCTGCAGGCCTATCTGGCGCAACTCGACGATTTCCCGGCTATTTCGGCATTGGCCCGACTTGAGGCGAGCGAAAACACGCGCCTGGATGCCGATCTGACCCTGCAATTGCTGGCTGAACTCGGGTGCCTGGACCAGGCGGTTTTCCACCGCTCTTTGACGGAGCTGACAGGGAGTTTCGCCGGCCGCGGTTCGAATGAGCGCGTTGACTGGCCCGATCTTGCAATCTTCTGTGAAGATCTGCGGAACATCCTGGAAGCTGCTGCCGCGAACGGTACAGGCATCATCGTGACTGGCATGCCCGGTTAGGCGAAGCGCGCGCTCCAGCACAACGGCACACGCAAGCCGGTCTCGCAAAACCGCCGTGGCGCAGCGATCATGAGACCATTCGAAGCTGCCACTTATGTGCAAGGGGAGGCATCACCATGACGACGCCAATCTCTCGTCGGACTCTACTGGCTGCTGCTCTGGCTGCCGTACCCGCGAGCCGCGTGGCCGCTGGAGGCCACCGCGGCGGCGGCATGCTGCGGCTGATCGCCAACGAAAACCCGTACGGCCCGTCACCGGCAGCGCGGGCCGCGGCCGAGCAGGGCGTCGCGGACGGCTGGAAATACGCGATGCAGGAAACGCGGGCACTGAAAAAGCAGCTCGCCGAGCTGAATGGCGTGCCCACGGATCACATTATGGTGTCCGCTGGCTCGGCCGAGGCCCTGCGAGTCACTGCACTGAACTTTTGCCGCGGCGGCGGTCGCGTGATCGCAGCGCGCCCGACATTTGCGTTCCTGACCGGTTATGCCGCCACGCTTGGCTGCGACGTTGACTGGATATCGCTCGACGACCAAATGGTCCACGACCTCGAGGGCATGGCGGCGAGCGTTCGTGAAGACAGCCGCCTGCTGTATGTCTGCAATCCGAACAATCCGACCGGCACCATGATCGATGGCCCGACGCTGCGTGATTTCCTGGCGGAAGTCGCACCCCGGGTGCCCGTTATCGTCGACGAGGCCTACCTCGACCTGCGCGACGATGCCGCCAATCATACGGCCGTGCCGCGCGTGCTGGCCGGGGATCCGGTCATCATCACGCGGACCTTTTCGAAGCTGCATGGCATGGCCGGCATGCGGGTGGGCTACGCCATTGCACGGCCCGATGTGATCAAACAACTCGAAGCGCTGCGCGTGTCGATGATGAACCGGCCCGGCGTGGTCGCGGCCAGTGCCAGCCTCGCCGATGCGGACTTCATCGAATTCAGCCGCGCCCGCATCAGGGAATCGATGGCAATCACGACCGGCGTGTTCGATGAACTGGGTTTGTCCTATACGCCGAGTCACGGGAATTTCGTGTTGGTCGATACGGGTCGCCCGGCCCGTAAATTCATGGCAGCCATGCGCGAGCGCGGCATCATGACCGGGATGCCTACCAAACCGTTCCCGACCTGGGTCCGTGTGAGTATGGGCACGGTAGAACAGATGCGACAGTTTGGCGTCGCCGCGAGAGACTATTTCAGCGGTGCTGCGTGATCCGGCGCGGCATCCTGTTGATGTGCGCCGGCGTTGCGTCCATGGTCGGCCTGGACGTGACGGCAAAAACCTTGCTGGAGACCTACGGGCTCGCCCAGCTCGTGTTCTTGCGTTGCCTGTTCTCGGTGGTTTTCATTTTCGCCTTCGCGGTTCGCACGGGCGGTTGGCAGGAACTTGCCACCGAGCGGCCGGGCTGGCACCTGCTGCGATCCGTATTCATGGCCGGCTCCATGACCGCGTTCTTTTACGCCTTGCCACGCATCCCGCTGGCGGATGTCTTGACGATTGCATTCGTCGCGCCATTGATTGTGACGGCCTTGTCGCAGCCCGTCCTCGGTGAGCCGGTCGGGCCCTGGCGCTGGGCTGCCGTCGCCGTCGGCTTCGGCGGTGTGCTGGTGCTGCTGCGGCCCGAGGGCGAGGTATTCCAGCTGGCCGGTTTTCTCGCGCTCGGTGGCACCGCGCTGTACGCGCTGCTGTCGCTGACGGCACGCAAATTGAGCGCCACCGAGTCGACGTCGGCACTGAGTTTCTACCTGTTCGGCGCGCCGCTGTTGATCGGTGCGATCGGCAGTGTCTGGAACTGGCGACCACCGGACGCCGAGGGCTGGCTGTTGTTCGCGATGTGCGGCGGCTTCGGCGGCATGGCCTTCGTGCTGATCAATGCGGCGTTCCGACATGCGGAAGCGGCTATCCTGGTGCCGTTCGAATACACCGGCCTGATCTGGGCCGCCGGTGCGGGCTATGTGTTCTGGTCCGAGGTGCCATCCGTGAACACCTGGATCGGCGCGACGATTATCGCGTCGAGCGGCCTGTTCATCCTGTACCGGGAAACCGTCAGCCATCGGGCCAGCCCGCAGGCGGACTTCCCGGTTCAGGAGGCGGTGGCGACGCCCGCCGACAGTCGGATCCGGGAGCCGTAATCCTGGCTGCCGGCGGCGGCGGATGGGTTAAAATGCGCCTCGGGCCCGGATCCCGCGCCCGGTGAAAAAACGACAAATGACACAAACACTGAAACTGGTTTACCAGGCCGCCAAGGTACGGCTGGGCTTTCTGATCATGGCCTGTGCGCTGGCGGGGAT
>JASJBD010000018.1 GCA_030066665.1 Gammaproteobacteria bacterium
TCGGCCTGGTGACCAAGAACTCGATCCTGCTGGTCGATCTGACGAATCAGTATCGCGAGAAAGGCATGACCGTCGACGAGGCGCTGTTGTCCGCCTGTCCACGGCGCCTGCGGCCGATCCTGATGACATCGCTGACGATAATTTTCGCCATGCTGGTGCCCGCGCTGGGCATCGGCACGGCAGTGGAGCTGTCCGGCCCGCTGGCGGTCGCCGTGATTGGCGGCATGGTCAGTTCCACCCTGCTCAGCCTGATTGTCGTGCCGGCGGTGTATTCGCTGGCCGAAGGTTTTCGTGACCGGCGGCGCCTGAAACTCGCGGCCGCCGAGGCTGACAGTCAGGCCTGACGATCCGTCGCCACGCGCCCGTGGCGATTGCTCGCCGTGGTCACCGGCAGTCGTCCATGATCCTGCGGGTCAGTATTCCTCGCCGCTGGAATAGGGCGGCATCTGGCCGATATGGATGCCGCTGTCGACGATCAGCATTTCCCCGGTAACGAGCCGCGAGCCGGGTCCTGTCAGGAAGAACACCAGCGCCTCCGCAATGTCTTCCGGCGTGGCCACGTCCTGCAACGGCAATTGCTCTTTCGCGGTTGCCAGCAGGGCTTCGTATTGCTGTTCGCCCATGCCGCCCTTCAACCAGCGGGTCTGGATCATGCCCGGCACCACGGTATTGATACGAATCTCTGGTGCAAGGACGTGGGCCAGGCACTTGGTCATCAGGTTCAGCGCTGCTTTGGACGTTGCGTACGGAATCGAGGACGCGATACCCGTGACGCCACCGATTGATGAGTCATTCACGATGGCGCCGCCGGTCTTGCGCATGTGCGGTTCAACGGCGCGGACCATCTGGTAGGCACCGACCACGTTGACGGCATAGATGTTCAGGAAATCGTCTTTATCGACGCCATCGAGCTTCGGGTAGGGATTGAATTTGGTGCGCGCCGCGTTGTTGATCAGATAATCGATACGGCCCCAGGCGTCGACGGCGGTTTGCGCCATACGCTGGCAATCGGCATCGTCGGACACGTCGGCCTGCACCGTAATGGCTTCCGCACCTTTTTCACGACAGGTCGCCGCGGTTTCCTCGGCTTCGTCCTTGCTGCGGGTGTAATTGATGATCACGTTGCAGCCCTGTTCGGCCAGCAGAATGGCGGCGGCGGCGCCGACGCCGGTCGCCGAACCGGTCACGATGGCGACTTTTCTTTCGCTCATGGCTTTCCTCCTCGAAGGGCCGCGAATCTTAGCAGACAGGCCCAGAAGTGCTAAGGTGGCGCGCCCGGGCCGCCGTCCCGGACGATTCGATGACAAGTAAATAATACCGACCAGGGAGTAAGTCCATGGCCTTCAAGGAAATGCGGGAATATCTGGCGTTGCTGGAAAAAGATGGCCAGCTGAAGCACATCGAAACCCCGCTGAGTTGCGAGTACGAAACCAACGACCTGCAGTCGCTCATGCGTTATTTGCACGAGAACGACGGCCCCGGCCTGGTTCTGCACAATCTCGAGGGTTACAACACGCCGGGCGTCCCGGTTATCTACAACCCGTTCGGCAGTCGTGAGCGCACGGCGATGATTCTCGGTGAACGCGATCCGCTGGCGGCCAAGCTGAAACATTCGCAGATTCTTGCCGACCAGTCGCTGTGGCACGAACCGGTCGTCATCGACGGTGCCAGCGCCCCGTGCAAGGAAGTCGTCATTGAAGAGAGCGATATTTCGCTGGACAAGCAGATCCCGCACACGTGGATCGGCAAGGAGGGGTCCTCATATATATGTGGCGCCGTCGTCGTGACGCGCGACCCGGAAACCGGCTCGCGCAACGTCGGCTGGTATCGGCTGACGCAGCTCTGGCAGTGCCGGCACCCGACCGGTGAGTCGTACACGGAGCGACAGCAGAAACAGCAGTTATCGATTTTTGCATTCTGGAATCCGCCGATGAATCACATCGGCATTCACCTGGCGAAGGCCAAGGCGATGGGCAAGCCGCTGGAGGTCGCGGTCGCGAAACTCTGTGAGCCTGCGGTGCACCTGGCCGCCTGCACGGGCACACCCTTTGGTAGCGACGAACTGGCTTTTGCCGGCGGATTGCGCGGCTCGCCGGTCGAACTGGTCAAATGCGACACCGTCGACCTCGAGGTGCCCGCGACCGCGGAGTGGGTGATCGAGGGTGTGTTCCAGCCGGACGCCGATGATGTGCTGATCGGTTGGCATTCCAATTCCATCGGCTATTACGACAAGCTGCAGATCTTCCCGGTGTTCGACGTAAAGCGGATTACGCATCGCAAGGATCCGATGTGGTACGCCACGATCGAAATGATGCCGCCGTTCGACCATAACTATCTCGGCCTGTTGCCGGTCGAGGGCGAGGTGCTCAGCGATCTGCAGCGCAAGATTCCTGAAGTGAACGACGTCGTCGTGACGCCGAACATGACTTACATCGTGCAGCTGAAGGTGGATGGCGCACAGAAGCCGCACCCGGAATTCGGCAAGTTCGTTCTGCATGCAGTCTGGGGCGCGGCCGGGCGCTGGGGCCGTACCGCCAAGATCGTCGTGGTGGTCGGGCCGGACATCAATCCCTACGATCTGCAGGCGGTCGAGTTCGCCATTGGCAGTCGCGTGCAGCCTTACGAAGACAGCATCATGAATCGTTCGGGGCAGGCGATGATCCTGGATCCGTCGGCCGCGAAAGGTCCGCAGGGTTTCCCGATGACGGGGTCACAACTCGGCATTGACGCGACCATCAAGATCCCCGAGCGTTTCGAGGACTACGCGCCCGTCAGCCAGGCCGATCCGGCGGGCGTCGCAGCAATTGGCGAGAAGCTGAAGAACGAACTCGGCTGAGCCTTACAGCACCGGCTTGTCCGTCGCCTGCTGCCGCGCTTTCTCGGCCGCGTCTGCCCTGACCTGGTTCAGGTATTCGGCCGCGGCCTGCTGGGAAAGATAGGACTGGCCGGGGTTTTCCAGGCGGGCTGCAATGCCGGACACAATCCCGTCGTTGGCAGTCACGCTGTAGACGAGCACCGCAGCGCATTGGTCCGGCGGGTACGCGAATTGATTTGGATTCGTGGGCCAGTTCTTGCGGTTCATCGGTGCGCCCGAGACCTTGAACGGGTTGCAGTCGGCGCCGTCCGCTGGATAGAGCCATTTCAGGACTGCCAGGTCGGGATTTCGCTGCGGTGGTCGTTCAGCGGGCTCGCCGTATTTTTCGATCAGCGCATTCACGTAGACCTCGAGTGACGTGTTTTGGGTCGCGAAAGCGCTGCTGCTTTGATTGCGTTCGATTCGCAGGACCCGGTTCTCGGCGGGCGGCTGTGCCAGGTGCACATCGATGTTTTCCCGCGGTCGGTCATTGATCATGATCCTCGGCGCAAACGCACCAGGGGTATCAGGCGTGGGTCGTTCGCGGGTCACGCCCGCCAGTTCCTCGACGGTATTGAAAATGGGATCCGACTCCCAATCCGGCTTGTAGGCCTGCAAAGCGGCGATGACTTCGTCCGCAGTCATGCCCAGCCGGACTCCGAGAATATCGGCATCGATATCCGCAGGATCCAGCGGCGGTGCCGGTTTCTCCGGCGCGGGTGCCGGCGCAGATATTGCGTCGTCCGACGGCGCGGGTGCCGGTGCCGCAGCTTTCCCTGGCTCGCGATCGCCGCCGCAGGCAGTCAGCAGGACCGCGAGCGGCAGGATCGACAGGAATCGCGTGCGCGTCATTATCCAATCCACTGTTATTGTTGATGATCTTTCCGTAATCCGACAGTCATTTAAAACCGATCTGCTGCAGCAAAGCAAGACGCCGGGTTATGCTCGCCTGCGATGAAACAGACGTTAACGCAAAAGATTCTTGCCCGGGCTTCCGGGCAGTCGGCAGTGACGCCGGGCGAAATTGTCACCGGCCAGGTTGATTTGTGCCTGTTGCTGGACTCCGGCGGTCCTAGGCGTATCTGGCCGCGCCTGAAAGAGCTCGGGGTCGGCGTTTGGGATCCCGACAAGATCGTGCTGGCCAGCGATCATTTCACGCCGGCAGTCGATGCAGAGTCGGCGGCCATTCTCAAGCTCACGCGGGATTTTGCGCGCGAGTTCGGTATCCGGCGTTTTTTCGACATGCAGGGCATCGGGCATGTCGTGCTGGCCGAGCAGGGGTTTCTGCAACCCGGGATGTTCGCCTGCGGGGGCGATTCACACTCCTGCATGGGCGGCGCGTTCGGGTGCCTGATGATGGGCTTCGGTGCCATTGAAATGACGGGAGTTGCCGTTACCGGTGAAATCTGGATCCAGGTGCCGGACACGGTACGCGTGAACTGGACCGGCGAGTTTTCGGATGGCGTGGTGGCCAAGGATGTGATGCTCAAATTGTGTCGCGAGCTCGGCAGCAACAACGCGTCTCGGGTCATCGAATATGGTGGGGAAACAGTACAGGCCATGTCCATCGCGGAACGCGGTGTGTTGTGCAATATGGCAGCGGAACTCGGGGCTGAAACGGGCGTGGTAGAAACCGACCAGGCCACACTCGATCATTTGCGCGCGGTCGGGGAAATGCCTGCGCCCGATGCGCTCGACTGGCGCAGCGATGCCGATGCGGCCTATGCCGCCGTCCATGATTTTGATGCGACCGCACTCGAACCGCAGGTCGCGGCGCCGCATTCGCCGGCCAATTCCGGCCCGGTGCACGATCACGCCGGTATCGCGATCGACCAGGCCTATATTGGCGCCTGCGTCGGCGCCAAGCTGGAAGACTTGCGCATGGTTGCGCGCGTGCTGGATGGCCGCAGCGTTGCCGCGGGGACGCGCCTGCTGGTTGCGCCTGCGTCACAGCAGGTGATTCGGGCCGCATCAGCAGATGGCACGCTCCAGAAAATCGCGGCGGCCGGTGCTTATATGTTGCCGACCGGGTGCGGTGCGTGTGCGGCACTGGGCGCCGGTATCCTGGCCGAGGACGAGGTCTGTATTTCGTCGACCAACCGGAATTTCAAAGGCCGCATGGGCGCGAATTCGGCGCAGGTCTACCTGGGCTCGCCGTACTCCGTAGCCGCGGCCGCCGTGGCCGGGCGCATTACCGACCCGCGAGAGTACCTGCAATGAGCGGCCCGGCAAGCCTGCAGTCGGTTACGGGCACAGCCTGGGTTTTCGGTGACGACATCAACACGGACGTAATGGCGCCGGGCCTGTATTTCAAATCACCACTGGCGGAACTGGCGCAGCACTGCCTGGAAGCCGTCGACCCGGGGTTCGCGCCGAACGTGCAGGCGGGCGACGTCGTGGTCGCCGGCGACAACTTCGGCATCGGCTCAGCGCGCGAACAGGCGGCGATGGCGTTCCAGCATCTGGGTGTCGGCGCGATACTGGCACGCTCTTTTGGCCGGATCTTTTACCGGAATGCACTCAATTTCGGGATCCCGACGCTGGCGTTCCCGCAGGCTGGCGAAATACGCGCTGGCGATGAGCTCTGCGTGGACCCGGCCGCTGGCCGGATCGATAATGTGAGCGCCGGGCGAACTTACGAGGTATCAGGTCTGCCGCCCCACCTGCTGCGAATAGTCAGCGCGGGCGGGCTAATGCCGTACCTCAAACAGCGCCTCGCGGGGGAGGCAGGTCAGTGAGAATCGAACATGCAAACACGCTGCGTACCGAGCTCGCCGGTTCGGAACCACTGGTGGCGCCCGGTTGCTATGACGCACTGACGGCGTTGCTGATCGAGCGCGCCGGCTTTCCCTGTGCGTACCTGAGTGGCGCCAGCGTCGCGTTTACGCGGCTCGGCCGGCCGGACCTGGGCCTGACGACGCTTACCGAAGTGGCGGAGACGATCGGCAATATCCGCGATCGGGTCGCCATACCGCTGATCGCGGACGGTGACAACGGCTTTGGCAATGCGCTGAACGTGCAGCGCACCGTCAGGCTGATGGAAAAGATGGGTGCGTCGGCGATCCAGCTCGAGGACCAGACAATGCCGAAGCGTTGCGGGCACCTCGAAGGCAAGACCCTGATTCCGGCGGTGGAAATGTGCGGCAAGATTCGCGCGGCACTCGACGCGCGTGCGAGCGAGGACACAGTGATCATCGCGCGCACGGATGCTGTGGCAGTGGCCGGGCTGGACGAAGCATTGCATCGGGCAACCGCCTATTGGGAAGCCGGCGCCGACGTGCTGTTCGTCGAGTCGCCGGGGGATGTCGACCAATTGCGCCGAATTGGGGCCGCGCTCGGCGATCGCATGCCGCTGCTGGCGAACATGGTGGAGGGTGGCAAGACCCCGTTGGTCCCGGCGGCGGAACTTGGCGCGATGGGTTTTTGCATTGTCATTCACCCGGGCGCGATGGTCCGGGTCCTGAGCCGTGCCGGGGCCGACTACCTGGCGACGCTGAAACAGGACGGAACGACCGCTAACATGCTCGATCGCATGAACGACTTCAGCCAGCTGAACGACCTGATCGGCACCGAAAGACTGCTGCGTCAGGGCGAACGCTACGAGAGCTGACCCTGGTCGTATTTGCCGAGCTTGCGGAAGCGGGGCGCCGGCGGGATCATGTTGCCGTGGGCCGGAAATGCAGTCATGGGTGACCATGAATCCCTGCGCCAGGCAGTCCGCTGGCTCGGGGAGCGCCCGCCCATTACCGCGGAAAAAATTGCCGAGGCTGCCTGCCGCTTCGATCTGTCTCCTCTGGACGAGGAATTTCTGCTGCGGGAATTTGCTGAAGAAATATTTAAAGACAATGACTTACAGGGCCAATAGCAAGTGAATTCTGTATCTGCTGCAACCTTGACCGGGCCGCTGAGCACTGCCCAGGTCGAGCAATTTCGACGCGATGGCTTCGTGGTCGTGCCGGGACTGTTTTCCCCGGACGAGATGGTGCGGATCACCGCTTGGGTCGACGAAGCCCAGTCCTGGCCGGAACAACAGGGCGGCGCATGGATGTACTTCGAAGAAGCTGCGGACGGTCGGCGCCTGCTGAATCGCATGGAGCGCGTGCTCAAGTTTCACGATGGCCTGCGCGAAGTCGCCGAGGGCGAACGCATGCAAGGCGCCTGCGGCCAGCTGTTCGGAGAGCCTGCGCTGCTCTTCAAGGACAAGATCAACTTCAAATTGCCGGGCGGCGGCGGTTTCGAAGCGCACCAGGATGCCCAGGCAGGTTGGGAGCGCTACGGGAGTTTGCACATTACCGCGTTGATCACGATCGACCGGACCACCCGGGAAAATGGCTGCCTGGAAATGGCGGCGGGTTGCCATCGGCGCGGCCTCATTGGTCAGGAGTGGACACCCTTGGCCGGTCATGACCTCGATGATGTCGACTTCACCGCGATCGAAGCGGAGCCGGGCGATGCCGTGTTTTTCGACTCCTACGCACCGCATCGCTCGGCACCGAACAAAACGGATTCGGCGCGGCGTGTGTTGTACATCACCTACGGCAAGTCATCGGATGGCGACCAGATGGAACAGTATTACGCGGACAAATTCGCGTCCTATCCGCCCGATATCGAGCGTGAAGATGACAGGGAATACTGTTACCGGGTGTAAATCGTGAGCGCGAAACCGGAAAGCGCTGGTTTTGCCGCTGAACCCGTGAGACGCACCACTGCGTTCCGGCGGTTGCTCGACAGCCCCGAGCTCGAGTTTTTGCTCGAGGCGCACAACGGCATCAGCGCGCGAATTGTCGAGGAGGCCGGCTTCAAGGGCATCTGGGCGGGCGGGCTGTGCATGTCGGCGCAGTACGGCGTGCGCGACAACAACGAGGCCAGCTGGACCCAGGTCCTGGAAATGCTGGAATTCATGGCGGATGCCAGCAACCTCCCAATCATGCTCGATGGCGATACCGGCTATGGCAACTTCAATAATGTCCGCCGGCTGGTGCGCAAGCTGGAGCAGCGCAATATCGCTGCGGTCTGTATCGAGGACAAGCTGTTCCCGAAGACGAACAGCTTTATCGACGGCGAGCGGCAGGAGTTGGCGGATATCGATGAATTCTGCAGCAGAATCAAGGCTGGTAAGGATGCGCAGAGCGACGATGATTTCTGCCTGATCACCCGCGTCGAGGCTTTCATTGCCGGCTGGGGACTGGACGAGGCTTTGCGGCGGGCGGCGGCCTATCACGATGCCGGCTCGGACGGGATCCTGATCCATAGCGCGCTGTCGAATCCCAGTGAAGTTTTGGCCTTCAAGAAAGAATGGGCCGATCGTTCGCCCGTGGTGATCGTACCGACGAAGTATTACGCGACGCCGACCGATGCGTTCCGGGAAGCGGGCTTTTCAATCGCCATCTGGGCCAATCACCTGCTGCGCGCCGCCATACCGGCCATGCAGGATTGTGCCCGCACGCTGGCGCGGGATGAGAACCTGCAGTCCATCGAAGACAGCGTCGCTCCGGTGCGGGAAATCTTCCGCTTGCAGGGCGCCTCCGAGTTGCAGGCGGCCGAGGAACTCTACCTGCCGGTGACCGGCGATCAGACGCGCGCGATTATCCTGGCAGCATCACGCGGCTCCGCGCTTGGTGATCTGACGCAGGACCGGCCGAAGGCCATGGTTGAAATCCGCGGCAAGCCGCTGCTGGCGCATATCGTGAATGCCTACAACGGCGCCGGGATCAAGCGCATTACAGCGGTCACCGGTTACCGCGCGGACCGGGTCGATCTGCCGGCTTTGAATTGCGTGGAGAACCCGGACTATGCCGAGACCAGCGAGCTCGCGTCGCTGGTGCATGGACTCGCTGCGGATGATGATGACAGCCGCGACCTGCTGGTGTCCTTCGGCGATGTGATTTTCAAGCGTTACATTCTCGACGCGCTCGACGATCCGGAGGCGGATTTCCAGATCGCCGTGGATGCCGACTGGAAGGCGTCGGTGAATCGCGAACGGGCGGCGGACTACGTGCGTTGCAGTGAGTCGAACTCCAAACGCGCGTTCTACCGCGACATTGTGCTCGAGCAGGCGGCCGAAGACATTCCGCCGGAACAACGCCACGGCGAATGGATGGGACTGCTGAAAGTATCCGCACGCGCGCTGCCGCGTTTCCGGTCACTGGTCGGTGAGCTGGCAAATCTGCCGGACAATCGTCGCGCGAAGCTGCACGTGCTGTTGACGGAACTCGTACGTCGTGACGAGACGGTGCGGGTCGTTTATACGACCGGCCATTGGCTGGATGTTGATACGCTGGATGACCTGGTGGCCGCCGGCCGCTTCGCATGATCGAGGCCAGCGCTTTTATCGAAGCTGCGCGTCGACAGGGTTTCGGCCTCTATGCCGGCGTGCCCTGTTCCTACCTGAAGCCGTTCATCAACTATGTTATCGATGATTCGCAGCTGCGTTACGTCGGGGCGGCTAACGAGGGTGACGCTGTAGCCATTGCCGCCGGAGCCGAACTCGGCGGGCAACGCGCCGTCGCGATGTTCCAGAACTCCGGACTCGGTAACGCCGTCAATCCGCTCACATCCCTGACGTGGATATTTCGTCTCCCGGTGTTGGTGATTACCACGCTGCGCGGCGAACCCGGTGGTCCCGCCGACGAACCCCAGCATGAACTGATGGGCGGTATCACGACCCGGCTGCTCGAGCAGATGGACCTGCCCTGGGAGTACTTTCCAACGGATGCTGCGGACGTCGACGCGGCGCTGGAGCGCGCCTGCGCTCACATGACTGCGGTACAGCGTCCCTACGCGCTGGTGATGCGCAAAGGCAGCGTCGCGCCGGTCGCGTTGCAGGCGCGGCCGCAGGTGCAGGCGCGGCGGGGTGGGGCGCAGCCGGCCGTCGAAGCACTGCATCGGCGGGCCGAGATGTTGCGCGCGGTGCAGGCGGCAGTCGGGCCGGCGGATATCGTGATCGCGACGACCGGATACACGGGGCGCGAACTGTTCGCGTGCGATGACCGCGCCAATCAGCTCTACATGGTTGGTTCTATGGGTTGTGCGGTTAGCCTCGGGCTTGGCCTCGCGCTGGCCCGGCCCGATTTGCGCATCATCGTGCTCGACGGTGACGGTGCCGCGCTCATGCGGCTCGGTGCGCTGTCGACCGTCGGCTTCGAACGACCGCCGAATCTTTTGCATGTGCTGCTGGACAACGGTATCCATGAGTCGACCGGCGGCCAGGCAACGGTGTCGCGCTCGGTGGATTTCTCGGCCATTGCGGCGGCTTGTGGCTATCCGCGCGTCGCGGTCGTCAACACGCCGGAAGCGTTGCATCGTCGCGTGCAGGAAGCACCACGCGAGCTGGAATTCATCCATGTGCCAATTCAGCCCGGCATCGCCGACGATCTACCGCGGCCAGATGTAACGCCGGCCGCAGTTGCGGCGCGGTTGCGCGCGCATCTCCGAGACCGGCATGACTGAGCGAGTCATCCTGCTGAATCCGGGCCCCGTCACCCTGTCAGACCGCGTGCGCGCCGCATTGACCGAGGGCGACTGGTGTCACCGCGAGCCCGAGTACGCGGCGCTGACCCGCGCGAACAACGCAGCCCTCGCACAGGTCTACCCGGACATGGCCGCAGATTTCGACGCGGTCACGCTGACTGGCTCTGGTACCTCTGCTGTCGAGGCAATGCTGGCGAGTTTCGCGCCTGACGATCGCGACACGCTCGTCCTGACCAACGGTGTTTACGGGGAGCGCATGGCCGCGATGCTGCGCGCCCACGGCAAGCCGCATAGGGTGATCGAACGCGACTGGCAGGCGCCGCTGGATGCCGACGAGCTGCAGACCGAGCTGAACGCCAACTCGAACATCAGCTGTGTCGCGACGGTGCATCACGAGACGACCACGGGCCGGTTGAACGATCTGCACACGATCGGCGCGATGTGCAAGTCGCACGGACGCCAGTTGTTGCTGGATGCGGTCAGCAGTTTCGGTGCGGAACAGATCGATGCCGCCGCCTGGAACCTGGCCGCCGTCGCCGCGACAGCGAACAAGTGCCTGCATGGCGTGCCCGGACTGTCATTCGTGCTGGCACGAAAAAAACTGTGGAACATCACACCACCGGATCGCGGCAGCGTCTATCTCGATTTGCACGCCTATCATCGCGGCCAATATGCCGACGGGTTTTCGCCATTCACGCAGGCCGTGCAGGTCGCCTTTGCGCTGCGTGAGGCCCTGGCGGAACTCGATGAAGCCGGGGGCTGGCAGGCACGTGGCGACCTGTACCGGGCGCGGGCGCAGCGCATTCACGCCACGCTCGATGAACTCGGCATCGGCACGCTCTTGCCACCGACGGCCTACTCGTCGGTGCTGTGGACTTACCAGCTGCCCGAGGGTGACACGTACGCGCGGGTCCACGGCGCGCTGAAAGACGCCGGATTTGTGATTTACGCCGGGCAGGGCGCGTTGTCACCGCAGGTGTTTCGTATCGCGCACATGGGCGATATCCGCGACGATGACCTCGATAGACTGTGCAGCGCGCTGCGCAACGTGTTCGGTGCAGCCCGTTGATCGACACAGCCGTCATTCTTGCTGCCGGCATGGGCACGCGACTGCGGGATGAACTGCAGGACCGGCCGAAGGGTTTTCTGTGTCTCGGCCAGCGCCCCATTATCGAAGAGTCGATCGAAACGCTGCGCAACGCCGGCATTGCAGAGATCGTGATCGTGACGGGCCACTGCGCGGAGTATTACGCGCAACTGCAGGAACGCGACAGCAGCATCCGGCGCGTCCACAACCGGGAGTTTGCGGTCTCCGGCAGCATGTATTCCCTGTATTGCGCGCGCGATGCGGTGCATCGGGATTTCCTGCTGCTCGAATCCGACCTGATTTATGAGCCCCGGGCCCTCGATACCTTGCTGGCATATCCCGACCCGGATGCCATCCTGCTATCGGGCCAAACCGGTGCCGGCGACGAGGTCTATGTCGCCGCGCCCGGCGGCTTCCTGCGGGGCATGTCCAAAAACCCGGACACATTGGAGTCCACGGTGACCGGCGAACTCGTGGGGATCAGCAAGATTTCGCTGGAGCTGTATTCGCTGATGCTGGATATCGCCACGCAGGCGTTCGAGCGCTCGCTGTTGTATGACTATGAGACCGATTGCCTGGTTGCGGCTGGCCAGCAGGTGCCGATTGCCTGCCCGGTGGTTCCGGACCTGGTGTGGAGTGAAATCGACGATCCCGACCACTTGGAGAGAGCGCGCGCCACCGTCTACCCGGAGATACGCCGCCGGGTCAGCGCCGCGCGCCGGGATCCGGATCTGACCTGAATTGACCGGACCGGTGTTAACACGGCGGGCAGAATGGTCTCGTCGGCGCCCGGTTGCGCCGTGTTAACGGAGATGCTATCAAGCGCGCCATGAAGATGAATTCGAAGCAGTTATTCGCCGTTTTCGCGGCGTTCGGCCTGGCTGGCTTTGCACCGCCGGCCGTTGCCTACCTGGATCCCTCCACGGGCAGCATGATCCTGTCGGCCATCGTGGGCCTGTTTGCGACCGTGGCCCTCGCCCTGAAGACCTACTGGTATCGGCTGAAGGCCTTTTTTCGCGGGGATCGCCGGCAGCAGAAGTCCCCCGACGAGCAGACGGAACCCGCCAGCGGCGATCCTTCGCCCGAGCGCTAGTTCGCGACCGCGGCGCGTGACATCGCGACGCTAATGGCCGGTAATTTTTTCAGCTACTGGCGAGCCCACCGCGCCTTTCGCCGCTTGCCCGCAGAGCAGCGTCGTATTGTGCTGTTTTCCGAAAGCGCGCAGGATTGGCATCATTTTGAGCCCATCGTGCAAGACTTGTGCAGGCGTCTGGGGCGGCAGATCTGCTACGTGTCATCCGATCCGCAGGACCCCGGACTGCATCAGCACAGCGACGGTGTCCTGCCGTTCTGCATCGGCGAGGGTTTCTTTCGCATCCTGTGGTTCCAGACACTGCAGGCCGGCGTGCTCCTGACACAATTACTCGACCTCGGCAATTTCGATCTGAAGCGCTCGGTTCACCCGGTACACTATATTTATATGTTCCATTCGCTGATCAGCACGCACATGGCCGATCACGAAGATTCCTACGATCACTACGATACGATCCTGTGCGCCGGTCCACACCAGGGGCGCGAGATACGCAAGCGTGAAAGCATGGAAGGACTCGCGGAGAAACGGCTGGTGCCGCATGGCTACAGCCGGCTGGAGCAGCTCATGCGCGAGCGCCGCGAACCCCCGCCGCGCACCGGCGATGCCGATACACACGTGTTGCTCGCGCCGTCCTGGGGTGAGCGCACCATTCTGAATTTATTCGGGCTAGAGCTCGTGGATGCGCTGATGGCTGGCGGTTTCCGTGTAACCTTGCGGCCACATTTCCAGACACGTTGGAAAACGCCGGATGCCATTGACCGGATCACCGCCAAATGGGGCGACGCAGAGAATTTCAATTTGATCGAGCAAATGGGTGAAAGCGATTCGCTGTTCGATTCACATGTGATGATCACCGATTGGTCCGGGGCTGGCATGGACTACGGCCTCGGGTTGGAAAAGCCGGTGCTCTATTTCGACGTGCCGCCGAAGTCCCGCAACGAGGTCTGGCAAAAGCTCGGTATTGAACCGTTTGAAATGCTGATCCGGGACAAAATAGGTCGGGTGTTGTCGCCGGACCGGGTCGCCGACGCGCCCGAAGCCATTCGCGAACTGCTGGCCAACCCGGACCAGTTTCGACGCGACGTGGGCACGTTGCGTGACGAGTGGGTCTATAACCTCGGGACCAGTGGGCGCGCAGCGGCAGACGCCGTGGCGGCCATCGCGGACGAAATCGACTGGCCGGTCGGAGCGACGGCATGAGCGGGTCGGTGAAACGACGGCAGCTGTTGCGCTGGACCGGCTGGTTCGCAGCAATCAACGTCGTGCTATTTGCGCTGGTCGGACTGCGCTATCTCCTTATTTACCGTTTTCCGGCTGACCTCGCCGGCCAGATCTATGCGCCGCTGGCATTTCTGGGCCAGATGACGCTGCTTGCGGCTGTGCCGTTGTTGCTGTTGCTGATGCCGCTGTGCCTGCTGTGGCCACGCCGCGGGCTGATCATGAGTCTGGGCGTCCTCATTGCGAGCACGGGGTTGAGTCTGCTGGTCCTGGACACCCAGGTGTTTGCGCAGAACCGGTTTCACCTGAGCCTGCTGACAGTGTCGCTGTTCGAATGGACGACCTGGGTATTCGTCGGCGTGATGTTGCTGATTCTCGTGGTCTTCCAGGCGATGCTCGCCGGCATTGTCTGGCGCAACTTCGCGATCTGGCCCGGTTCCCGCCGGGGCGGCTGGGTTGCCACGATACTCGTGCTGGTATGGCTCGGCAGCGCCGGGCTGCACATCTGGGGTGATGCGGTTGCGCATACGCCAGTGACGCAGTTTACGCGTTTCCTGCCGCTCTATTACCCGATTTCGGCCAAGGGTGACCTGGCGCGACTCGGTTGGGTCGATCCGGACGAAGTGCAGCGACAGCGGCAGTTGCGTGGCAGTCTCGAGGCCGACGTCGGGCAATTGAAATATCCGTTGCAGCCACTGAACTGCGTCGCGCCGGAAAAACCGCTGAACGTCGTGATGATATTGATCGATGCGTTACGACCCGACGCCATTCACCCGGACCTGACGCCGCACCTGGCCCGATTCCGTGACAACAGCCTGGAATTTGCCAATCACTTCAGCGGCGGAAATTCATCCCGCATGGGGTTCTTTTCCATGTTTTATGGCCTGCCAACGACTTACTGGCAGAGCTTCTATGACCTGCAACGCCGGCCAGTATTGATGGAGGAGCTGGATCGCCAGGGTTACAGCCTGGCCCTGCACAGCGCGACCGGCTTCGGTCGGCCGACGCTCGCCGACCGCACCGTGTTTTCGAATATCCCGGATCTGCCGGGCGCCGGTCAGTACGGGAATGCGCAGGTTACGGCCAACTGGCTCCAGCAGCTCGCCGACGCACCGCCAGCGCAGCCGTTTTTTGCGCTGCTCGTTTACGATCCGCCCATCGCGACGATGCCGGCGGATAGCGATGCGCGCCTGCCAATGGAAGAACGGTTTCAGGCGAACCCGGACGCGAAGGCGGCCTGGCGACGGTATCGCCTGGCCATGGCGGCCGTCGACGAGGACGTGGGTCGGGTCATGGCCGATCTCGAGAACCGCGGGATGCTGGATAACACCGTCGTGTTGATCACCAGCGATCACGGTTACGAATTCGACGACAATGGGCTTGGCTACATTGGTCATGCCAGCAGTTTTTCGGATGCGCAGTTGCTTTCAACGTTACTGATGCACTGGCCCGGCAAAGCGCCGGCGCGGATCGACGCGCGGACGTCCCATCATGGTCTGCCGGTAACGCTGATGCAGGACTTGCTGGGTTGTACGAACGACGCCGGTGATTTCAGTGTCGGCACGAACCTGTTCAGCGGCGAGTCCTGGGAATGGATCATGGCGGGCAGTTACTCGGCGCATGCCATCGTCCAGCCTGATCAGGTCATCGTGTCCCATCCGGGCGGTTTCGTCGAAATCCTCGATCAGAACTATCAGCCGCTCGGCCGCGGGGCGTTGAATGCCGATCTCGTTCGCGAATCCATGGCTGCCATGAGCCGGTATTTCCAGTGACGGTGCGCTTCACGGTCACGACGCTGCTGTCGTGGCTGGTCTTGCTGGCGAGCATCGGAAATGTTGGCGCTGCGAACCCCGTTTTTTCAGCGCCCGGTGCACAACTCGTCATTGATTCGCGTGGCGGCTTGCCGGTGGAATGGCTGGTCTGTCGTCCGGACTGCCAGGCCGACGGCCCACGCCTGAATCTGCTCGATCCCCAGGGCAATAATCTGCGGCTGGCATGGACCGGTGACCCGGTGCTCGTGCAGTCCATGGCGCAAACCGTCTACCAGGTTCGGCAATCCGGTAACGAGCTGCGCCTGACGTCGCTGGCCGGCAGGCAGCTTGAGCATCGTTATCGCTGGTTTCCCGAGCAGGGTCGGCTGCAGGCCGAACTCGATCTGCCGCCCGGCGTCGGCCTCGAGTTGCGAGCCGGCCCGGAATTTGCGCCGGAGGCGCTCCCCGGCTTCGGCTCGATTTACGGCAATGTGCGCCCTGTGCGGGTGTCGTCTGCCGGGCAGGTGTGGCTGGACGAGCCAGACGAAGACCTGGATATGAGTCTCGATGCTGCCGCATGGGCCGGGGTCCGGCAGCGCTTCTGGGCTGTTTTGTTACAGGTATCCGGTGGCGCGCGCCTCAGCACCGCGACGGCGATCGAGAATCAACCGACACTGGCGTTCGCGTTTGATACGGGCGGGCCGGTTCGTATCGAACTGCTGGCCGGTCCGGTCGACCGTGCCTGGTTGCGCGACAACGACCCGGTGCTCGGCGAAATGCTGTTCGCCGCGTTGTGGGACTGGTTGCGGGCGTTGACGACGGGCATGTTGCTGCTGCTGGCCTGGCTGCAGAGCCTGGTGGGCAATCCTGGTGTCGCCATCATGTTGCTATCACTGTGCGTGAAAATCCTGATGTACCCGCTGACCTGGATCGCGGATCGCTGGCAGGCGGACGTGCACCGGATCCAGGCCCTGCTGCAACCGGAGCTCGATGCCATTAAGCGCGAGTACAAGGGCGAGGAGGCGCATAACCGGATCCTGGCGGTATACAAAAAACACGACGTGAGTCCGTGGTTTACTTTGAAGAGTGCCGCGGGATTCCTGATCCAGATCCCGGTGTTCATTGCGGCTTTCGACATGTTGGGCGAGAACTTTGCGCTGTACCAGGCACAGTTCCTGTGGATCGAGGATCTGTCCAAACCGGATCGGCTGGCAGCGATGCCGTTCGTTCTCCCGTTCTTCGGCGGCTGGCTGAACCTGATGCCCTTCGTCATGACCGGTCTAACGCTGGCCGCATCCACGCTGCAGGCGGACCCGGCCCTGACCGAAGCATTACGTCGGCAACAACGTCTCCGCCTGTTCCTGATGGCGGCGGCGTTCTTCCTGCTTTTCTATACGTTTCCCGCCGGTATGGTCTTGTACTGGGCGACGAACAATTTGCTACACCTGCTGAAGATTCTGCCCGGCTCGCTGCGCGCCCGCGGGACTGCCACCACCTAGCGATTTTGTGCAATTCGCATTGTCAGTGGCACGCTAAAGCTGCCAAAATCAGGCAATTGTGCGTGGGTTGCCCTGTAGCCGAGGGGCGGCTCCGTCGCGGTGTCGGGTACCGCGACTGACGGGAGAGGGATTTGGACCACTCTTCGACCCTGACGGGTCTACACCAGGCGTTGAACGGCGAACGCACGCCGGGTGGTCTCGATGTGATCTACACCAAGCTCGCGGTGGATCTGCAGAACCTGGCAGAGCCGACCGCCGAGCAGACGATCCAGTCGAGCCTGGAAGTTCTCCGTGACAGTGTCGGTTGCGATGCTGTCTGTATTGCGCTGCTCGACGAACACGGCGCGACCCTGGAAAAAGTCTTCGCCGCGCGCGGCCCGTTCTCACCCTGTAACCCGGAGGTCCTGCAAGGCAGGCCGCTGGCGGAATTCCCATGGCTCAGGCGGGAATTTGCGCATTTGCGCCTGTGCGGTGTCATGGATACGTCGACACCGGCGCCCGGGCAGGAGGTAGACGCCACGCGGCTGGAAAACCTGCGTATTGCCGCCATCCAGGCACTCGGGTTCGAAATTGGCGCGCGGCCGGCCGGTTTTATTGCGCTGTGTTTTGGCATGCCGCAGCCGATCTGGAGTGCCGATCATCAATTGCTGCTGAAGCTGCTGGGCTCGAGTTTCGCAAGCGGCCTGGCGCGACTGCGTGACGAACACCATCTGGCGCTGATGGCAGAGCGCGAAGAAATCATGATCCGTGCGGCAAACGATGGCAGCTGGGACTTCGATGCGCTGAACAACATCATGAATTTCTCGCCGCGCTGGAAAGCCATCATGGGGTATTCCGATGAGGAGCTCGCGCGCTCCCCGCCGGACTGGCGGCGGCTCGTGCATCCGGATGATCTCGCCCGCGTGCAGGCCAAGCTCAGAGATCACCTGGCGGGCAAGACAGAGATTTTTGAGAGCGTCCATCGTATGTGTCGGCGCGACGGCGAGTGGCGCTGGGTGCAGTGTCGGGCCAAGGGGCTGATGGACGAGCGGGGCCGTTTGCGGCGCCTGATCGGCGTCGAAACCGACATCACGGAACAGAAGGTCTACGAGGAGGCGCTGTTTCGTGAAAAGGAGAGCGCGCAGATCACGTTGCAGTCGATCGGCGATGGCGTCATCACGACCGATGCCGAGTGCAATGTCGAATACTGTAATCCGGTTTCCGAGGAGCTGACCGGTTGGCGCGTCGACGATGCTACGGGTCGGCCGATCGACGAGATTTTTCGCGGTTTTCATGAAGAGACCTGCGAGCCACTCGAGAATCCGCTGGCCGTTGCTATTCGCCGTAATCGTTCCATTAAGTCCGTGCGGCCCACGTTGCTGATCCGCCGCGATGGCAATGAGATCTATATTGAAAGCACGGCGTCGCCAATCCGCGACGACAAGGGTGAGGTCACCGGCGGCGTCCTGGTGTTCCACGATGTCAGCGAGGCGCGGGAACTGAATCGCCGGCTCAGCTACCACGCCAGTCACGATATTCTTACCGGCCTGGTGAACCGGCGAGAGTTCGAAAGCCGGCTGGAACGGGCGCTCAAGAGCGCGCGGGCGCGCGAGACGTCCTATGTGCTCTGTTACCTGGACCTGGATCAGTTCAAGATCGTGAACGATTCCTGCGGCCACAGCGCCGGCGATGCGTTGCTGGGTCAAATGGGCGCCTTGTTGAAGGGCAAGATTCGCTGGCGCGACACCCTGGCCCGCCTGGGCGGTGACGAATTCGGCCTGCTACTGGAGAGCTGCAGCCTCGACGAAGCCATGCGCACGGCGGAGAGCCTGCGCGAGGCAATCCGCGAGCACAAGTTCACCTGGGACGATCGCACCTTCTCACTGGGCGTGAGCATCGGCGTTGTGCCGATCAATGCGGAGGCCGAGGACGTCGCGTCGTTGCTGTCCGCAGCGGACAGCGCCTGTCAGGCAGCGAAAGAGGCCGGTCGTAACCGCATCTACAGCTACCAGGACAATGACATCGACTTGCTGCGACGGCGTCGCGAAATGCAGTGGGCGGCCCGCATCAACAACGCGCTGGAGGAAAATCGTTTCGAATTGTTCCGGCAGACCATTCAGCCACTGCAGGTGCACGAAGACGGGGCGCATTACGAACTGCTGCTGCGGATGCGGGACGAAAACGGCAAGCTGGTGTCGCCAGACCTGTTCATTTCGGCCGCCGAACGCTATGGCATCACGCCGAACATCGATCGGTGGGTGGTCAGCCAGGCGTTCCGCTGGCTCGTGTCGGACGTCGACGAGCGCGAACGCCTGGTCCTGTGCTCAATCAATTTGTCAGGCCAGAGCCTGACCGATGACGATTTCCTGCCGTACGTTGTCGAGCAGTTCCAGACCAGCGGTCTCGATGCGACGAAGATCTGTTTCGAAATTACGGAAACCGCGGCTATCGCCAGCTACGCGCAGGCGAGTCGGTTCATCAATGCGCTGAAGGAGCTCGGCTGCAAGTTTGCACTGGACGATTTCGGGACCGGGCTATCTTCATTCGGCTACCTGAAGCACTTCCCGGTGGACTATTTGAAGATCGACGGGTCGTTTGTAAAGGAAATCCTGCACGATCCCATCGATCGGGAAATGGTGCGTTCCATTAATGAAATCGGGCACCTGACCGGCAAACAGACGATTGGCGAATTCGCCGAGAACAACGAAATCATCACCATGTTGAAAGGCATGGGCGTCGACTATGCGCAGGGTTTCGGCGTTGCCGAACCTAAGCGTGTGCTGATGGCGGCCGTGAACGCCTGAATCCGGATTGGTGCGGTGTCAGTCAGGCTGGGCCTGGCCGGCAGGATCATCAGCGAGGAAGAACGCGGTCATCTTTTCCAATGCACCGTCCAGGGCCTGCTGTTCATCCGTACTCATGAGTTCACCGAGGCGTTTATTCAGTTCGCGTCTCGCGACCATGACAGAGCCGCGCACCTTGTCGCCTTTGGGGCTAATGGAGAACAAGGCGCTGCGAGCGTCGTTCGGATCCGGGGCTTTCTTGATGTAGCCTTTTTCCACCAAGACGGCGGCGGCCCGACTTAGTTGGCCTTTGTCGAGCAGTGTGGCATTGGCAAGCCAGCGGAGCGTGCGCGGTGAGTGCTCGCCAAGATGCGCCAGAATGAACCATTCGGCTGGCGAAATCTGCTCGCTGGACGACAAATACCGCGCCAGTTGGCGGCTATACAACCGCATCAGGGTGTTCAGGCGATAGGCCAGCAGGTTCTTGAGGGCGGTATCGCCATCAGAAAATTCGTGGTCGCTACGGGACATTGACTCCACTCCCGGTAGTAATCGTACCGGTGGAATGTTGCAGTCGCAACTTTACCTCGATCGTGACCTCGTCGCCGACCCACTCCGTATTTTCCCACAGCCCCCGACCGACACCGAATTCGAGTCGTCGGATTTCGAAATCGCCGACGAGGGTCGCCTGATCCGATGCCTCATCAGGCTCAAAGCGAAAGCGGAACAGCACCGGCCTGGTCATGTCCCGAAGCGTCAGTTCGCCTTCGGCAAGCAAATCTTCTCCGTCGCTGCGAATTGCGTTGCTCGTAAACGCTGCCTGGGGGAATTCAGCGACATGAAACCAGTCCTCACCGCGCAAATAGTCATCCCGCTCCTCATTCTGGCTATCCACCGAGGCGGTTTCGACGGTAGCCTCGATGCTGCCCTGCTCGACAGATTCGGGTGACAGGCTGATACGCGCGTCGAAAGACGCGAAGCGCCCACGGAATTTCGCCCCCTGTTGAATTGCTATGAACTCGACCTGGCTGCCCGCGGCAACCGGACGCCAGTCATCGGCCAGACCGGCCCCCGCTCCGAGCGTGAGCAAAGTGATCCCCAGGAAATGATGCAAATACTTCTTCATTGAAATTAACGTGATTTGACAAACGGGAGCATCGCGATTAGCACGTTGTCGCGTCGCACGACATGGTGGTGCACCGCTGCAATGATATGCAGCGTCACTAGCCCACTCAGGGTATAGGCCATCAACCGGTGCGTAAGTTCCAGCCATTCATGCAATTGCGGGTCAGGTGCGACCAGGTCGGGCAGTGTCACCAGCTTGAACAGGCTCACCGGGAAGTTTGCCGCCGACGAACTCAACCAGCCGATCAACGGCATCGCCAGAATCAGGGCATACAGCACCGCCTGTGTCAGTCGTGCGAGGCGCCGTTGCCAGTCACCGATCGATTCATCCAGCGGCGGTGCCGGTCGCACCAGCCGCCAGGCCAACCGGCAGGCACCGAGCGCGAAAATTGTCAGTCCGAGCGACTTGTGCAGCGCGTAGCTGGCGAGCTTGTCGGGGCTGAGTGGCAAGTCGATCATGTAGTACGCGAGCGGTATCTGGAACAGGATCAATGCTGCGACCGACCAGTGGAACGCCTGCGCCAACGGCGAGAATTTTTGGATCTGCCCGGTCACGTGTCTATTGGTCGAACCGCAGCGACAGGTCGACGGCCTGCAGGTCTTTGGTGATTTGCCCGACCGAAATGAAGTCGACGCCGGTATCCGCCACCGCGCGCACGGTCTCCAGCGTAATTCCACCGGACGCCTCGAGCCCGACATCCGGAGCGAGCTCGTTGCGCATGGCGACGGCCTCGCGCAGATGGCCCAGGTCGAAGTTATCGAGCAGCAGTCGGCTGGCCGTAGTGGCCAGAGCTTCGGGCAATTGCGCGAGGCTTTCGACCTCGATCTCGACCAGCACGCCGGCATCGGCGGCGGCCGTCGCTGCTGCGCTAATGCT
>JASJBD010000019.1 GCA_030066665.1 Gammaproteobacteria bacterium
TCGACCCAGAACTCGTAACCCCAGACCGGCATGTACCGGGTGCCGTGCGCCGTGATAACCGTGCGGCCGTCAATAATCGACATCAGCTGCTCGACATTGATCTGGCCACCTTGCCGCTCGGCGAGTGTTGTCAGGTCCGGCACGACCACGGCCAGGGCCTGGCCAACCCGACCGTCACCGCGACCGAAGTCACCGTGGCAGGTGGCGCAGAAACGCGTGTACAAGTCGCGTCCGCTGTAGTCCGCGAAGCCGTCTGCGGCGGCCGGCAATACTCCGGTGCACGCCAGTGCACACAAGAGGTATATCAGCTTCTTCATGGATTCCCTTCCTGTTTCAATATCAATTCGACGCGCAGTTCTGCCCGGGCCAGAACTGCCGGAGACCGGTTACACGCACATGCTCGCGTTCCGGCATGCCGGGCTCGGGCGCGCGCATCACAAATTCACCATCGAAGCTCAAGAAAATCGCCTCACCCGGTTTGGTACGCGCCTCGAGATAGGCCTGTTCCACTGCCAGGTGTTCCCCTTCGATCAGCACTGGATACTGCACACCGGTCAGGCATTCCTCGACGGTGGCAGCATCTGCGAGATAGCGATACATGCCGTCCAGCCACATCGGCCCGTTCACCCGGTCGATTTCGGGCTGCCGGACCAGCTCCGTATTCAGCGCGGTTTGAATCTCGTTGCCCTCGTTGTCCAGGCCGCGAATCCGATCCGCATCGACGAACCTGAACAGCTGCGCCGCCTCCTTGCCCCCGCTCAGCATCAGCACGTTCGATCCATCGCGCGACCAGCGGCCCAGGTCGTGGTAGATGTCGTCGCCGCCGTCCTGGCGCACGCCCACGAAGACAGTGCGCATGCGGAAGGTCTTGTCCGGAAACAGCGTCAGCGTATTGCGCTGGCCGGGACAACCCGCGCAGGTGATCTCACCCAGGAAAGTCTCCGGCTCTCCCGGCACCGGCCTGGCAGGAGCGCTGGTCGTCGCGGGCCGGGCCGGTTGCGCGATGGCTGCCGGCTGATCGGCGGAATCACCGCCACAGCTTGCCAACACCAGTGCCAGCGCTACCGTACCAAGGACTTTCATCGAACCCGTCTTAACCATCTTTGACCGCCCGCAGCTTCAATTTCAGTGGAATCCAGCCACCTTCATCGAGTTTGGCATCCTGCCGATCCACAAGCGTAATACGTTCCGCGGCAAGCTGCCCGTCGGCCGTCAACGCGGTCTGAATCGCCCCGGCCCGCGCCACGGCCAGCTCCTCCAGATCCTGCGCTGTCACGGCCTCGGCCGCTATCAGAAGTTCCCGCAATTGCGCCGTATACGCCAGCTCATCCAGGGTTTGCCTGCCGTCCGGCCTGGCCGGATCTACCGGCCGCTGGTAACTGTCTTTGAGGGCCCGCAGGTCGGTCTCGGGCAGGCGTTCCTGCATCAGGCTTTCCAGCGCGCGCCGCCGACGCTCCGTCAGCAACTGTTCGGCCTGCTTGCCTTCGTCCTGCCGCAGCAGCAAGTCGATCGCGGCATCGACGCGTGACGTCCGCAGTGCCAGCGCATCCGCATCCGGTGCGACCACCCCGGGAATCTCGAGCGCGAGTTGCGGCCGCTGCCCCAGCGCTTCGCCAAGTTTGAGCAGTTTTTCGCGTTCCGGTGGCGTCAGCTTGGCGGTGCCCGGCTCGAAGTCGATACGATCGAAATTCTCGGTCTCCGCACCAACCAGTCCTCCCAGTAGCCGAAACGGCGACGTGACCAGTTTCGTGATGAGATTGGCGAAGGCCCGCAGCACGATACCGCCGATGCTGAATTCGGGATCATTCACATCACCACTGACGGGCAGCTCAATATCGATCGTCCCGTCGGGCTTCTTCAACAGGGCAATTGCCAGGCCGAGTGGCAGATCCATGGCATCGGGATTGTCGACTGTCTCGCCGAGCTGCAGGCGGTCGATCACGACCTTGTTATCGCCCTGCATGCGACCCTGGTCCAGTTTGTAGCGCAGATCCACTTCCAGACGGCCGTCGGCGATCCGGCGGCCGGCGAACTTGACCGTGTAAGGCGACAGGTCGGGAAACTCGACATTCCGGAACAGGATCCGCATGTCCGTGCTGGCAATCGGGTCGGCCGGGTTCACCGAGCCTTCCACCTTGGCGAAACCGAATTCATCGACGCGACCCTCGAGATTCAGATTGGCCGGTTCGGTCGTGGCGGTGCCGAGGCCACTGGCATTGCCATTGAGTTCCGCAATGGCCACCTCGAATGGAAACGGCAAGGCGAGATCGGAAAAATCAGCCCGGCCGTCGGTAATCGAGATACTGCCGACGGTCAGGTTCAGCGGCTCGGCATCGCTAGCTAGCGCCGGCGTCTCCGGCGTAACGATCAGATCCTGCAGGTTGGTGGTGCCATCTTCATTGATGATCACGCGCAGGAATGGCGCGGCGAGCGCGACGGTGGATACATCCAGCGTGTTGTTCCCCAGCGACAGGCCGAGCTTGTCGACGTCGAGACTGTCCCAGCCGACCAGCCGCTCGTCGCCGACCGCGGTCCGAACTTCCAGACCAGCAACGGTGAGGGCGCCCGTTAATGCCAGCGCATCTTCGGTGGTACTGCTGATGTCCGCCTGCGCGTCGAGCACACCGTCGGTGACGCGGACCTGCGCAAACTCGCCGACATAAGGCGTCGCCGGATTGACTGCCAGCGTCTCGATGCTCGCCGTGCCCTGCAGGTTCAGCGCCGGCAGTACCGTAAGACGACCTTCAGCTGACAATGTCCCGCCGCTTTCCATCGTGACTACGGCATCGAACGGGAATTCCGCGCCGGCCGTGTTGGTGATGTCACGCATGGACGCATTTACAGATTCGACCGCGATGCGGGCTGGTGTCGCCAGGGCGCGATCTTCGAACACCGTGGACAGGGCGTCGACTCGGAATTCGCCCAAACTCAGATTCCACGGCTCAGCGGACTCCGCTACTGCTTCCTCTTCGGGCGCCGGTGCCGGTTCGTCCGTTGCTTCATTGGCAGCCGGCTCCTCTGGTGAGTCGATAACGGGGGATGCCAACAGGCGCTGCAACTGCAGCCGGCCATCGGCATCCCGGTCGGTGTTGATATCGACGCCGATAAGAGTCAACGCATCAATGGCCAGGCTACGCTCGCCGAGATCGAACCGGCCACCGTCCACGCGCGCTTCCGGCACCTGCAGGAACGGCTCCGACTGGCCGTCTTCCAGCGCCACGGCATACCGGACGACCAGGGAGAAATCGTCGATGGTCAATTCCAGGTCAGCGGCGGGCGGCAACGCAAAGCGATAATCGAAATTCAGTTCCGCGAGTCCCTCGGTCACCTCGAAATTGACGTCGTCCTGCACATATTGATAGAGCAGCGGCAGGTACGGACCCTCGCCTTTGACAGAGCCGGCCGATTGCACCGGATTGAGACTGAGGTCTCCTGACCAGGTCAGCCGCGCACCGCGCGGCGTCGAGATAGCGACCTGTTGCTGGCCGATTTCCTCGGGCAGCGTGCTGAGATCGCTGATTTCGATGGTGATTGGCCCGAGCTGCTCGCTGATATCCGTCGCCGGGACTTCGTCCCGCACGTCGACCACACCGTCGCGCAAAGCGAGTTCATCAATGGCGAGTCGCAGCATGCCGCCTGGTTCCGCAGCCGCTGTTTCTTCTGCTGCAGCGGGCAGGAAGACGCCAAGATTAAGGTCGCCGTTTTCATCACGGACTACGTTCAGGTAGGGCTTGTCGAGCGAAACTTCGCGAAACACCAGCGCGCGCCGCCACAGGCTGCGTAGCTGCAGATTAGCGAACAGGCGCTTCAATGCGATGAATCGCGAGCCGTCCGGCGCCCGGAGTTCAACGCCGGTCGCCTCGGCACTGATCACGTAAGGATTGATGCGCAATTCCTGGATCGTCGCGTCCAGGCCATAGCTGGACTTGATCCACGCGAGGAGTTCGCGCTTCGCGACCCACGGCGCCAGAAAAAATCCGCCGAGCGTGTAGAGCAGCAGCAATACCAGCACCCAGAAACGCTTGTGTCTTGGGCTCCACCAGGCGTTTAGTGGTCCCAGAGTGCTGGCCAGGCGTGAGTCGGCTGCTCCCACGGTGTTCTCGTTATTGTTCGGCTTCAGGAGGAGTGCGGGACTACATGCTGACGCATCCGCACCGGAGGTGATAGTTTAGCCAGATTGCGGAGGACTGTAACGTGTATACCAATGTCTGGTACGTCGCCGGCCGCAGCGACACCCTGACGGAAGAGCCCGTCAAGGTCACAATGCTCGGCGCAGACCTGGTGCTGTTTCGTGATGCCGACGGCCAGGCACGTTGTATCAGTAATGTGTGCCCGCACCGCGGCTCGAACCTGGCTGCGGGCACGCTTTACAAGGACGGCACACTTGCCTGCCCGTTTCATGGCTGGCGCTTTAATGGCGACGGCGATTGCACGCTGGTGCCGTCACGCCGCGATCACGAAGTCCAGGTGGTCGCGCCACGGGCGCGGATCGATGCCTATGCCACGGTGGAGAAGTACGGGCTGATCTGGGTCTGCCTGGGCGACGAGCCGGATGCCGCGTCGCCGATTTTCGACATCCCGGAATGGGGCAACGATGCCTGGCGCTTCACCTACAACGAAGAGATCTGGGACGCGGATTACCACACGTCGAAGTTCACCAATCTCGACTATGTTCACCTGCCCGTCGTGCACGGCATCCTGTTCCAGGGCAACGAGAACCCGATCCAGGCGCCGGAGCATCATGTGACTGCGACCGAGCACGGCTACCAGTCGGTGATGCAAATCAACGCGAAGCCCAGCGAAGGCGTGTGGAGCACGCTGCGCGATGAAGGCACGAAAGTCGAATCGATCATGAAATTCTTCGTGCCCGGCTTTACGTTGCGCGGCCAAGTGGAGATCGGCGGCATCGGCTCGGGCATGTTCAACATCTTTTACGAGTTCACCACGCCGATCGACGAGTACCGTTGCGTGATGCGGCACTACTTCCTGCGTAACTACAAGATGGAAGCCGACTTTGACGCCGAGCACACGCGCCGCAACCTGCAAAACGTGCACCAGGACAAGCGCCTTGCGGAGTCACAGCGACCGCGCGGGGCGCCGACCGGTCCCAATCCGCACGGCATCTACACACATGATGAAGACAAGATCATGCTGACCTACTGGGGTTTGATGGAAAGAATGCGCAATAAGGGCTGGCAGATCGATCGGGATCGACTGGTCGAACTCGAACGCAAGCCCTATGTGCGGATCATCCCGTCACCGGTCCGCAAGGCGAATCCGGATGGCTGGACGCTACCCGCGATGCCGCGGGTTCCGGCGGGCCAGGCCACCGAGTGGCCGGTCAGTGAACTGAGCTTCGTCGACATCGATAGCATCGAACCGACGCGGCCGAAAAACTACGGCGAGTGCGAACCGGTCAAGCCGCACGATCCATTATCCAATGCGACGCTGGAGTGGGAAGCCGCGGCGCTGGAGCGCATTCAAAAGGCGCCCGAATTCGTGCAGCCGATGATCATCGAGAACGCCGAAAAAGCTGCCAAAGAGAATGGCAGCAATTTCGTCACCGTCGCGCTGCTCGAGGAGTTGCAGGCGAAACAGCAAGGGCGACGCTAACGTCTGCCCTCGCTGAAGGAACAGCGTTCTCTAGTTCTCTGCCGGCGTAAACCAGATTGGTGATGTGTAGGCGCGATCCTGAATCGTGGCCGGCACATTGTCGGGGCGCTTGGTGCCGGAGAAAGCCGCGTCGTAGGCTGATGGCGCGGGAATCAGGCGTTGCGCGTGAGGCCGGGCCTCGCTGCAATCCCGTTACTGCCGGGAAAGACTCTGGCGCTTAATTGCCGTTCCGCGATGCTGATATGGTCCCGTAACACGCCCTTAAAGATCTGACGCATGTCGATCGTCGGGCGCAGGTCGCGTCCCTGGTAAAGCTGCGACGGCGCGAGGCCCGGCCAGTCACTCAGCACTCGCCCGCCGTTCACGGCGCCACCAAGCAGAAAGGCCGCAGCGCCAGTGCCGTGGTCGGTGCCGCGCGTACCGTTGACAGCGACGGTGCGGCCAAACTCGGTCGCAACGATAACGACCGTGTTCTGCCAGATCGGGCCCAAGCTGTTCGCCAGTAATTCCAGGCTGCGATCAAGGTCCCACAGCCGGTTGGCCAGGCCGCCAGTCGCCACGCCCTGGTTCGCGTGCGTGTCCCAACCGGTGGCTTCGAGCATCGCGATACGCGGGCCCTTCTCGGCCGCGAGAAAATTCCCGGCCGCGCGTGCGAGCGGTTGCAGCGACTGCCGGCCGCCTCGACCTCGTGACATAGACATGCCGCCACTGTCCGCCAACGCATCAGCGGCGAGGCCTTGTTCCAAACGCGTCGATAGCAGTTCGTCGGATTCGTACAGCATCGCGATGCGTGCCAGCGTATCGCCATTAACGTTGGGCATGCCGGACGGTGCCCACGATGTGACGCTGGCGGAGCCCCGCAGCGCCAACGGTACGGTGCTGCCCAACGCAATGCCGAGTTGGCTGTCATCTGTGCGCGGCAGCTCGGCCAGCGCGCGATTCAACCAACCATCGCGGAAGGCGGCGGCATCCGTGCCACCATTTTCCAGGACGTCCTGTCCATCGAAATGCGACCGCTCGCGATACGGCGTGGCAACAGCATGCAGCACCAATAACTCATTTTGGTTAAACCGCGAATGCAAACCGGTCAGGCTCGGGTGCAACCCGAAAAAGCCATCCAGGTCCAGCGCGCCGTTCGCTGCACCCGGGGAACCGAGCGCGAGACTGCCGCGCTGACGCGCGTAGTTTGCATCGCCATACGGCGGCACTGCGGCCAGGCCGTCCAGGCCGCCGCGCAGAATCACGAACACCAGGCGCGCATCGGTTGCGACCCGGGCGAAACTCAAGCCCGGCAATGCCGAAAGCAAAAGCCCGCTGCCGGTTGCTTGCAGAAAACGTCGACGCTGCATGCTCATCTCCGTTGAAACTCCGGGCTGACCAGCAACAGGGTCAGCCCCTGGGCGCGTGTCTCGGCGCGTCGAATCCACGTACCGCTGTGTTCGCTGAGCGCCGAACCCAGCACATTTTCCGCGAGACGTGGCGGGTCGACGAAGTTGCCGGCACGGTAACCGACCGCGGTAGCCCACTCAATGCGCTTCATCAAGCCGTCGGCGCCATCCCAGTCGGCCGCGGTATCGCCCCAGCCTGCCGGTGAGCCGGGCCGGTAGCCGGGCTGACCCATCAACATCAGCGAACCAATCAGCTGCTGAGGTTGGTCCGGTGTGACGCTCAGTGCACGCAGACTCGATATCACAAAATCACTGGGGGTTTTGTACTTGGCCAAAATGTTATCCCAAGCCTCGGGGGACTCCACGAGTGCTGCATACACCGCGGGCAGGTAACCGTCTGACTTGAGGTAGGCGGACGCCAGTCGATCGACGGCAGTCGCCGGCGGCTCATCCGCAATGAAATGCCGCGCCAGCTTGGTCGCGAGATGCCGGGCGGTCGCGGGGTGACGGGCCAGGTCATGCAACACGGCTTCGCCCTGTCGGATGCCATTCTCTTTGTAAGCTTTGCCGAGAACAGTTTGCTTACCCGGCTCGTGGATGACCGAACGAAACACAAACTGTCCGGGTTGGCCCTGGCGCAATCGGCCCGGACCGCCACCGACCGACCAGCCGGTGAGCACTTTGGAAAAGTTCGTCACGTCGGCCTGGCTGTAACCGCCGTCGACGCCCAGCGTATGCAGCTCCAGGATTTCCCGGCCGAGATTCTCGTTGATGTCGGCCTTGCGCCGGCCGCGGCCGAAGCGCTGCATTCGTTGTGCCGCTTTCGAATTCGGACCGATGGATGCCTGGTTATCGAGATACAGCAACATCGCCGGATGCTGCTCGACCGCCAATAGCATGTCGGCAAAATAGCCGCTGACATGCGGGCGGATCGCTTCGTTTTCGAGTCCGCCGGCCAACGCGGTGACCGTTGGCTTGTCGGCGGATACCGCGAAATGGTTCGACCAGAAATGCACCAACCGTTCGCGGAACGGCTGCTCGGTCCCGGCTGCCACTGTGTAGCGCGCCATCAGCTGATCGCGGTAGGCCGGGCCGAGGATATTTCGCGCCTTGTTGACCACATCCGGTGATGGCTTGTCCGCAGCTGCCGCCGTTTGCCGCTGCTTCATCATGTCCTGGCGCATGGATTGAAACTCCGCCAGCACGTCGGCCGACGGCGGCAAGTCTGCAATGATCCGGGGCAAGGCGGCCGGTCCGTCGACCTGGGCCAGCAACCAGCCCTGGTAGTCATTGCCAATGGCTGGCAGGTCGCCGGGCCGGGCGCCGAGCCCAAAGCGGTTTGCAGCAATCACCGTTTCCATGCGCGTGCTCATGGGGGTCTAACGGCCCCGGGCGGCGTACGTTGACCCAGAGTTACCCACAGGGGGTCGAACCGAGGTTTTCTGGCAGGATTAGGTCAGGTTCAATGGCCATAATGGAAACTTCGGTTCGACGCCTTGTGAATGAGTTGGTGAGGATTATTCGCAGACTGTTGCTTGGCCTGGTCACGTTGCTGTTAGTGGCCTGGGTGGGGCTGGTGGTTTACGCCTATTGGCCGACCGGTATCGAGGAGGTTCCGGCGCGGGAACTGGCGGGCCCAAACGATCGCTTTGTCAGCGTGGACGGCCTGGAATTGCGCTACCAGGAATTCGGCACCGCGCGGCCGGGTGAACCGTCTTTCGTATTGATTCACGGTTTCGGGAATTCGCTGCAGTCGTTTCGCTTACTGGCGCCGTTGCTGGGCGAACGCTTCCGTACAGTGACTGTTGATATGCCAGGATTCGGCCTTTCAGCCAAGCCGGTAGACTGGGATTACAAGAACCCGAACCAGGCGCGCATGATGACGGAGTTCATGCGCGAGCTCGATCTCGAAAACGTCATCGTCGGCGGGCATTCGCTCGGCGGTGCGATCGCTCTGCGCGTTGCGTTGACCGAACCGCGCGTCCGCGGCCTGGTATTGATGAATCCCGGCATTATCGAAACCGGTGTGCCAAGAATCACGGAATACCAGTTCTTTCCACTGCAGCGCCTGTCCGCGAAACAATTCGGGAACCGCGAGTTTCGCGAACGCTTCCTGAAGACCTCGTTTGTCGACCCAGCGGTCGTGACCGACGAAGTCATGGACAACCTGATGCTGGTCGTGCGCAGTGAAGGTTACATGGCCGGCACTACATCCATGATGGGACAGTACGAGGCAGCTGCCGAAGCCACGTTACTGGGCGACGTGCACGTGCCGACGCTGATCGCCTGGGGCGAACAGGATCGTCGCAAGACGCCGCAGGAACTGGCGGACCTGCAAGCCGGGCTGAGCGGTAGTCCCGCCGTCGACACCATTCAAGTGGCCAGTGCCGGGCACTACGTGCATGAAGAAGCGCCGCAGATACTGGCCGCGGGCATGATCAGCGCCGCGGAAAAGTGGATACTGCAGTAATGGTCCGACCCAGCGAATACGGCGCCCGCGGCATCGTTGCTATCGGCACGCCGCAGGGCAATCCCACCGTCGAACAGGAGATGATCGCGCTCCGCCCCGATGGCGTGAGCCTGGTCACCGCCCGAATGTACAGCCCGTCGCCGGATCCAAAGAAGCGGCTTGCAGATTACCTGGACGATCTCGCCGAGACGCTGGAACATTTTGCGGAACTCGAGATCGACGTGTTCGGCTTCGCCTGCACCGGTTCGACTTACTTGCGCGGCTATACCTCCGAACGAGCCAAGGTCGCGGAAATCGAACACCGGCATGACTATCCCGTCATCACGGCCGCGGCCGCGATCGAAACCGAACTGCGTGCATTGAATGCGAAACGCATGGCGATTGTTGCTCCTTACCCATCCTGGCTGAACGAAATGGGCATCCGCTATTGGGAGGAGCGCGGCTTCAAGGTCGAGGTCTTCGGCCGGGTCGCGTTGCACTCATCGGACACCTACAATATTTACGGACTGAGCAGCAATGATGCGCTGCACGTGCTCGACGAGTTGAACATCCGCAACGCAGACGCCGTATTGTTCAGTGGCACCGGCATGCCGTCGTTGCGTGCTCTCGAGCCGGCGCAGGAATCAACAGGCTTACCCGTGCTGTCGTCGAATCTCTGCCTCGCGCGCCAACTGCTTCGCACGATTGGCATCGAGCCCTCAGAATCACGGGCAGAGCTGCAGCAAGCCCTCGATCGACTTTAGCCGGCTAGTCGCGCGGTTCGGGGATTGTGACGAACCAGAAATAGACGCCGAGTATTGCAACCAGCCCACCGCCGAGCAGCATCGGCAGGCTCTCAGCAATGTTGTACAAAATGCCGCCGAGGGCCGGGCCGAAAATCATGCCGAAGGCTGGCGCCGCAGCCAACAATCCAGCGACCGCGCCCTGCTCCTGCGGCCCAACCGCCAGGCTGGCAGCGGCATTCAGGCCCGGCGTCGCCAGCGCCACGGCGAGGCCCATGGCCGCGTAAATCAGGTACATCTGCGTCGTGCTGCCCGCATTCGCCAGCAGGAACAGCACGACTGCAAAGATGAGGAACGAGTAGCGCAGCAGGAACTTCGGCGACAGCTTCCAGACCTGCATCACGACGATCTGGATTAACAGCGTTACCAGGCCCATCGATAGCAACGCGAACATCGCCACGCGAGTCACCGCTTCGCGTCCGACCACGCCAAAGCGATCCTCGATCAGAAACGGCGTCACGACCTGGATTCCGGTGAACACCATGAACACGATGAACCAGCCCAGCAAATAGGGAAACACGCGCTCGTCGCTGAATTTCATCCTGGCAGCGGCAGTGGTATCGACATGTCGCTGCGGTTCCACTAGCCGCAGCATCGTTACCGCCACCGCCACCAGCGCGAGGCCTGCCGCCGCGTACATCGGGACGACCGCGCCAAGCCCGGCCAGCAGGCCGCCGAAGGCCGGACCAATAATCGTGCCGATGCCACCGGATGCGGCGATCAACGCCATGCCCTGACCGCGGGACGCTTCGTCGGTGGTATCGGCCACATAGGCCGTTGCGGCGGGCTGAATCGCGGCGGCGAGTATGCCGTAGACCAGCCGCGCGCCAAGCAAAATCAGGAACAACGGCAACGGGGCAAACCAGCCCCACAATCCGGCCTGGATACCCAGCGCCAGGCCCGCGTAGCCGACCGCGTAGCCCACGAGTCCCACGAGATAAATCGTTTTGCGGCCAGCGGTTTCGCTGGCCCGGCCCCAGATCGGTGAGAAGATCACGATTGCGACGTTGGATGCAGCAATCAGTACGCCAAACTGCCATTCGGCCAGCCCGATCTCGCGCGCCACCGGGCCGAAAATGACATACAGCAACGACTGGCCCATGCCATAGGTCACGAGACCGAACAGCAGAATCAATTTATCGCGGGATGAATTCGGCATCGCGCGCATGATACGTTAACGCGCTCCGCTCGAAGGAAGAAAAAGGTTCCGCAGATGATTTTCCGGAAGCACAGACAAAGCATGCTGATTGGTGCTGCATTCGCCGCAGTCGTTTTCGCCGGTTCGGCCAGCGCCCAACGCGCCGGGCAGTCGATCACGCAGCAAATCGGCATCGTCGATGCCTCGTCGAACATCCTGGCCCGGGAGGGCGTCGCGCAGGGCCGGCTGCGGGACACGACTTTCACTCAGGAACAGATCGACACAGTTGTCGGTCAGGTGATGGAGCAATTCACCTTCAGCGCGGCGCACTAGTCAAGTCAGCTCGACGTATCGACAGCGCTTGCCAGGCGGTCGAGTCGTAGGCTCTATCAAGACCGAATGACAGCCGAAACCTGGTATCAACTGCTCGCTGACGGGATCCTCGTGGTCCATTTCAGCGTTGTGCTGTTTGTCGGGCTGGGACTGATCGCCGGCATCCTGTTTCTGAGCATCGGCTGGCCGGCCTGGGCCGGTAATCACCTTTTCATCCTGGTACACATCGTGGTGGTCGCCATTGTTGTCATCCAGTCCTGGATTGGGGTGCTTTGCCCCCTGACCACGATCGAAGGCGATTTGCGCAGGCTTGCCGGCCAATCACCCTACGACCAGAGCTTCGTGCAGTACTGGCTGCAGCGACTGCTCTACTACCAGGCGGAACCCTGGGTCTTCACCGCCTTTTATACGGCCTTTGCGGTGATCGCCCTGCTTGTCTGGACGGCCATCCTGCGGCGCCGCAGCCAGGCGCTAGGCCGTTAAAATCCAGCCCATGTCAGTCACCCGCGTCGCTTTCGCCTTCGATGCCGGCACCTATGCGGTGCTGAAGGCCATGCTGGAAAGTGAAGGCATCGAGGTACTCGACATGGCGCGGGGCAGCCATGTAGCAATCGCCGGCGTCGACCAGGGCTATTACCTGCATGTGATTGCAGCAGACCGGCCGCGCGCCGAACGGCTGCTGCGAGAGCGGGATTTCGAGAAATACCTGGTACCTGAGAAGAACAAATGATGGCGAGGACGCTCGTCACGCATACCGGCGGCTGTCATTGCGGCGCGGTGCGATTGGAGGTCGATGCACCGCGCGACCTGACGGTGCAGGAATGCAACTGCAGTATTTGCAGCAGGTCTGGCTATCTGCACCTGCTCGTCGAGACCGAGCAGTTTCGACTCCTGCAAGGGAAGGAATCGCTAAGCACGTATACCTTTAACACCGGGGTCGCGCAGCATCATTTTTGCCGCCATTGCGGTATCAAGTCGTTTTACGTGCCGCGGTCGCACCCGAACGGATACAGCGTGAACCTGCGCTGTATCGACAGTGACAGCTTGGGCAAAATTACGGTACAGACATTTGACGGCCGCAACTGGGAGGCGAACGTCGCCGAGTTGCGCCGCGCTCGGACAGGACAGAACAATGAGTAACCTGGTCAAACGTTATCTGGATGCGGAGCTGTCGCGCCGCGATTTTGCGAATGCGTTGCTGACGGCCGGCCTGTCCAGCAGCGCCGTCGGCAGCCTGGTCGCGATGGTGTCAGAAGCCCGCGCTGACGCTCATGCCCAACCTCGCGGCACCAGATTCACGGGAATGGGCGCGGAAGTTATCGTCGAAACGCTGCTGGCGGCCGACGTCGAGTACCTGTTTGCCACCACGGCCACGGGGATGACCTCGCTGTTCGACGCGCTCGCATTGCGCACTGGGCCGGAATTTATCCTGGCCCTGCATGAAGGCCAGGCGACCAGCATGGCGCACGGTTACGAGCTGGCCTCGGGCAAGACCGCGGCGCTGTTCCTGCCTGGCGTTGCCGTGCCGAATGCCTTGAACAACTTGTACAACGCCTGGAAGGATAGGTCCGCCATCGCCGTATTCTCAGACGGCCCGCGCAACAATTTGCGCGGCCGCGAACAGTTCCAGCAAATCGATGACTGGCTGGCGCCGACGGCGCAATTCACCAAGTGGCGCTGGGAAGTGCAAAACGCCAAGATGCTCGGCGAAATGACGCGCCGGGCGCTCAAGATGGCCGGCACCCCGCCGGGGGGGCCAGTGCATATCCGGTTTCCGCAGAACCTGCTGGCCCAGGCGAAGGTGTCGGACACGATCTATCCGCAGTCGCTGTTCCGCGTGAATGTGAACCTGCCGCCGCGCGCTGACGTCATCGAACAAGCCGCACGGCTGTTGATCGAGGCCGAAAGACCCATGATCAATGTCGGTCACGAAGTCACCCGTGCCGGCGCGAATGCGGAAGTGCTGCAGCTTGCCGAGATGCTCGGCGCGACCGTGTACCAGGGATTCAGCGTGTACGGTGACATGGATTTCAATCACCCGCTCTTCGGCGGCTTCTACGGCATGGGCTTCCCGCCGGGCGTTGGCAAGATGGACACGTTTCTGAACATCGGCAGCCCGATGCCGTCGCCGGCGGCGATCACCACGCCGGTGCCGCGCAAGGCCAAGGTCATTCACGCCCGCATGGAATATGAGGACATTGGTCGTTTTCATCCCACCGACGTCGGGATTGCCGGCGGTATCAAGGAAACCACGACCGCGTTGATCGATGCGATCAATTCCATGGCCACGCAGAAACGCTTGAAGCAGATCAGCGAACCGCGCATGGCCGCGGCACGCGAGAACTTTGCGAAGCTGCGCGAAACGCGGCGCGAGGCTGCGGAACCCAACTGGAACGCGTCGCCGATGAGCTGGGAGCGGATCGGTTATGAACTGGACCAGGAGCTGGCCGACGACGCGGTCGTGGTGTCGGAGCTGGATTCCCGCATTCCGTACCAGTGGCTGAATTTCAAACAGGGCCACAAGCGCCTGATCGGCCAGACTACGGGTTTCGCCTTGGGCTGGGGCGTCGGTGCTTCTTTTGGCGTCAAGACCGCCCTCCCGGATCGCCAGGTCGTGTGCCTGGTCGGCGATGGCGCGTTTTTGTTCGGCCAGGCCGAGGCGCTGTGGACCGCGGCGCGTTGCGAGATTCCGGTCACCGTCGTGATCTTCAATAATGAGTCCTACGACGGCGAGCGCGAGCGCATCTACATGCTGTCGCCGCTGGCCCGCGACAAGGAACGCAAACACCTCTGGAAGGACATGACCTGCTACTTGGGCAACCCACTGGTGGACTTTGTCGGGCTGGCGAAAAGCTTTGGCATCGACGGCCGCAAGGCCGAGAAGGCAGACGAATTCAAGGATGCGCTACGGCGCGCGCGACGGGCCAACGAAGCCGGCGAGCCGTACCTGGTCGACCTGAAGATCATGCAGAAGGGTCACGGTGCGAATGAGAACTGGCACCCGCCCATCTCTATTGCCGACAAACGCTCGATCAAGATCTGAGCGTCAGTCGGAATCGACGAATAGCGCCTGCGCTTCGGACAACTCGGCAGCCGCGTCGGTTCGGACCGAGTCGATCACGTCGACGCTCAAGCCGGTCGTTTGCCAGGCCGCTGCCTGTATTGGCAGGTCCACCTCGCCCCCCGCCTCGGCAGCAACGGTGATGTGATGCGCGATGTGCACAATCGCGGCTTCCAGCGGACTTGCCTGCGTCTGGCCGGGCTCCACGTGATAGCGGGCAACTTCACCAAAGCTTGGCGGTAACTGCCACAATGTCATGAGCTGCTGGCCGACTTCGCCGTAATGGCAGCCGATCAGCTCCCATTCTAACTGGTACAGCTGGCGACCCGTAGCGCGAGCCTGCTGTCGCGCGTCGGCAAGCTGTTCCGGCACCTGTTTGACCATTACGAGGTGTCCGATATCGCGCAACAGGCCCTCGAGAAAGATACGCTCACTGTCCAGCACATTGCAGCGCTCCGCCAACTGCCGTGCCAGCACCGCGCAGTACGCGCTGTTCGACCAGAACGTGCGCAGGTCGACGCTGTCGGCCACAACCGCACAGGAATCGACCACCGACGTGGCCAGGACCACGTCATGTACGACCTGGGTGCCGAGAACCGTGACTGCCCGGCTGACCGTATCGACCTGGCGGGATTGGCCGAAGAATGCGCTGTTGGCGAATTTCAGCAGACGTGCCGCAATCGCGGGATCGCCGGAAATCAGGTCGGCCACATCGGCGATGGATGTTTCCGGGTCTTCAATTAACGCCTTGACGCGCATGTACAGGGCCGGGAGCGTGAACAGCTCCTCCACGCCTGCGACCAGGTCCGTAGGCGATTCGATCACCGCCGCCATTAGCTTCCACGCCCCTTGGCCTGCACGGGCCATTCACCCGAAATTGAAACCACATTACCGCTGGCTGCGTCAGCGCCGGTTATCTCATGTAACGGATTCTGCTCCTGCGCCGTGGCGAGCCACTTGTCGGCCTCATGGACCGGCATCGGTTGCGAAAACAGGTAGCCCTGGACCTCGTCACACTCCAGGCTCTGTAAATACGCCAGCTGTGCCTCGGTCTCGACGCCTTCCGCCACGACTTCGATTCCCAGCCGATGCGACATGGCAACGATGGCGGCTACCACCGCGACATCCTCACCGCTCAAGGCCAGCTCTCTGACGAAAGACCGATCGATCTTGAGGGTATCGAGCTTGAAGCGTTTGAGATAACTCAGCGACGAATAGCCCGTACCGAAGTCGTCCATTGCGATATGAATACCCTGGCCGTGAAGCTTGTCCAGGGCAGACGACGATAGCTCGATATCCTGCATAAGAGCGGTCTCGGTGATCTCGAGTTCCAGCTGATGCGGTTTCAGGCCCGCGGCTGTCAGGGCCGTCAACACCTTGTCGGTAAAGTCCGGCATGCGCAGCTGCAATGCCGATATATTCACCGCGACGCGGCGCGGCGCAATGCCGGCCTCGGACCATGCCACCATCTGATTACAAGCAGCGCGCAACGCCCAATCACCCATCGGCTTGATCAACCCGGTGCGTTCGGCAATCGGGATAAAGAGATCTGGCGGCACCAGGCCCAGCTCCGGATTCTCCCAGCGAATCAGCGCTTCCATGGCAACGACGTCACCCGTCTGATTCGACAGTATCGGCTGGTAATACAGCACGAATTCGTTCAGTTCGATCGCCCGACGCATCTGCGATTCGAGCATGAGCTGCCGATATGACTGGTCATTCATGTTCTCGCTATAGAACACGTAGGCATCATTGCCAAGTTTCTGTCGGGCGTGTTGCCGGGCGATGCGCGCATTGCCAATTAGCGTCTCCGCATCATCACCATCCGACGGATGGACACTAATGCCCATGCTGGTGGTTACGTAGATCTCGTGCCCGTCGATCTTTATTGGCTCGACGAGCTTCGACAAAATCCGTTGAACAATCCAGATTACCGAGTCGACGTTTTCAAGGTCAGGCAATTCAATCGCAAATTCGTCGTTACTCAGACGTGAAACAGTGGATCCCTTATTGTTTTCTCCCAGCAGTGCTACCGTGTCACTTGACCGTAATACCGAGGCGATTCGGTCCGCAACTGTGCGCAGCAACTGGTCTCCAACATCCGGGCCAAAGGCATCATTGACCCGGCGGAACAGATCAATATCGATATACAGGATTGCAAGTACGGTATCATTGCGCTTACAGCGCTCAATTGATTGGGCAACGCGATCGAAGAAGATCAACCGGTTTGGCAGGCCGGTTAACCGGTCATAACCGAATTGCTTGTGCACGGTCATCTGCTGTTCTTCCAGCATGCCTTCGAGCGACACGATGCGTTGTTGCAGGCTTTCCACCAGCGAAGTGGCCCCGGCATCCAATCCGCCCGCTCTGAGCTGTGCCGTCATGGCAGGGCTCATAATGGTCGCACCCGAAACCGGATCTACTTCGGTAAGACTCGCGCAAACGACCCGGTTGCGTCCGGCTTCCTTGGCGGCATACAGCGCCATGTCGGCCTGGTTGACGAGATCCTTGGCCGTGCCGTTGCTCTGCGCGAAATCCGACACGCCGACGCTGATGGTGACACTCATGCTGGATGTGAACCGCGCGCGCGATGTTTCGCAGACCTTCTCGCGGATCCGCTCGGCCGTTTGCGCCGCGGTTTCCAGATCAACACCGGGTAGAATGACGCAGAATTCCTCGCCACCGTAACGACACACCAGATCGTCATCACGGCACGCTGTGGTAATCACCTCCGCGGTATAGCGGATCACTTTGTCGCCGGTCGCATGACCATATCGGTCATTGATCGACTTGAAGTGGTCGATATCGAGCATCAGGCAGCAAACCGGCTTACCGGTCTTCTGCGATCTTTCCAGCACACTCTCCACGCGCTCGAAGAATGAGCGTCGATTGAGACAGCCGGTCAGCGGATCTCGGGCTGCGAGGAATTCGAGTTCTTTGTTTTGCCGCTGGACCTCGGACTGGGACGTCTCCAGCTGTTTCAGTGCGACGCGCAATTCCGAGTTCTTCTTCTCCAGGTCGGTGACGTCATCGAAGGTGGCGAGCGCGCCGCGGACGTTGTTTTTGGCATCGGTGATCGGTGCACCATTGACCATAAAGGTGCGCATTTCACCCTCTGCGGTGCGGATACTAAGTGGCAAGCCGATCTGCTTTTTGCCCTCGCGAATCGCACGCTGCCACGGGAACTCATTTGAACCGTCACCCATCTGCAGGTTGCGCCAGTTGAGCGCCGAGGTCTTCTTGCCGGTCAGCGGAGTCGAGTCATTCTCGATGCAGCGGCCAAAAGCCTCGTTGGCCATTACGATGCGCTCATCTTCATCCATGATGAGCACGCCTTCGGCCAGCGAGTCGAACGCAACCTTCACCCGCTCCGGAATGACATTGGTGGGATCAAGCTCGCGCAGCGCGCGGCGCAGAAATACGAAGTAACCAAGGAATCCTGCCAACGCGACGAACCCGACCAGGCCGAGCAGGGAATTCTTAGCCGCGCCGAGCATGCCTGCCTCCCCGGACAGGGGTTCGAAGCTGATTTCGACCGTACCCCAGCGACGTGAGCCGCTAAAAATTGGCACCTGCACGTGGGTTGACGTCGACTGCCCGTCTTCGCGCGGAATCCAATGCTTGAGGTGATCGCCTTCGGAAGCGGTGATATTGCCGTTGCCGTCGCGTAGCGCAGCTGACAGCATGTCATCGTTACGCGTTACAACTGTGCGAAGCGTCTCACGAATCAATCGAATGTCACTATTGCCGGCCGCCGCCGACAGCTGCACTGCGAGGGCCTCACACAGCTTCTGGCGAGCTTCCAGGGCGGCAGCCTTCTCATCCGGAGCCAGACCGGCGAACTTGGCCATCAGAATCAGACTGATAGTCAAGGAGACCAACCCGAAGGTCAGTCGCAGAGTCGGGGAAATGCGGAACTTCTTCACGACGACTCTTTGGATCGGTGCAACAGCCCGGCCTTCGTCGCGGCCTCGAACAGGCGATCGACTTCCGACTCGCGCAAAATTTCTGCATCTTGCAGGTCTTTTTGCTGCGCTGCTTTCTTGCGCCGCTTGCGTGCCATCAAGATTGGCAGCGGGTCGAAGCCTTGCCACATCGGCAGCACCGACATCAACGCGCTGGCCAGCGCACCGCCGCGCAATATCCACGCAACGAAGCCGGCGCTGAGCGCGACACTGGTGCCGGTAGCCATCTGCAGAACCATCACGCCGCCGAATTCGTCGCCATCTGGATTGCGCATTTCGCGCTTCATCGCATCGAGCGCCTGCCAGATTGGCACGTACGTGGAGTTTGCCAGCGCAAAATCCGGGACCTCGATTTCAAATGTTCTGTCCATCAACTGCAGCGCGTCGTACAGATATTTCGCCGGGGTCGCCGATGCGATCACATTGCGGTCAGCTCCGTCGGGCCCATAGATCCCGAGGTACTCACTCCATATGCCAGGCTCGGCTGGTGAACCCGGATTCGCCTCGCGTGCTCCCCCGCCGCCGCCGTCCTCTGCGGGTGGCGCCTCTGGGTCATCGGTGTCTCCGGTCCCACCCGTCGAACCCTCGTCACCAGTATCGTTATCGGCCGGATCGTCGGAATCTTGATCGTCGTCCGTCGTCCCGCCGCCGTCATCCGGACCGGGGCCGGGATCCGGATCAGGGCCTGGATCGACGGGGGGCGTGACGTTAATCAAGACCATCACGGTGTCCTGAGCGCCGGAGGCATCGGCGACCGTGTAGCTGAAGCTGTCCACACCAGCGAAGCCGTTCGATGGGGTATAGGTGAAGCTGCCGTCGGGATTCTGGACGAGCGTTCCATCGGCCGGCTGCGTGAAGCCGACGATCGATAAGGCGTCACCATCAACGTCAGCATCATTGGCCAGCAGGCTGACATCACTAAATGACGTGGCCACGCCGCCCACTACAGACATCGCGTCACTACCGGCGATCGGCGCGTCGTTTACCGGGTTGACCGAGATGTTCACAATTGCCTGACTCGTGCCGCCGTTACCGTCTGTGATCTGGTATGCGAACGAATCGGCGCCATTGAAGTTCGCATTCGGCGTATAGGTAAAGGTACCGTCGCTGTTCAGCACCAGCGTGCCGTTAGCGGGACTCGTTACCGGCGTCGTACTGACGCTGAGCGGATCACCGTCGACATCGGTGTCGTTCAGCAGTAGATCATTCACGCCCGGCACGCCACTCAGAGCTGCGTCCTCGTCCACTGCCATGGCCTCACCGGCGGCCACCGGCAGGTCGTTGATGGGATTGATCGTGATATTGACGACCCCTTGCCCGGAGCCACCGTTACCGTCGGTGACTTCGTAGATGAAGCTATCGCTACCGTTGAAGTTCGCATTCGGCGTATAGGTGAAGGTACCGTCGCTATTGAGTAATACGCTGCCGTTGCCTGGTCCGGCCACGGGCGTCGTGTTGACGCTCAGCGCGTCGCCATCAACATCACTATCGTTCAGCAACAGGTCATCGACGCCCAGCATCGCGACAAACGAAACATCCTCGTCGACCGAGATGTTCTCGGCAGCGATTACCGGTGCGTCGTTAACCGGGTTGACCGTGACCGTGAAGGTCGCCTCCACCCAGGCGCCGTTGCTATCGGTGGCGCGGACGGTGAGGTCGGCTGTGCCGAAGGCGTCAGCCGCGTAATCGAGCGTCAGCGTGCCCGCGACATTGTCGACATTGGTGGAGCCAAAGAGCGCCGGATTCGTGTTCTGCATCACGGCGAAATTCAGGCCACCCGAACCGTCCTCTACGTCATCGAAGGACGCGACGAGATTGATAATCGTATCCAGCGCATCCTCATTCACAGTGACATCGGCGATGCCTGTCGTCGTCGGGGCATCATTGACGGGATTGACGACGATGGTGACGGTGGCCTGACTGGTACCACCATTGCCGTCGAGAACCTCGTAGATGAATGAATCCATGCCGCTGAAGTCGGGGTCAGGCGTGTAAGTGAACGTGCCGTCGTTGTTCAGAATCAATGAGCCATTGGTCGGTAAGGCAACCGGCGTGGTGTTGACCGTCAGCGGATCTCCCTCCGGATCGCTGTCGTTCATTAACAGGTCGTCGACGCCGAGCAGTGCGACCACTGACTGATCCTCGTTGGTGACATAGCTGTCGCCTACCGCAGTCGGCGGATCATTGATTGGATTGACGGTGAGGGTGACCGTAGCCTGGGCGGTGCCACCGTCACCATCGCTAATCTCATACACGAAGCTATCCGTGCCGTTGAAATTGGCATTCGGCGTATAAGTAAACGTGCCGTCACTATTCAGGATCAGCGCGCCATTGGTTGGCCCGGAGACCGGCGTGGTGTTGACCGTCAACGGATCGCCGTCCGGATCACTATCGTTCAGCAACAAGTCATCGACACCGAGCACGGCGGTGAAAGCGAGATCTTCATCGGTGGTATACGCGTCGTCGGTCGCGATCGGTGGCGAGTTCTGAATGACCAGTTCGTCGACGCTGGCGTCGGTGCCCACATTACCCACACCGTCGGTTGCCGTTACGGACACGTCGTAGGTCCCCTTCGCCAGCGCCGGGGCAATCGTGTCGTCAGCCAGCGTCCAGGTCCCATCACCGTTGTTGGTCGCGGCGTAGGTCGTGCCATTGACCGTGACCTGCACCGTCGCGGTCGGGTCGGAGACCGTGCCGGTGAGGGCTGGCGTGTTGTCGGCGGTTGTCAAACCCGTGACCGTGACAACTGGCGCGGTGGTATCGACAACCAGCTCATCGATGCTGGCATCCGTACCGACATTGCCGACGCCATCCGTCGCGGTGACAGAAACGTCATAGGCCCCGTCGGCTAACGCCGGTGCGATCGTGTCATCGGCGAGCGTCCAGGTGCCGTCACCATTGTTGGTGGCGGTGTAAGTTGTACCATTTACCG
>JASJBD010000139.1 GCA_030066665.1 Gammaproteobacteria bacterium
CATGTTCCCCGACCAGGCTATCCAGCCGCATGAGCATACCTTTCCACCCGGTCATGTTCTCCTCGGCATGGCGCTGGATCAGGTCGCAGACAATCGCCGTCCGCGACGGCTGATGAAAAAACACCACCTCTTCCATCGCCAAGGACCCATGAAAGACAACCTGGTCGATGTCTGCGGCCCAGGCGGGATCGGGTTCATCACCCAGTTCGGCGGCGAATGGGATGTCCGGTTTCCGTTTGGCGAGTCCCGGCGGCGCATACAGCTGCGCCTCGGGCCAGCGCTCGGCCCATTGCGCCAGGAACAGGTGATGAATCTTATTGGGCGACACGATGAAGCGCACCGGCCCAATCGCCTCGACCGCGCTGGCCAGTTCGTCGGTGAGGGCAATGGGAGACCAGATCCAGGCCGGTCCGTCTGACAAACGCACCACCACCATCCGGGTGGGATACGGGAAGCCGTAGAACGACACGGTCGGCCCGTCGGCGAAATAGATGGAGGGTCCGAATGGTTCGAGCATGCTAAAAACTCATTGATGCGTGTCCGGCACGAATTAGAATTGGGCACGGTACCACTTATGAATACTACAGATAACGTTCAGGCAGCCGCCGTAATCTATCGTTCAGACAGACACGACCGGCAGGCCCTCGCAGACTTTGCAAGGGAAGTCGCCTCGAGTGGTCGTCGTGTCGGCGGGATGATTCAGGAAGCGTTTTTCGACGATCAGGGGCGGCGAAGCCGGATTGACAGCGTCGACCTGGCTACCGGCGAACGCGTGACGATCAATCGGCCGAACCGGGACCAATTGGTCAGCGGCGGCTGCTCGCTCGACACGGCCGCGCTGATGGACGCCGGCGCACCCCTCCGCCGAACACTGGTGGATCAGCCCGACCTGGTCATCGTCGAAAAGTTCGGCGAGCAGGAACAAACGGGCGCCGGTCTCGCCGACGATATTCTCGCGGTTATTGCCGCAGGCTTACCGACGCTGGTGCTGGTGCCGGAGGAAGCACTGGAGAGCTGGCGCGAGCTGACCGGCGGCGTCATCGCCGAGCTACCCTGCGAGACGGCCGCGTTGCGGCGCTGGTGGCCGCCCCCGTAATTCCAACGGCGTGGCTGGATTGCTGCCGCAAAGCGAGACTGCTCAAAGCTCGGCGGCATACTCGGCAATCAAGTCAAACACCAGCCGGATCCTGCGGCTGGTGCGCAGCTCGCGATGCGTGACCAGCCACACCGGCACGTCGATCGGCGGCAGTTCCGGCAACACCATCTCCAGGTCCGGGTGCAGATCGGCGTCGGCCCGGGTCATGAAACCGACGCCCAGTCCCTGCCTCATCATCGACAGGTACACGAGGCCGCTGGCGCTATAGACCTTGAAGTGGTCGCGCGTGACCGGCACGCCCAGGGCCTCGAACTGTGGCAGCAGCTTTTCCGGATATTCGAAGCCGATGAAATCGGCGTCGGCCAGGTCCGCGGGCGTTGTCGGCCGGCCGATGCGATCGAGATACGCTTCCGAGGCGTAGAGGTGTGCGGTCGTGCCCCCAATCAGTTTGCCGATCAGGTCGGCCTGTTCCGGGCGCGCATGCCGAATGGCAATATCCGCTTCGCGCCGCCGCAGGTCGCGCACTTCGTTCGCGGCGATCACTTCAATCTCGATGCCGGGCGCCTGTGCGCGGATGCGCGCGAGAATCGGCGGCAGGTGAAAGACCGCAAAAGTATTCGTCGTGGTGAGGCTCACCTGCCCCTCGACCGACTGCGAGCGGCCGGAGGCAGTGAGCGATACCCGCGTCGCGGCGTCGCCCATCGCGCGTACGTGTTCCAGCAAGTCGAGCCCGGTCGCAGTCAGCGCCATGGACCGGTGGCCGCGTTCAAACAGCGTCACGCCAAGATCCTGCTCGAGCGCACTCACCTGGCGGCTCAGGGTGGGCTGCGTCAGCCGCAACGCCCGCGCGGCCGCCGATAGCGAGCCCTCTTCCGCGGTCGCGAGGAAGGCGCGCACCTGGTTCCAGTCGAATGAAACAGCCTGCCAGTTCATTTATATACGTATACCAGTGATGCAATTTTAGGCGTTTATCTTAACAATTTGCATGGGTAGTCTGCGCGCTCCCTGGAGTGAGCACGACATGACAACCCCGAACGAACAAACCATGCCCGTGTATGCCGGCTGGTTCGGCTCCTGGCAGATCTCCGTACGGCGCCGGCCGCTCGGCGTGCCCGAGCTGGCCCGGCGCTACGACCGGCTTGCCCCGCGCTGGCAACGGCTCACCGCACGCCTCGGTTTGCTGCCCATCTACCAGGGACTGTTTACGCGATTTATCCGCGACTCAGGTTTCATGTCGGCAAACCCGACGCCGCGGGTCCTGGATTGCGGCATCGGGGCCGGCGATTTTTCACTGGGCTTCGCCCGGGCCTGGACGAGACCGGTCGAGCTGCACGCAGTGGATGTGTCCGCAGCGATGATCACGCACGCGCGCCAACGCCTGCAGCAAACCGGGCTGGATGTGCGTGGCAAACAGGCCGATGTCTGCGCGCTGCCCTACCCGTCCAATCACTTTGACCTGGTGATGGCGGCGCACGTGCTCGAGCACCTGCCGGACCCGGTCGTGGCACTGAGAGAAATGCAGCGCGTGACGCGGCCGGGCGGCTGGGTCGTCGCCTGCATCACGCGTGAATCGATTCTCGGTCGTTACATCCAGCTAAAATGGCGTACGCATCGGTTGAATGCCGAACGCGCGGATGCCTGGCTGCGAGCGGCAGGATTGATTCCCCAGCCCGTCAACTTCGAAACGAGCGGCTCGTTGCGACTCACGAGCCTGACCTGCATCGGCCGCAAACCGCACAACCAACAGGAGACCTCAGCATGACCGCGCTTTATCAGACTCAACCCCATCCGGAGGCCCGCTTCTGGGATCGTATTGCCGAGCGCTATGCGAAAAAGCCCGTGCCGGATCAGCAGGTGTATGAAGCCAAGCTGGCGAAAACCGACAGCTATCTCAAGCCGACCGATCGCGTGCTGGAGATCGGTTGCGGAACCGGCACCACGGCCCTGCACCATGCGCCAAAGGCTGCGCATGTTCTGGCGACCGACATTTCGACCGGCATGATCAAGATTGCGCGCGCGAAGGCGAAGGCTGCCGGGTTCACAAACGTCGACTTCGAAGTTGCCAGTGTTGACGATCTTAAAGTGGCGCCGGGTTCGCTGGACGTGATACTCGCGCACAGCATCCTGCACCTGTTGCCGGACGTCGACCAGGTGCTCGTCAAACTGCACGCAATGCTGAAGCCCGGCGGGTTACTGATTTCCAGCACGCCCTGCGTCGGTGACTTCATGCCGGTGTTGCGCTACGTCGTGCCGCTCGGCAGTCGGCTCGGTGTGATGCCCTGGGTCAACGTATTTCGCAAGGCAGAGCTGGATGACTGGCTGCGCGAGGCCGGATTCGTCGCTAAAGAGAGTTGGCACCCGAGTCCGAAAGGTGGCTTCTATATCGTGGCGGGTGCCTCGCCCGCCTGATTGGGATCCAACCGCAATTGCTTTATAAAGAGACATGGCCCGGGTCCATGTTCTCACTTGCCTGCTGCTCACCGCGCTGGTCTCGGCCTGTTCGACGCCGAACGATCCGTTCGGTGCCCAGCAATTCAGCTACCGCCACGACGAGGCCAACGATCGGCTGCTGATTTTTCAGCATTACCTGCGCATCGGCGGAGACTTCGACGATGACTACAAAGCGCGGATCGATGGACTGGCGAACGGCGACCTGACGTTCACCTACGCCAGGGATACGGACGAATGGCTCGAATCGTCCAGCCCGCTGTGGCCCGACGCGATCGCGGCGCTCGTGACGGAGTTGCGGGCGCGGCCGCCGGAAGAACTGCTGGAACATCACGCGCAGCTGATCGATTTCCTGCAGCAGTTGCAGGCGGCACTGCAAATTAACGAGGCGCACTTCTACGCCGACGAGGACGGCCAGGTCGGCGCCTGGCAAACCATCGTCATCGACGACCTGACGTCAGTGGTGAAAGCTGCGAACCGCGTCATTACGGAGTGGTTCAATGCACCTGGCAGCCCGGTATTGAGCGAGGAAGAACGTCGCAGGAACCGGCGACTGACCCGCAAGACGCCGCCGGTCTCAACCGACGGCAATGAGATCACGTTGCAGTTGCCGTTTTCGCTGGAACGTCTCGCCATGCTCGACGACGGCGAGGCAGACGGTTTGGTCTGGGCGTTTTTCGCGGCCCTGTGGCGTAGTAATGAGAGCAGCTGGCCCCCCAATGTGGGCTGGCTGTTCTATGACGAACCCTTCCTGGGGATTCGCCTTGGCTCGCCCGGCGCGCCAACCGTCACACTGGAATCCGATGACCAGTCTGGCGACAACAGGCCGGGCAGCCCTGACATCGTCGAGTACGTTGGCATAAATCATGGTTTTCAGGGTGTGTTGTTTGGCACGCAGGAACGGCAGAAGCGCTACGAGTCCGCACGCGATGCCTTCCTGGCAACGGGCGACGAACCCGAGTGGCTAACGGTGACAGAGGTCCAACGTTCACTCGAATTGGCGAACGCGCTGACTGGCATGGCTCTTCGGTACCAGGCTCTTGCTCAGAACTGCTACGGCAGCAGCGCACGAGGCGACCACTGTTCCAAGCCAGAAGATCGGCTCGAACTGTACGGGTACGCCGGGCGCGCGGCCCGCGCCGCGCTGGCATTGAATGACAATCTACTGACAGCGCATCGGGTGCTGGCATTCACACGGTTCCACAGCGAGTGGGACCTCGCCGGCGCGATCGCCAGCTGGCAACGCGAAATTGAGCTTGTCGAATCCGATTCCTACGCGCAACGTTGGCTGGCCCGGCTGATCGCGATACGGGGCGACGCGGACCAGGCGATTGCAATGCTCGACGCATTGACGACAGCAGAGCACTACGATCGGGTGCAGTCGCTGCGGGAACTCAGCGCAGTGCTTGCTTGGCGGCGGCGAACTGCCGAGTCACAGGCCGCTGCGGACGCAATGCTGGCAGCCAGCGCTGCCGACGAAAGCGCACGACCGCGGTGGCAGCAGGAACACAACCGGCTAACTGGCCGGGTGTTGCTCCTCGATGGCAAAGCCGCGGCAGCAATAGACAAGCTCGAGTGCCCTGAGGTGATGAAACCGATATCTCAACTAGTCGATTGTGCGATCGCGTACCGCCAGCTTGGTGACCAAACCGCGGCCTGGCGCTCGCTGGAACGCCTGATCGCACTGCAGGGTGAGCGACTCGTGGCGGCCGATGTCGCCGTGGTATTGAGCCAGTGGGGTGACGTCGGCGGTGCGTTCGTCTGGCTGGAACGCGCCTGGGAGCAGCACGATCCGGAGCTATGGCACCTCAAGGTTGAACCCTGGTTTGAGCCGCTGCACGACGACCCGCGTTACGAGGAAATGCTAAGTCGTTTGGGTTTGTCCCGGATCGCGGCTCACTGAACCGAGCCTGGACTTAGCTGTCGACGAGCTCCTCAGCGAAGCGGCTAACGTCGTCCCAGTCCGTGAACTCGAAATCCTGCGTGGTATCGGTGGGCCCGCCTTCCTTGGCCACGATGTGCCGCATTACCTGGCGCTTCAACCAGCTGTACTGCGTGTAACGCAACGCGCCGGCAAAGCTGCGGGTCAGCGACGGCGTCCAGCCGCAGCTACTGCAGAACTCCTGCATGAGCTTGTCGACTTCGGCGCGTTCCTGCGGGTCAGCACTCACTGCGCCGAGCGACACCGAGAAAAATGCCGTGCGCCTGGGCTCGAGGGTGGCCTGATGTGCTTCAACGAACTGGCGGACGTCTTTTTGGTACCGACCCTCGTGCACCGAAGCACCGACGACGACTGGGTCGTAGCCGGCAAGGTCCATCTCCATCGCATCGCTGGCCAGCATCGACGTGGCCTCGTGTCCCTGCTGCTCCAAGCGAGCGCCGATGTGCTGGGCGATTTTCGCCGTTTGTCCTTCGGTCGTGCCGTAAACGATCAGTATGTTGGCCATAGATTGTTGGCTCCAATTACGCTTTTTTGAACCAGTACCGCGCCGTGAGCATGGATCCGCCAACCAGCAGCGGCAGGTCACGCTTTTCTTCTTCCTCGTATTCGTGCAGCCGTAGCTCCGGCGCAAAGAGCCCGGTGATTTGTGATTGATACACCCGGTTGGGGCCAACGGGCCACACATCCCACCAGCCGCGGCGACCGAGATGGATCAGGATGTAGTCGCCACCCGGCGCGAGCCAACGGAGCAATTGCTCACGATAGGTTTGCCGTTCCGCGGCCGCAAAGCTGTGCAGGCAGCCAACATCCAGCACCACGTCGAACGGCTGCTCGGCGGACCAGGTTTTCACGTCTGCCTGCTCCGCCGCGATGTCATACCCGGTTTCCCTGGCGCGATTTCGAAGCAGGTCAATCGCCTGCGGCATAAAGTCGATGCCGGTGGCTGCGTAACCCCGCTCGGCCATGTACAGCGTGTGGGCGCCGGCACCACAACCGACATCCAGTGACCGTCCGGGGCCAGGGCGCTCATCCAGTGCTTTCACGAGTAACGCCGGCGGGTCGGGTTCGTACCAGGGCAAGTCCTCGGCCGAACTGGCCGAGCTGTACAGGCGCTTGAATACCAGCTTGTTGGCCCAGCTCATTGCACTACCTGGACCGCACTGCCAACCCGCACCAGCCCACCCCGCAGTACGCTCGCGGTGATGCCGCCATGGCCACGCAATGCGTTATAGCCACCAGGACCCAACGCAGTTTCCATGCGCGAGCATGGGTGACACAGCCCGGTGTACTCCAGGATGGCTTCGCCGACCTGGAACTGGCGATCTTTCAGCGCCAGCAAATTGATCCCGCGCACGACCAGGTTGCGCCGCACAGTTTCCGGCGCAACCTTGTCAACACCGAGCATCGACGCTACGGCCTCGAGATGCTCGGCCTGGATTAGCGTGACCTGGCGATTGCCATTCTGTTTAGCGTAGTGGTCACCAGCCAGACCTGTGCCGGCTTCAGCGACAACCTCGTCCACGGTGCAGGGCGCGACTTCCCGGGCCGGGCGCAAACCGATCCATTCCACCACGCCGGTTTGTGGCAGAGTTTCCATCAATTGCCGGATCCCGGCCATGGATGTTTTTCTACGGCACCAATCCGTCGCGACGCAGCCGGTCGGCCACGCCGGTCGACACTGAATGCAGCACCTGGTCCATCGTCTGTTTCTCGGCTGTCACCTGCACCGAGAAGACGCGCTGCGCATCGTTAGTCTCAAACAGGTTGGACGCGACGACGACGGAGGTCTCCAAACCGAACGCAGATTGTTCGGCGGTGAACTTCACGTAGGTCACCGGCAAGCCAAACGCACCGTAGTAGCCGCCGTAATAGTAGGGTCGCGGATACCCGTAGCCGTAACCGATGGGTTTGTAATAAGCCTCGCCGCGCTGCTCTGAGCTGCCGCCCTCCACGATCTCGTCGTCGCGGCCAATCAATTCGCTGACCAACACTGCATCGATGTCCAGCTCTGCCACGATTGGACGAACGGTGTCGACGGTCAGCGGATCGGTGGAATCCAGGTGCGAGCAGCTGGCCGTGGCCGTGACGCCGTCCGTGCGCAGGAACGATGCCACCAGGATCTCGTAGTTGCAGCGCGGGTTGTAATTCGGGGTCACGGCAATGATGAGCAGGTTGTCGAACTGCTGATCGCGCGTGACGCCTTCTATCCACATGCTCTCCACAGTGACGGGGCGCTCCGCGGCACAGCTTGCCAGCAGGGCGAGACCCGGTAGGATGGCGAGACGCTTGCGGCGGGACAGGCACAGCATGGCAGGTACTATACGCAGAATTCCGGGCCGAGAAGGCGTGGTTGGAGTCGTCGCGACGCTGGTCGCCGCGGCCAGTTCGACTTGCGTCGCGGCCGAGCACTTGGCCGCACCGGCCGGTCGATACACCGTCGACCCGAATCATTCGAATCTGCAGTTCAGCGTGCAGCACATGGGACTCTCCAATTACGTGGCGCGCTTCACGCGCTACGAAGTCGATCTGGATCTCGATGCCGCGGGACTGGAGAACTCGTCCGTGGCCGTGCGCGTCGACGCAACCTCCGTGCGCACCGACTACGCCGGGGACTACAAGGCGACTCATCCGGACTCAGCGTTCGACAGCTGGGACGAAGACCTGGCGTTCAACGAAGAATTCTTCGCTGCGCATACGCATCCGCGAATCGAATTCCAGTCCACCGCGGTCACGGTGTCCGAAGCGGGCCAATTGCAGGTCACAGGCAACCTGACGCTGCTCGGTGTCACACGGCCGGTGACCCTCGACGCAACAATCGTTGGCTCGACGGCACAGCATCCGCTGGCCCGCGTCGGTGCGATCGGCATCTCCGCCAGGACGCAGTTCCAGCGGTCGGACTTCGGCATGGATTATCTGCTCCGCCCGCCATTGCTGGGCGATACCGTCACGTTGCAGTTCGAGGGAGAATTGTTGCAGGAAAAGGTTTCGGGACAGTCGCCCTAAGTCTACAGTTGCGGTCACTGTCCCTGGATTGTGAGGAGGGATAAGAAACATGAATACGTCTTCGGACGACATGATCAGCAGCGCAACGGTGCAACCGCACCACGGCGCCAGTGGTCTCCTGAAGAAAGGCCAGCGATTGCGGATTGTCGATCTCCAGGGGCAGCAGGTCACGGACTTCGTCGCGGTCGCGCAGGGTGACCCGCTCGAGTACCAGGATATGATCTATTCGAACCTGGAGAACGCCCGCTACCAGTGGCAGATCGGCGATGTGATCCTGAGCAGTCGCTGTAACACGATGTGGACCATCACGGACGACACCCGGCCGAATCACTACACCGGCGGCGGCGCTTGTTGTCGTGAAGCGCTGGTGCACGCATTTGGTGCAGGGGAATACGGCTGTCGTGAGACCATCCAGCGGGAGTACGAAAAGCATGGCTTTGATCCGAACCTGTATCAACAGGCGTCGATCCTGAACATCAACATGACCGTGACGTACGCGCCGACCGGCGAATGGACCTTCGAGGAACCGATTTCGACCGCGGGCGATTACCTCGAGCTGCGCGCCGAGATGGACCTGGTGTGGATGGCGTCGGTGTGCAACTGGCCGGAGATCGTGAATGGCGCGAAGCCCACGCCCGTGCGCTTCGACACGCTGGATGCCTGAATGACTTCGACAACCACCAACCGCTGGCCCTGGGTTGTACCGATTTTCGTGTACGCCGCGGCAACGCTGGAAATGATCATCATGGTCACGCCGTTCGCGGCGTACTTCTACAGTGTTTACACGCCCTTCCTGCACGGGCTGGAGGCCAGCGCGCTAACCGCGTGGCTGCCGCAGTTCTTCCTGCCGCACCTCGCGCACACCAAAATCGCGGTGTTCCGCTATGTCGAGTGGCTCGGCGCCATACTCGCGCTGGTCGGCCTGATCGGCTTTTTGGCCTGCGCGATTCAGCTTTACTACGGCAAGTTCATCAAAAAGCAGCTTGTGACGGGGGGGTTGTACGGGCGCGTGCGACATCCGCAGTACCTGATGCTGATCATCGGCGGCGCCGGATTCCTGCTGTTGTGGCCACGGTTTTTCATCCTGGTCACCTACCTGATGATGCTCGGGCTCTACTACATGCTCGCGCGTTTCGAGGAAGAGACGATTCGCAAGCGTTACGGCAGCGAAACCGACGCCTACCTGGCGCGCGTATCGATGTTCAACCCGTTCCGCAAGCCCGGTGACGGTCAGACGTGGCAGCCACTGCCACGCGGCAAGGCGTTGGCTATCTGGAGCGGCGTGTTCGCGGTGTGCCTGTTGCTGGCATTCGGCCTGCGCGCAGCGGCGATTTCGCAGTTCTACACCGTGACAGATACGCAGGCAGACGTGACGACGCTGTCGTTTCGCGCGATGAGTGACGACGAGATTCAGGCGATCATGGACGCGGCGCTGCAAACCGAAACATTGAGGGCATTGCGCGATCGCGAACCGGGCATCGCGTTACTCATGCAGATCAACGCGAGCCGTGGCCAGGTGTCGCACCTGTTCGTCGATCTCGGCATGAAGGCCGACCGTCGCCGTGAACTGGAGTTGCCGGACTCGGGCCGGTACGTCACGGTATCTCGCGTGTTGCCGCGCGACCCGAACGCGGCGCAAACGCCGAGCCCCTTCTCACTCACGGCCACGACCGAACCGCTGTACCTGGTTCATCTGCCGACGGGAGCGGGCCCCGCAACCGTGCAGGAGCTGCCGCCGGACCTGTTCTACGAGGGATTTGCGCGGATCCTGTTCTAGCTGGCATGAGCACCGAACTTGTCGCCGCCACGGATGGGGTCATGAGTTTTCATTACGTCCTGCGGAGAGCGGACGGTGAGGAACTGGCGCACAGGCACGCCCATGGCGAGGGTGGTCATCAGCACTGAAGAAATCAGTCGCCTACGCCCGCGCGGCCGCCGCTTTTTGCTCAGCGCCGGCAATCACGCTGTCGACCATTTGATCGACCACCTGCATCGCGGCACGGGTACCAGCCAGGCCCAGCTTGCTGGTCACGCTCAGATGACACACACCATGCACGCCGGACCATAACGCCGCGGCGGCGATTTCGTCGCGCGGTGCCGCCGTTAACTGGCCCAGCAAGTCAGAAATCCACACGAAAATTGCGTCGGTCTGATCCGTGAGCGTGGACGGGTAATTGTCGAGTTCCGGCATCTGATGTTCGAATGCGAGCCGCCAGAGACCGGGGTGCGCCAGGGCGTACTCCGTGTAGGCATGCGCGATCGCCTTGAGTTTGGCTTTGGGATCGACCAGATCGTGAGTGGCCTTCTCCATTCGCCGGCGGATCTCCGACACGGTCTTGATATTCACCGCGAGGACCAGGTGATCGAAGTTGTCGAACATCTGGTACAGCGTGCCAACCGTGTACCCGATGCGGCGGGCCACGGCGCGGGCCGTCAGTGCTTGTGTGCCCTTCGCTCGGACAATCGCCCGGGCGGCCCGGATCGACATGTCGCGGAGTTCCTCCCGCGTATGATCGCTGCGTCGCGCCATTCAGCCAGTTCCGGCTCAAAAACAGCATCTTAGCAGAATATTGAACAGTGTTGAATTCTTTGCTATATTAATTAAACGCCGTTCAATTAGAGCGGCTTTCATTTAACCTGTAATTAAACAGTGTTCAATTAACTGGAGGAGAGGATCATGAAGATCATTCACATTGGTAAGCGACAACTGGTCGCACTGCTGGGCGCCGCCGCCCTGCTCGCCGTGGGCCCGGCCCAGGCCGCCGGCCTGCTGACGCCGGTTGGCCAGAGCACCCCGCTCGCGATTCGCGACCATGCCGTGCGCGTGATCGTGGAAGACGGCTACGTGGTGACCGAGGTCGAACAGACTTTCGCCAACACCGGCTCGCGTGACCTGGAAGCGCTCTATTCGTTCCCGGTGCCCGAGCACGCGGCCGTCGGCGAATTCACTTACTGGATCGATGGCCAACCGGTGACCGGCGAGGTCGTGGAGCGCCAGCGGGCTCGCGATATTTATGAGGCGGAAAAATCCGCCGGCCGCGAAACCGCACTGGTCGAAAAGAACGACTACCGCACTTTCGAGATCGGCGTGTACCCGGTGCGCGCCGGCCAGGACGTGCGTACGCGACTGGTCTATCTGCAGACCGCGCACACCGACACCGGCGTTGGCCGTTATGTGTATCCGTTGGCGGAAGGCGGCGTGGATGAAATACAAATGGCGTTCTGGGACACGCGCGACGCGGTAGAAGGCACCTTTAGTTTCGACCTGGAATTGAAGTCGTCCTATCCGGTCGACGCCCTGCGCGTGCCGGATCAGCCCGGCGCGCAGTTGACGCAAATTGGCCCGGGCCACTGGCAGGTACGTCTCGGTAGCGCCGGCGGCGATGCCGAGCTGGACGCGCAAATCACCGCACTCGAGGAAGGTACGCCGGTACCCGTCGCAGCGACGGCGCGGCTGGATACCGACATCGTGGTGTACTGGCGCCATCAGCCGAACCTGCCGGGCTCGATCGACCTGGTCACGTATAAACCCGATCCCGACAGCCGCGGTACTTTCATGTTGACGCTGACACCGGGCGACGATCTGCCGCCCATCACGACGGGCCGCGACTGGGTATTCGTGCTCGATACTTCGGGCTCGATGCAGGGCAAGTTCGCCACGCTCGCCGAGGGCGTGGAGCAGGCGCTGGGCGAGCTGCGACCGGAGGACCGGTTCAACATCGTCACATTCAGCGACAACGCGCGCGAGCTGACGCACGGTTTTATCCCCAGCACGCCAGCGAACGTGCAGCGCTACATCGCCGCCGTGCGCGGCCTGCAAGCTAACGGCAGCACCAACCTGCATGACGGTTTGACCACGGGCCTGCGCTCACTGGATACCGACCGCCCGAGCGGCGTCATCCTGGTTACGGATGGCGTGGCCAATGTCGGTGTGACCGACAAGCGCAGGTTCCTGCAGCTGCTGGAGCAGCACGACGTGCGCCTGTTCACGTTCATCATGGGCAACAGCGCCAACCGGCCGCT
>JASJBD010000011.1 GCA_030066665.1 Gammaproteobacteria bacterium
GCGCTTCGTTAACGCATTTCGCCAGACCAGCGACTTTCCCGCAGAATCCCTCGCGGCCCCGCCCGTCGTGCCCGGACTCGATCTCAGCGACCATCGCTCATTCTGGCAACACGATTTCCCAGCCATCATGGTCACGGATACCGCGTTCTATCGAAACGAGCGCTATCACACTGCGCTGGATACACCGGACACAGTTTGTTATCCCGAGCTGGCGCAGGTAACGTTGGGAGTGGCAACTGCCCTCAGCTCGCTGGGGGCGAAGGCCTAGCATCCTGCAAGGGGGATCAGTTTGGGGATCGACAGCCGGCTGCACAGCCTGCTGCGCTTCACTGCCGTTGCGCTCTGTTTGAGTGTGACAACGGACGGCCTGGCGCAGATCGAAGAGATCATGGTCACCGTGCGCAAGCGCGTGGAAACAGTGCAGGATGTGCCCATTGCGGTATCGGCCATCAGCGCCGAGCAGATCGAGCGGCAAGGCATTATTGGCCTCGACGGCATCGTCAAGATGGACCCGAGCGTTCAGTTTGACACGTCGTTCGGCCCGCAGGACACGCGCATCACGATGCGTGGACTGTCGAACAGCCGGGGCCGGTCTAATGTGGCATTTCTGGTTGACGGCATCGATGTCACAACCGAGAACTTCATCAGCGCTGGCTCCGGTTTGCTGGCCAACAAGCGTTTACTGGCCGACGTCGAACGCATCGAGATCGTCAAAGGACCCCAAAGCGCCCTATACGGCCGCGCGGCCTTCGCCGGTGCGATCAGTTATGTAACCAAGGAGCCCGGTGATGAAGTCGAGGGTCTGTTGCGGGTCGATGCCGGTGACCACGGCCGCCTGCAGCTGGACGCAGCCATCGGCGGCCCGGTGATCGATGATCTGCTTGGGCTGCGCATGACTGGCGTCTACTGGAAACAGGATGGTTTCTATCAGAACAGCGTATCCGGTCTGGATGTTGGCGGTGGGGAAGGCTTTGGCGCCGCCCTGACGGCCGTATTCACACCCACGGACACGATCAAGATCCGACCGCGGCTCGAATACAGCGAGGACGAGTACCGACCCGCGCCGACGGTTCGCCTGTATGGGAACCGACCCGTGACTTATTTGCCGCAGGCCGTGAACGCGGGAGTCGGCATCAGTAATGCGTTCTCCGGGACGGTCACAAGCCTGGTCGACTTTGGCGTGTATTGCCCTGGCGTATTGCCGGTACAACCGACGACGGCTCAGGTACAGGCGGTGTTCCCGGACCATCCGCTGATACCGGATCCAAACAATCCGGGGCAATCGATCCCGGCACCCGGCTATTGCCAGCCGCAGAATTTCGGCGACGCCAAGTCCAAGGTAGTAACCCAGGGCGAGAACCTGGTGACGGGCAAGGAATTCGCCGGCGATACTGTCGACGTGTTGCGCGCGTCGCTGGTCGCCACATGGGATACCGACCTGCTGTCGCTAACGTCTTACACGGGCTACACCGACGCGGATTTCACGCAGGCCTATGATCAGGATTTCCAGGCGCTCGGCCGGCCGGATCAGTACCTGTCAACGATTTCCACGAATACCGCACAGAACACCACGCAGTTCAGCCAGGAACTGCGTCTCGCGACCCAGTGGAACAGTCCGCTGCAAATCACCGTCGGGGGACTGTACTGGCATGAAGAGCGGGAGCTCGCAGACAACAACTGGATCGTTTCCTGCGAGCCGGTCACGAAAGACTTCGCCGGCAATCTCGTCACGAATGTTCCCGGGGTCTGCGACGGCACATCAGCGGCCGGCGCACCAACATCAGTTCGCACCCTGCAGGAGTACGCTCGACAGGACCTCCGACCCGAGGTTCCCGGCTTTCTCGGCGCGATCTGGCTGGCCGATACCGAGCACTGGTCAGCCTATATCAACCTGGAATGGGAGATCACCGAGAACCTCAAGCTCACTTTCGAGGACCGGTACGTGGACGAGGAATTCGAGACTACCCGACCCAATCAGTCCTCCTGTCCGCAGCTGGGTTTCACAACCCTGGGCGGTAACTTTGTCGTGCCGTTAGCCTCACAAGCCGCCAACCCGGGTGAGCTGATTGCCTGCCTCGCCTGGGACAATGCAATCCGCAAACACAATGTTGGGCTCGACCCGAATTTCGACATCTTCATCCCGGGCATGCAGAACTTCGACTGGGCCCTTATCCAGGGCGTGGAGTCGTCGAGTTTCAATACGCCCAAACTGACCCTCGAGTGGCGCACCGGCGATGATTCAATGGTCTATGCGTACGCCGCGCGCGCGCAGAAGCCCGGCGGCATCAGCCAGCTCGAGGGCTCCGGTTCTGCAACCACGATCGAGAACGAGCGCTTCCTGCCGGAGAAGATGAATGCGTATGAGATTGGCGCCAAGAGCGCTTGGCGCGTTGGCGGATTCCTGCAGGCAAACGCCGCAATGTTCTTCCAGGACTACACCGACAAGCAAACGACGAGTCAGGTGCTCATCAACGACCGGCTGGCGCCGCGGGTTACCAACGCATCGGCAGCAGAAGTGCTGGGGCTGGAACTCAACCTTGTCTGGCTGCCGGATTTCCTCGACGGGTTGACGCTGAATGCCGCCTACACCTACCTGGATGCCACATACGAGGACTTCGAGGATGACACGTCGATACTCGTGCGCTCGGCCGCAACCGGCCAATGCCGCGTGGTGTACAAGGGTGGCCAGGGCCCGGATCCTGGCGATCTGAATGACCCGGCGAATGGCGCCCCAACCTGCCGGATTGACCAGAGTGGCAACCGGCTCGAGCGCACGCCCGAACATGCCTTTCGCGGCTTGATCAGCTATCAGCGGCCAATACCGGGCATGGATTTCGACTGGCTGGCAGAGTTGAACGCCATCTACCAGGATGAACGGTTCATCGATGCCGACAACTTCGTGAAATGGGATGATTTCTGGCTGTTCGACCTGCGGGCCGGCATAACCGGCGAACGGCTTGACTTCATCGTCTACGTCGAGAACCTGTTCGACGATGACACGCTGAAGACCGGCGGTGCCGGTCCGGACTTCGGCGCGCAGGCGGCCGAACTCGGCTTCGTTGCCGGTCTGGGCCTGCAGCAGTTCTTTGGCGACTTGCCCCCACCCCGCGTAATCGGGGCGCGGCTGGCCTACCGGTTCTAAGACTCGTCAGGTACAGGAAGCGTCGAAGATCGACTGGATCGACCCATCCAGCATCGAGTTGAACTCCTCATCCGACTGCTGTGCCGACAGACCCTCCGTGAGCGCGCGCGAGAAGCTCGCGATCATGCCGTTGTTCTGCGCCAGCCGGCGATTGGCCTCCTCGCGCGTGTAGCCGCCCGATAGCGCGACGACCTTCAGCATGTTCGCATGGTCCTGGCACGGCTGATAGAAGTTGGGCTCTTCCGGCAGCGTCAGCTTGAACATCACCAGTTCGCTCGCATCCAGCTTGTTCAGATGCGCGATTAACTGGTCCCGCAGCAGCGCCTCGCATTCGGCCTTGTCGGGTGCATTGATGTCGATTTCCGGCTCGATGATCGGGGTCAGTCCAGCCGCGACGATTTCCCGGCCGATTTCGAATTGCTGGGCGACGTTCGCCTCGATGCCGCCTGCGTTGGCCGACTTGATTACGGACCGCATCTTCGTGCCGAACACGTTCTGCGCCTTCGCCTTTTCCAGCAGCTCGGCCAGGTTCGGGATGGGTTTCATCAGTTGCACACCGTCGGCCGCGTCGGCGAGACCTTTATCGACCTTCAGGATCGGTACAACATTTTTGACATCCCACAGGTAACGCGCGGAATTCTGGCCCTCGATCTCGCGATCGAGCGTGTTCTCGAACAGGATCGCGCAAAGGATGCGATCGCCATTGAAAGCCGGGCTGGTAATGATGCGCGTCCGCATCTGGTGCACCAGCGCAAACATTTCGTCATCGTTACTGTAGTTTTCTTCGCCGATGCCGTAGAGCCGCAGCGCCTTCGGCGTGCTGCCGCCGCTCTGGTCGAGGGCCGCAATAAAACCCTGTTGCGTACGAACTTTGCTCAGCTGATCTTGATAGACAGACATCGGGATTCCAACTCCTCAGGTTCTTAGAATAGTGGCTTGCCCGACGCTACCGACGACGGGGTCGGGAGTATATCAGTAGATACCGAGTTACTCGCTGCGACGCGGTCAGTCGTCCAGCCAGGGGCCCCAGAGCTGCTGTTTCATATCTTCCCAGGACGGCTCGTCCTCGCCGCCCGGCTGAAACTTGCAGCCTTCATGTTCAAAGAACGGCTTCGTCCAGGTGCCCCGGTCAACCAGTCGCTGGATGTTGGCCCGGTAGATTTCATCCACTTCGGCGTGCGACTTCGGATCCTGCGCCATCCACAGGTTCTTCGGATGGATCGGCTCATCGTACATGCGCGCGAATAGTTCGGTGCGCAGGTCTTTCAGCCAGTTGCTGTTCAGATTCATGATGCGGAATTGGCGCAGCGCTTCAATATCGACGGTCGCCGCGACGATAGTGTTATTCGTCGACGCACTGTAGGAGACGACCTGGCCACGATAATCGACGATGTGCGCGCTGCCGCCGGCAATATCCACCGGATGTCTCGACGCCGCGCCGAGATACACCGGACCCGCGTTCGGACAGAGCATATATACGCTGTTGAATTCCGCATGGCCCTGGTTCTGGATCATCCAGGTGCCGCCGCCCGGATAACCCGCGGTCGTCATCGGCGTCGCCTCGCTTGGCCGGTACACCACCTCGGCTCCGTTGAACGCCAGCGCGCGGACAGCTTCGGGATACTCGCCGTCACTGCAGCAGATCGTGCCGATATTGCCGATGTCATCCGTCTCCAACACGGGGTAGAAAGCATCGATGCCGTCACCGAACAGCTCGACCCAGCGATCGTAGACATCGTGCGGCACGCAGGAGCGTTCCCGACACCAGATGTGATTCTTGGCTGCCTTGTGTACGACTTCGCCGTTCGGGGCGATGACGAAGAGCGTATTGAAGAACCGGTCCTTCATCACTTCCGGCCAGCGCGCCTTGCACTGGCCGATGATGTAGGTGTTATAGAGTTTGGCGAGCCGACCGAGCCACTCCGTCTCCTCACCCGGCACGTCGATATAGAGTTCCCGCGCCGCCAGCGTGTGCGGCAGATCAAAAATCTCGTCCGTGAAGCCGCTCAATGCCCCTTCCGCGAGACAGATGATCTTCACCGGCATGTTGATGTTCACCATCGACACGGCCGCATGGATGGCCTCTTCGATGGTCTCGAGATTGTGGCGGATCTGTTTGCGCTCCGAGATACCGTAGATCACCGTCGACAAGCCGACAGCCAGGTACGGAGCGATCGGCTTCGAGGCAGGTTGATCACTCATGGGCACTAACCTTATTGCGCCGTCAGGCCGCCGTCCACCACGAATTCCGCACCGGTAACAAACCTGGCGGCGTCCGACGCCAGAAACAGCACCATGGACGCAATGTCCTCCGGTTGGCCGATGTCCGGCAGTACCTGCATGTCCATGTAGAACTGCATGGCCTCATCGGTGCTCTGCACGACACCCTGATCCTGCATGTCCTGGAGTTCCTGCTGAAACATCGGCGTCAGGGTATTTCCCGGATGCACCGAGTTCACCCGGATGCCATAGCCGGCGCGACCAACCTCAACGGCGACGGCCTTTGTGAACAAACGCACGCCGCCCTTGGTCGAACAGTATGCGGTCAGCCCTTCCGCGCCGATCATGCCGCCGACCGATGACAGATTGATAATCGAGCCGCCCCGCCCGCTGCTGCCACCCGGCCGCATGACGTCGACTGCACAGCGGGTGCCGAGAAATACGCCGTCGAGATTGACGGCGTGCACCCGGCGCCATTCGTCCAGGGAGGTTTCGAGTAGAGAGTGCACGAGGGCAATGCCGGCATTGTTGACCAGCACGTCAAGCCCGCCGTGATTGGTAATCGTGGCATCGACGGCGCGCTGCCACTGTGCTTCATCCGTCACGTCGAGTCGCAAGTATTCCGCGGTGCCCCCGGCGCCAGTGATTTGCGCTGCAAGCGCCTGGCCCTCGGCGTCGGCCACATCCGTTACGATGACGGTCGCGCCGTGACGCGCCAGGATTGCCGCGCAGGCAGCGCCGATACCCATCGCAGCACCAGTTACCAGTGCCACTTTGTCTTGCACGTGAATATCCGAATGCATCGCTTCGACGTCGGCCTGACTGCCAACAGCTGGTGGAATGATAATCCTACCTGTTCGGGCGCGAATCTAGTCCATGCCGGCAGCGCGACGATTGGCCTCGGTCGAAACACACCAGTCGAGATCGCCCTGGCCGAGCGCCAGACCCGACAGTATGTGGTCGCGAACAAGGTTCGCGATCGGCAGGGGTGCCTGGACGGCCGCGGCCTCGCCCAGTATCAGTGTCAGGTCCTTTAGCGAGGTAGTCAGTGTCGCCCCGGCGTCACCAAAACGCCGCTCCTTGATACGATCGGCGTATTCCCGCAACGCCGGATTGGGTAACACCTGGTTGATCATCAGATGGCGGACCGTATCGAGTTCGAGACCGTGTTTGCCGGCAAAAACGTAAGTCTCCCCCATCGTCTCGATCAGTCCCGACAGGAAGAAATTGATCACGAGCTTCATCCGGGCGGCATCTGCCGCCTGCGTCCCCACAACGACCAGCATCGACGTGAAGGCTTCCAGCACGGGGCGGCAACGCTCGACCGCGGCCGGATCGCCCGCAACGAGCGCCGCCAGTTCGCCGGTTGCGGCCGCACTCGGGCGGCCCAGAACATTGGTGCCGACGTAGGTGCGATCATGGTCACGATGCAGGGCCTCTACTCTCGCCGCCGCCGCGGGCGAAATAGTCGTCGTGCCGAGATGAATCGCGTCGGGACGCAGCCCCGCGAGTATGCCGTCGTCGGCAGTCGCCATGCCGATGATGGACTTATCGTCCAATAGCGACGTGACCACAATATCGCCCTGCGCTGCCGCCGACTTCGGCGAATCCGCGGCCGCGGCGCCGGCCGCCACGAAGGGCTCGGTCTTGCTGGCCGTCCGGTTGTAGACCGTCAGCGGAAAACCGGCCTTCTGAAACGTGGTGGCCATCCCGGCTCCCATGCGCCCCAGACCAATCACCGCGACCGTTGGTTTGGCGTCCATCCTCGTCTAACCGTCCCGCGTTGCGACCGCACAAGATGCCGGCCGCGACGTCATTGACTCACTCGCCATCGAAACGCCAGGTGAACGACACGCCGTAGATCCGTGGATCCTGCACGAGACCCAGGCGCGCAATCTTGTCATCGATATCAGGCACCGGTCCGCCGCCCCGGTAGTAATCTTCATCGGTGACGTTGTTGATCCAGAACGCCGCGTCCCAGCGCTGATCGGCCGCGATCCACTTCAGGCGCATATCGACGACTTCATAGGAATCGGACCACTTGGTGTTGAACACGGTGATCGTCTTGTCCATCAGCGACAGGTCGCCCGACAAAGCGATTTCCGCGCCGCTACTGAGTGGCCAGACATACTGCGCGCCAAGGTGCGCGTTGTATTCCGGGATGACGCCGATGCGGTCACCTTCCTTGTCAACCACCCGGAAAGGCGGACCACCCATAATGGTCGGGTCGAAGACTTCGATGAAGTAGTCCTTGAACTCATGGTCCAGGTAGGACCCGCCAAAGGTATAGCTGAAGTTCTCGCCGATGACGCCATCCACTTCGAGTTCAATGCCCAGAATCTCTGCGGATGCGGCATTGTTGGTGATCGGCGATCCCGTCACCGGGTCGAAGCCCTGCAGCTGCATATCCTCGAAGTCATTGAAGAAACCGGCTATGCCGATCTGCATCCGATCCTCGAGAAAACGACTTTTCAATCCGATCTCAAAAGTATCGACCGTCTCGGGTTCGAACGGCACGACGCCGGCCGTATTGTCGGGGCTGCCGTTATAGCCGCCACTCTTGAAGCCGCGAGCATAGTACGCGTAGACGTTCGAGTTCTCATTGAACCCGTACTCGACCGCGATCTTCGGCGTGAATTCACTCCAGGATTCGGAGTCGGTGGTCATGAATGGCCCGTCCGGAATGAACAGGGAATAGCTCGAGCCGCCCGGTGTGATCGGCACCGCAAACGCATTGATGGTGTAGTCTTTCTTGTCGTACGTGTACCGCCCCCCCGCGGTTACGCTCAGTTGATCGGTGAAGTTGTATGTGACCTGACCGAAAGCGGCGATGCTGTCGGTTTCGAGACCTTGCTCAAAGGTCGTGATGGCCTGCTGCGTATCCGGGGATCCCGGGCCCACCAGGCCGCCCGGGCCAAAAAAGTCCGAGTAGCGGCTCTGGTCGCGATCACCGTCTTCATGGAACCAGTACAGGCCAGCGGTCCACGTCCATGCTCCCTCGTCGCGCGACTGCAGCCGTAACTCCTGGCTGAAGGTCCAGGTGTCCTGCTCGGAGAACACCACCGCGGACATGTCCGAGGCCCGGTCGTTGTCTTCCGTGTGGAAACTGTCTTCCTTCCGGTAGCCGGTAATCGACACGAAATCAGCGAAACTAAACTCGTGCTGAATCGTCAGGTTCAGGCCGTAGGCTTCGAGTCCCTGCTCGCCGTGATCGCCGCTGCGGGAGCTGCGGAGGCGTGATTCCTGGGTTGGAAACTCGCTGACAACGAAGAAGTCCTTCAGGATGTATTGCGTGCCCGGCACGTCGACGATGACGCTCTTCAGGACGCCGTCCTGATCGGTTTTTTCCCAATCTGCGCTGAAGAAAATCTCGGTGGCTTCGGAGGCCACGAAGCGCAGCGAGCCGCGCACGGACTTGGAGTCGATGTTATTGCCGCGCTCGCCCGTGGTGAGATTGCGATACAAGCCATCCCGGTCACGTGACGAAAATGCCAGGCGGCCGTACAGCTTGTCGTCGATCAGCGGCGCGCTGCCGCCGGCCCGGAGGTTCATCGTGCCGTAGTCACCAATATCTGCGCCGACATAGGCACTGGCGGTATCGCCCGGCCGTTTGGTAACGATATTGACCGCACCACCGGTCGTGTTCTTGCCCCACAGCGTGCCCTGCGGACCGCGCAGCACTTCCACGCGCTCAATATCGAACATCGCCAAATTCGCCGCACCCTGGCGCGCGATGTAGACATCATCGACAAACACCGCCACACCGGAATCGGACGCCAGGTCCTCGTTGGCCCGGCCGATCCCGCGAATCGTGTAAAACTCGGTATTCACGGCCTCGGCATAGATATGCAGGCTGGGCGTGTACAAAGAGAGGGTCTCGGTCGTGAACGCCTGGCGCTGTTCCAGAAAGGACCCGTCCAGCGCGGTGATCGCAATCGGCACTTCGAGCAGCGACTCCTCGCGCCGCTGGGCCGTAACCACGATTTCGTCGACGACGCCTCTTTGAGCACCCTGCGCATTGGCGACATCGTCAACCGGCAACAACCATGCGCCGACCAGCAGCACAACACCTGGTATGCGTTTCATGTCGATCCCCCCCTGGCACCAACCCTATGATTCTCGGGCAGACATTTGGTTTGTCGACAATATACAAGCGGACAAGATTATGCAATATTGCCTCCAATGCCTCGTCTTGCGGAATATGCGCTAGTGATAGATTCGGACCTGCCATGACGCTGCGCGACTGCCGCAACATCGAAGACCTGCGCCTTGCCGCGATGCGGCGGCTACCAAAACCGATTTTCGACTTTCTGGAGGGCGGCGCCGAGGACGAATGGACCGCGCGGCAGAACGTTCGCAGCTTCGACCATTACCCGCTTGTGTCCCGAACCCTGGTCGACGTGCAATCCATCGATACCCGGACGCGCCTGTTGGGTCAGGACATCGCCTGGCCGGTCATCGCCGCGCCGACCGGCGCCTCGGCGCTGTTTCATTACACTGGCGAAGCGGCGGTCGCCAATGCCGCGGCGGCATGCGGCACGATCTACACGATGTCGACGATGTCGACCCAAAGCCTGGAAAGTGTCGGTCGCCTGAATGGCTCGCCGAAAATATTCCAGATCTACGTCTTTCGGGACCGGGCACTGACTGAAGCTCTCGTCGAGCGATGTCGCGCAGCGGGGTACGCGGCGATCTGCCTGACGGTCGATACTCCGGTCGGCGGCAATCGGGAGCGGGACCGGGCCAACGGCATGAGCATGCCGCCACGACTGCGCCTTAAGACCGTGCCCCATTTTGCCCTTCGTCCGGGCTGGTGCTTCGACGCGCTGCTGCGAAGTAATTTCGACCTGGCGAACTTCCGCGATGTCGCACGCGACGGGCAGGCACCTGATGAAACTGTTCTGCAGTACGTCGATCGGCAGTTCGACCGCAGCGTGACCTGGAACGATGCTGCCTGGCTGGCCCGGCAATGGGGCGGGCAGTTCGTCGTCAAGGGAATCCTGTCCGCCGACGATGCCCGCCGCGCTGTGGATATCGGCGCGTCGGCCATCTGGCTGTCCAATCATGGCGGCCGGCAACTCGATGGCATGTCCGCCACGATCGATGCCCTGGCCGACATTCGCCAGGCAGTGGGTGCAGACGTCGAGATCATCCTGGATGGCGGCGTTCGTCGCGGCACCCATGTGATCAAGGCGATTGCGCTGGGCGCCACGGCATGCGGCATCGGCCGGCCATATTTGTACGGACTCGCCGCGGGTGGCCAGCGTGGCGTCGCGCACGCGTTCGATATCTTGCGTAAGGAGCTGGAACGGGACATGGCGCTGGCCGGTTGCCCGACCCTGAAACACATCGATGCGGAGACGCTGGCCAATCACCGCGCGCAGTAAAATGAGTCGTTCTTTTTGGAGCTCGCGGCCGCTTAACAATGGAGTAAGCCCATGTACCGTCCCAATCACACGAAATCGCTGCTGACGTCCGGCAAGCCGGCGTACGGCATGATTCACTCGCTGGCTCATCCGCCGGTAGCGGAGATGATTGGCCAGGCCGGCTTTGACTTTGTCGTGATCGACGGCGAACACGGCCAGGGCGGTATGGGTGAGCACCTCAACTGCCTGCAGGCAGTTGCCGCGACACCAGCGACCGCGATCTTCCGCGTGGCCGCGAACGACCCGGTGCGACTCAAGCGTGTGCTGGACCTCGGCGTCGAAGGTGTCCTCATCCCCGACGTCAGCACCGCGGCGGAAGCCGAGGCAGCAGTCGCCGCCTGCCAGTATCCACCGCGCGGCAAACGCGGTTTCTCCGCGCCAACCGCGAGGGCTGCGGACTACAGTTATGCCGTCGAGCGATACCTGGCCGACGATGGCAGTGAACTTTTGATTTGCCCCATGATAGAAACGGCCCGGGGTATTGAAAACGCAGCAGCAATCGCCGCTGTCGAGGGTGTCGACGTCGTGCAGATTGGTCCTTTCGATCTGAGTTACGACCTGGGTATCCCCGGCCAGTTCGATCATCCCGACTTTCTTGCCGCTGTAGTTGAATTGGAGGCCGCTGCCAACGCCGCGGGCAAGATCCTCGGCGGCGTGCCCCTGCCCGGCGCAGCCCTGGACGACATACTCCAGCGCGGCTATCGTTTTATTACGCTCGGTGCGGACGTACCCCTGCTGGCAGAAGCGCTGGCCGGACGCGTGCCGGGTTGATCAATAACCGCGCGCGCGGTCTGGAATAATTACCGAATTCACCGCGGCGTACTCATTCCACAGACCAATCATCCGCTCCAGTTGCGCCGGCTCGACGGCGGAAAGGTCAATGCGCTCCGCCGGGTCCGTTTGCAGATCGTAGAGCTGCCACGCATCCCGGCGGATATTTGCTGGCGCGGAGTCCCACCAATCGACGTAGCTCGTCTCCCAGATGATCTTCCAGCGGCCCTGTCGGATTGCCCGTTTGCCCAGCAGCTCCCAACCCGCCACGTGTCCGGAATCATGCACCGCGTCGCGTTCCCCGAGCAGCAATTCCAGCATGGAGCGGCCCTGCATCGGGACGACGTCTCGGTCGCGATAGGACCCGGGATGTTCCACGCCGGCCAACTCCATCAGCGTGGGCATCACATCCTGGATCGACGCAAATGCCGCCGTGCGTCGGCCACCGGCCACGCGCTTCGGGAAATGCACGAATGCCGGCACGCGAATACCGCCCTCCGACGTAAAACCTTTGAACATCCGGAATGGCCCGGCCGCCGCGCGGGCCCAGTTCGGACCGAGCATCACGTACGAGTTTTGCCGGCCCAAATTTGCATAACTGTTGTCGCAGCATTCGGCCGCCCACTCCGCGAGCGGCTGCAGTCCGTGCTCCAGGCGATGGCCTTCGGCGCCGTTGTCGGACAGGAACACGATGACTGTGTTGTCATACTTTCCCTGCCGTTTGAGCTGGGAGATCACGCGGCCGACCTGGCGGTCCAGGTCATCGACCATCGCGGCATAGATCTCCATTGTTCGCGCGGCCACCGCCTGCTGTTGTGACGACAGGTCATTCCAGGCCGGTTCGCCTGTCAGGCGGGGAAACGGCGTGACAGCGTCGGCTATCAGACCGAGCTGTTGCATCCTTGCCAGGCGTCGGGCATGCAACTCGTCGTAGCCACCATCGTAACGTCCCGTATACCGTGCAATGGAGTCAGCGGGCGCCTGTAATGGAAAATGCGGCGCGCTGAATGACAGGTACGCGAAGAACGGTCGATCCTCGTTCGCCTCTGCATCGAGATAGCCAAGCATTTTGTCGGTAAACGACCTGGTGGAATAAAACTCATCCGGCAGGCGATCGATCCGGGTGCCGTCCTCGCTATATCCGGCCAGGCCCGGCCCGACCAGCGGCAGCATGTTTGCAAAGTGACCGGCGCCCGATTCCAGCAGCACGAACGAACGGTCGAATCCGCGCTGGGCCGGATCGGCGCCCTGTTCCGGCGAGCCCAGGTGCCATTTGCCGGTTACGTAAGTCCGATAGCCGGCATCCCGGAGCAGCTCGGCAATCGTGACGACGCGCCGGTTGAGGTGTCCCTCGTAGCCCGGCCGTCCCTTCTGGTTATCGGCGAGGCGCTCGCTCATATTCCCGAGGCCCGCGACGTGATTGTCGACCCCGGTCAGCAACATCGCGCGCGATGGTGAGCACATCGGCGATGCATAGAACTGCGTAAAGATGATGCCGTCGCGAGCCAGCGAATCCAGATTCGGCGTGGCGATTTCGCCACCGTAAACACCGAGGTCCAAGTAGCCGAGATCGTCAGCAACGATCAGCAATACGTTCGGGAGCAACTTCTCATCGTTCGCGCAGGCCGTCAGCGCGAACACCAGGAGTGCGGCAAGACACCCCGCACGATCACACGACGCGGACACCGATTACGCCGTTGTCGATTCGTCCCGACTCTCTTCGGCCGGCGGCACGTTGAATGACAGCGCGAAGATACAGATGGCAGCAATTGCGGCCGGCACGGCTGCACAAAGAAACAGCTCGCCGCGGGCCAGGCCCAGGGCAATCAAGGCGCCCCCGACGGTGGGGCCGACAATGGAACCGACTCTGCCCAGGCCCATGCTCCAGCCCACGCCGGTGCTGCGCATGTAGACCGGGTAGTAGTTGGCCGACAGGGCCGTAATGTTCAATTGCGCCCCAAAGACGCACAACCCGACAACGAGGATCAGGGCCAGCAACACAGGGACTGCAGACTCGATCAGGAACCCGACCGCGGCAACGAACACTGCACCGACCCCGAAAGCTAGCCCCATGACAAAAAACGGGCCGCGCTTGTCGCTGATCCGGCCAATGATGATGCTGCCAATTATGCCGCCAAGATTCAGCGCGACGACGCCAAGGATCGCTTTGTCCTGCGGGACGCCGGATTCGACCAGGAGTAATGGCGTCCAGTTGACCAGGAAATAGGCCAGCAATAGCGATGTAAATGTCAGCATCCAGAGCAGAGCGGTCCAGGCCAGGCGACCTTGCGTAAACAGGCTGCGAACGGGCTGCGCCTCGGCCCGCCCGCCGGCAATGCGGATCGAACTTTCATCCACCGGCACAAGCGTGCTATCGATACGGGCGATGATCTTGTCAATCTTCTGCATTGGCGCCCCGCTCACAGCGAGATAGCGCAGCGACTCGGGAATCCACACCAGGATAATCGGGATCAGAATTAGCGGCAGCACGCCGCCGAGAATAAAAACCATCTCCCAGCCGAATGCGGGAATGATGCGCGAACTGGCAATACCGCCGAGTACCGCTCCCATCGGGAACCCGGCAAATGTAACGACAATCGCTGTCGATCGCACTCGTTTCGGCGCGTATTCGGAGACCAGCGCGATGAGATTCGGAATCACGCCACCCAGACCAAGCCCCGCGACGAACCTGTAAGCACCCAGCACCTCGATCGACGTCGCTGTCGCGCACAGGAGGGACATCACGCCGAACAGCGCGGTCGAAAATACGATGATCGGCTTGCGGCCCCAGCGGTCTGCGAGGGACCCCAGCGCAATTGACCCGACCATGGTGCCGAACAATCCGGCACCGAACAGCGGTCCAAACAGCGCCGGTGGTACATCCCAGGTGTGCCTCAGGGCCGGCGCGACGAACGCTATTGACTGCGTGTCGAATCCATCGAGTGCGGCAATGGCGCAGCAGATGACGATGACCGTCAGCTGAAACGCACCCAAGCGAGAATTGTCGAGCGTTTTTTGCAGCGGCAAGTTGCTGTTGTCCATGCGGTCCCCCCAGTGCCGGCCGCCTCGCCAAAGGCTATTGCCGATCGATTTACAAAACAGATTCCGTAATTCGTTGCTTGATGATCCGCGCGACACTGCTCAGATGTGCCTCGATCGCTGCGCCGGCTGCGTCAGCGTCACGCTTCAGCAATGCCGAGATAAACCTGTCATGTTCGCCCATCGACAGCTCCGGGTCTGCTTCGAGCGCTCCGGATAAATTTTGCAGGCGCGTGATGTGGCGATCGGCATGCTCGTACATGGACACCAGCGCCGAGTTCCCGCCGGCCTTGACCACGGCCATGTGAACTTCGTTGTTCAGTTCAAAATACGGCACGATCTCCCCGCGCTCGCTGTGGTCATGCATGCGCGCGTGCAGCTCCTCTATCTCGACGAGTTGCGCGTCGGTAGCGCAATCGCAGGCCAGTCGGATCGCCAGTGACGCCAGGGCCATCACGATTTCCATGTTCTCCAGGAAGTCCGTCATCGTCGGCCGGGTCACGACCGCACCGCGATTCGGGTGCAACTCGAGCAGCCCCTCTCCCGCCATGACCTGGAATGCCTCGCGCAGCGGCGAGCGCGAGACCCCGTAGCGCTCGCAAAGGACTCGCTCCTGCAGGCGCTCGCCGGGAGGCCAGATACCTTCCACGATTTCCTCGCGCAGCCGCGATGCAATCTCCCTCTGAAGCGTGCGACGGGGAATGACGCTGGACGCCTGGCTAGTCATCCGGAAGATTGTATATTGTCGACAAGATGCCGGCCAGCGCCGCAACCCCGCTACCGGCGTAGCAACCCCACCAAATGTCCATAGCCGCGGTCGGCCAGACTCGCCGCGGCCGGCTCGACGTGCGCTGGCTCGAGTTCAATGCCCAGCCCTTCGACCAGGCGGTTCATGAAATTGAACAGGGCCACGATCGCCACAACGTGGAAAACCGCGTCCTCGTTCAAACCCGCCGCTAGGATCGCGTCGATATCCGCTTTCTCGACGCTCTCCACGTCGACCGTGAGCTTGCGCGCCAGCCGCAAGACGGGGCGCATCGTGTCATCGGCACCAGCGAGATCCGGGTCGGCGAGCAACTCACCGACGAGCCCCGTGCGGACACCAAGATTCTCCGCCGCCCGGGTGTGCAACCCGACGCAGTAACGACAACCATTCGTCCCGGAAACAAAGGCCGCAATGAGTTCCCGCTGCGCCGTGGTCAGCATGGAGTCGCCCCGTAGCAGCAACTCGTGAAAATCGAGAATCGGCTCGAAGTGCTCCGGCCAGCGCCGAAACACATCCAGCAGGTTGGCATCCGCCGGAAAATTATCGAGGTGCGGCATCGTTCAAGCCGTCGACAGCGGCCGCCCAGTCAGGAAATTTCCTCGAAACACCGAGGGCCGAGCAACTCGATCATGTAGCCGTCCGGATCACGCGCGAAGGCCAGGGTGGGGCCGCCTTTCATCTTGTGCGGTTCACTGACGAGCTCCCCCGGCCCAGCGCTCGCCTTGATCCGGTCGCAGGTCGCGGACAGGTCGTCACACTGGATTGCAACGTGACCATACGCATCCCCGAGGGTGTAGCTGTCGGTATCCCAGTTGTGCGTCAGTTCGATCACTGCCGTTTCCGTTTCGGAGCCGTAACCGAGAAAAGCCAGCGAAAAGCGGCCATCAGGAAAATCTTCCTTGCGGATCAGGTCCATGCCGAGGCTCTGGGTGTAGAAGCCGATCGACCGGTCCATGTCCGTCACTCGAATCATCGTGTGCAGCAAACGCATCGGTCAGTTCTCGCTGTGAAAACAAGTCTCGACGATTACTGTAGCAGAAACTTCTGCCGGAACGTTTACTGCGGGTATTGCGGCTGATGCAAGCGGTGAAACACACAGGTTTGTGCATTACCGCTGGTGCGTTGTATCGTCTGAACGTACTGCACGCCAACCGGGAGTCAAACATCATGGGCGGGCCCAGATCTGTAGCAGGACCCAGGTTCGAAGATTACCGGGAGAAGCACCAGGACCGTATCGCAATGGAGCGGCGCGACGGGGTGATCCTGCTGCGCATGCACACCAACGGCGGTCCCGTCGTTTGGGGCCTGGAAATGCACCGAGCGCTCAGTCAAGCGTGGCAAGACGTTGGCAATGATCCGGAAAACGACGTGATGATTCTGACGTCCACCGATCCCTACTGGATCGGCGTCGTCGATGAAGATGAAGAAAAGGACCTGCCTTTCGGTTACGACACGTACTACCGCGAGGCCACCAAACTGATCGAGAATCTGCTCTTTAATGTCGATATCCCGACCATCGCAGCGATTAACGGGCCCGGCTATCACACCGAGATCGCCCTGCTCTGCGACATCACAATCTGCACGGAACAGGCGATCTTTCAGGATGGTCATTTTCTGATCGGCTTCGTGCCGGGCGACGGACAGTTGCTGACGTTCCAGGAATTGCTGGGGCCCAAGCGGTCCGCCTATGCGGCGTATACGGGACAGAAGATCGATGCCAGCACTGCGCTCGATTGGGGCCTGGTGAACGAGGTTGTCAGTCCCGACAAATTACTCGACCGCGCCTGGGAGCTGGCGGGGATGATCATGCAGCAGCCGCGGGCAACGCGCTGCCTGACTCACCATCTACTGGTTCGACCCTGGAAACAACGCCTGATCAACGATTTCCCCATGCACATCACGCACGAGGGCTACGGCGTCTACGTCAGCGAACCGCGCCACGACCTGAACCGGGTCAGGAACACCTGGAAAGACGAGACGTCATAGCGGCCTAGCTATTGCTGGGAAATGCAAACCTGGAATTTTCGCGAACATCACCGCTCGGCCAGCGCTGCGTAATGGTCTTTCGCCGCGTATAGAAGCGCACCGCATCCGGGCCGTAGGCATACAAGTCCCCGAACAGGGAACGCTTCCAGCCACCGAAGCTGTGGTAGGCGACCGGCACCGGTAGCGGGACATTGATACCTACCATGCCAGCTTTGATGTTGTCACTGAAATAACGTGCCGCCTCACCGTCGCGCGTGAAGATGCAGGTGCCGTTACCGTATTCGTGCGCATCGACCAGGTCCATGGCTTCTTGCAAGTTACCGGCACGCACAACGCAGAGCACCGGACCAAAGATTTCCTCGTTGTACAGCCGCATATCCGCCGTGACGCGGTCGAACAGGCAGGCGCCGAGAAAGAACCCCTGCTCGTGCCCGGGAACCTTGAGCCCCCGACCATCGACCACCAGCTCGGCCCCCTCCGCCACGCCGAGATCGACGTAGGCGCGAACCTTATGTTCGTGTTCCCGGGTGATCAGGGGGCCCATTTCACTGCCCGGTTCAGTGCCGGGACCGACGGCCAGCCGTTGCAACCGCTGCTGCAAGTCGCTCACCAGTGCGTCGCCCGTGTCGTCGCCCACGGCCACGACGACCGAGATCGCCATGCAGCGCTCGCCACAGGACCCGTAGGCCGCACCCATCAATGCACTGGCAGCGTTGCCAACGTCGGCGTCCGGCATGACCACGGCATGATTTTTTGCACCGCCCAGCGCCTGCACGCGTTTGCCATGGGCGGTACCGGTGCGGTAGATGTGTTCCGCTACCGGTGTGGAACCGACAAAACTGACTGCCTGCACGCGCTGATCCTGAAGCAGGACATCGACGGCTTCCTTATCACCATTGACGACATTCAGCACACCGTCGGGCAGGCCGGCTTCATGCAGTAACTCGGCAACCAGCAGCGCCGCACTCGGATCGCGTTCCGACGGTTTCAACACAAAGGTATTACCGCAGACGAGCGCGATCGGGTACATCCACAGCGGCACCATGGCCGGGAAGTTAAAGGGCGTGATGCCCGCGACCACGCCGAGCGGCTGCATCTCCGACCAACTGTCGATCGCCTGGCCGACATTCTTGCTGTGCTCACCTTTGAGCAACTCCGGAGCACCGCAAGCGTATTCGACATTCTCGATACCGCGCTGCAATTCACCACGGGCATCTTCCAACACCTTGCCGTGCTCTGCAGTGAGGATCGCCACGATGCGGTCCTCGTTCGCTTCGAGCAGCTCCTTGAAACGAAACATGATGCGCGCGCGTTTCAGTGGTGGCGCATCACGCCAGCCCGGGAATGCGGCTGCCGCAGCAGCGATTGCGGCATCGACCGTGGTCCCGTCTGCAAGCGCCACCTGCCGCTGGATCTGGCCGTTGGCCGGGTTGTACACGGGCGCGTGTCGACTGCCTCCCATGGCCGATTTGCCATGGATAAGATGGCCGATGGCGTCACTCGCAGCTTTGCTCGCCGGCTCCGCAGCACTCATTCCGTTTCACTCCGACAGAAGCCAGCCATCAGTCAAGACTGCTGACGGCTGCTTTCAACACCTCGACGGTGAAATCGATATCGCGTTTTTCCGACACGAACGGCGGCGCCAGGGTGATCACGTCGCCACCGTAACGCAGGTACAGCCCCTTCTCCCACGCCTGCATTGATATCTCAAAGGGACGGCGCGCCGGTTCCCCGGGCACCGCTTCGATCTGGATTCCGGCAATCAGGCCGAAACTGCGAATATCGACGATGCGCGGCAAACCTTTCAGGCTATGGACGGCGTCCTCGAAGTATTGCGACAGGTCGCGGCAACGCCGCACCATGCCGTCATTCTCGAACACGTCGAGCGCGGCCAGGCCGGCGGCACACGCGACCGGGTGCGCCGAATAGGTATACCCGTGCGGGAACTCGATCAGATACTCCGGCCCACCGTTCGCCATGAAAGTCGCATAGATTTCCGGCGTCGCGACCACGGCGCCCATCGGGATTGCACCGTTAGTCAGACCCTTCGCGAGGTTCATGATATCCGGGATCACGCCGAAGGCGTCGGCGCCAAAATTCTCGCCGGTACGCGCGAAGCCGGTGATCACCTCGTCGAAGATCAGCAGAATGTCGTGCCGGGTGCAGATGTCCCGGATACGCTGCAGGTAGCCCCGCGGCGGCAGGATCACGCCACCCGAACCTGAATACGGTTCGATGATCACGGCCGCGATGTTGCTGGCGTCGTGCAATGCCACCAGCGCCTCGAGTTCTTCGGCCAGTTCAATGCCATGCACCGGCAGACCCCGCGTGAAAGCGTTCTCCGGCAACAACGTGGCGGACAGGTGATCGGCATCGGCCAGCTGCCCGTACAGTTTTCGATTGGCGCTGATGCCGCCGAGGCTGGTGCCACCGAAGTTCACGCCGTGGTAGGCCCGCGCACGACCGATGAAGCGTGTCTTGGTCGCTTGCCCCTTGAGGCGCCAGTAGGCTTTGGCCATCTTCAGTGACGTGTCGGCAGCTTCCGAACCGGAATTACAGAAGAAGGCGTAGTCGAGCCCCGCTGGCGTGAGGCTCGTCAGACGATTGGCGAGTTGAAACGCCTTGGGCTGGCCGAACTGAAACCCCGGCGAATAATCGAGCTGCGCCAGTTGTTCCTTCACTGCCGTGGCGATCTCGGGACGGTTGTGGCCATAACCGCTGCAGTAAAGACCGGAACAACTGTCAAAAACCCGCCGGCCATCTGCGCTTCGGAAGTAACACCCCTCCGCCGCCACGATCATCCGCGGATTGTCCTTGAACTGCCGGTTGCCGCTGTAAGGCATCCAGAAGGCTTCCAACTCTGCCCGGCTTAGCCCAGCCGCTTTGGCAGAGTCCGGTGTAACCATTCTTTCCGATGAGCTTTTTGACATCGACGTTTCAGACCGCTCGCAAATACCATTCATAGTCGCGGTTGCTGACCTCGGCGCGAAAGCGATCACATTCCTCACGCCGGCAACTCACGAATACCCGGTGATAATCCTGTCCGAGATATTGCGGCAGAATTTTCCCGGCGTCGTACGCATCAAGCGCGTATTCCCAGCGAATTGGCAGAGTCGCGTCGTGCGTAACCTCTTCGCCGGCCTGCACCATCGGCCCCGGTTCGGCTGCCGTAACGATGCCGTGGTGCATGCCCGCGAGAATCGCAGCGACCACCAGGTAGGGATTCGCATCGGCGCCAGCGACCCGATGCTCGACGCGGGTGTTCGCGTTTGACGACACCGGAATTCGCATCGCGAGATGTCGATGATTCGGGCCCCAGCTCGGTGTCATCGGCACGAACGTTTTCGGCTTGTAACGGCGGTAGGAATTCGCATTCGGTGCAAAGATCGCCATACTCTCCGGCATCGTCGCCGCCATGCCCCCGATCGCGTGACGCAGCGTGTTCGAAAACTGCCCGTCCGTCGATGTGCCCGCGAACACATTGTTGCCGGCTTCGTCCAGCAGGCTAAGGTGGATATGCATCCCGCAGCCGGCGCTGTCCTCGAACGGCTTCGCCATGAAGCTCGCCGCCAGGTCATGTTGCCGTGCGATGGCTTTCACGGCGCGCTTCAGCAGGACGGCGTGATCACAGGCCAGCGCGGGATCATCGACGTGGTGCAGGTTGATCTCGAACTGGCCGGGCGCGAATTCAGATACGGCGGCACCGGCCGGAATATTCTGGGCACGACAGACTGCGGCGAGTTCCGCGAGAAACGGGTCGACATCGACCAGGTCCTCCAGCACGCTGTATTGCAGGCCATCCTGGGGTAACTCCGAGCCGGGAATCCGCGGCAACCTGGCACGCCATTCTCTACCGTCGTGCTCGAGCAGGTAGAACTCCAGCTCGGTGGCTATGACCGGCCGCAGTCCCATGTCAGTGAGCGGTTGCAACGCGTTACGCAACACGTGACGTGGATCGAGGAAAAGCGGGCTGCCGTCCTGGTTCGCCGTCTCGACGAGGACCTGCGCACTCGGTACCGATGCCCACGGGACTGCTGCCAATGACCCTGCGACGGCACGCGCCAGTACATCAGGATCACCGTCGCGCCCACCGTAGGGCACGCTCGTGAACACATTGCCCTTGCTATCCAGCAACAGGGAACTCGCGCAGAAATTCATGCCTGATTCGGCAAACGGCTTCTGGATTTCCGTGCGCGGCAGGCGCTTGCCGCGCAGAATGCCGTTGACATCCGCTGCGGCGATTTCCAGCACCTCGGTGTCCGGGGCTGCCTGCAGAAAGGTTTCCAGTTCGCTGATATTGGCCGGTGCAGTCATCGTCAAAGGATGTCTTTCAACCGATAGTAGAGCATTCCCATTGCCACGATCTGGTTGCCGAACCATTGCCCCAGCGGTATGCGCCACTGGTGCACGTTCGCAAACAGGTCAAAGCGCTCCAGCGTCCCCGTCACCGCATCTGCCATGATCTCGCCCGCGACGTGCGAGGCGCTCACGCCGTGCCCGGAGTAGCCCTGGCAGTAGTAGACATTGCCGTGAATCCGGCCGAGTAACGGAATCCGTGTAATGACGATGCCGATCTTGCCACCCCACTCGTAGTCAATGCGGACATCCTTGAGCTGCGGATAGATCTTCAGCATCCGCGGCAATATGGTGGCCTTGATACTGCGCGGCTCCCGACCGGAATAATTACAGCGACCCCCAAACAACAGGCGCCCGTCAGCTGACAAACGATAGTAGTCCAGCACATTGTTCAGGTCACTGACAGCGAGATTCAGCGGATTGATCGACTGAGCCACTTCTGGCGACAGGGGCTCGGTCGCGATGATGTAGCTGCCGGCCGGGAAAATCAGACCGGAAAGATGACGGCGCTCGAGCGCATGATAGGCGTTGCCGGCGATAACTACCGCGTCCGCTGCCACCTCGCCGGCGGCGGTCAGTACCCGCGGTTTGTCACCGTGTCGAATATCTTTGACCGGGGACTGCTCGAATATTTCCACGCCCAGCGCCGCGGCGGCGCGCGCCTCCCCGATACACAGATTCAACGGGTGCAGATGCCCGTTACGCATGTTGATCATGCCGCCGACATAGGCATCGGTGCCGACCGTTGCCCGCGTTTCTTCCCGTGACAACAGGCGATATTCGTCGGGCAGTTCGCGGGCACGATATTCATGGTACTGCTCACGCAGATCAACCATATGCCGGCGTTTCACTGCGACCTCGATGTAGCCCGATTTCAGGTCGCAGTCGATGCCGTACTTGTCGACCCGCTCCCGGATGATGTCGTTGCCGCGCCAGTGCATGTCCCAGAGAGTGTTCGTGGCAGCTTCGCCATAGCGCTGCTGGATCTTCTGCTCACCGCTTATGCCACCGATCATCTGCCCGCCGTTGCGCCCGGACGCGCCCCAGCCCACCCGGTTGGCCTCGACCACCGCAACCGAATAACCGCGTTCCGCCAGCGTCAACGCGGTAGCGATGCCGGTAAACCCGGCGCCGACCACGCAGATATCGGCGGACTGCTCACCACGCAGCACCGGGTAATTGGTTTTTTCGTTGGCAGTGGCCGCGTAATACGATGCGCAATGCTCCTGCGCTTGTGCCGTGGCCTGCATGAGCATCAGTCGCGCCCGGTAATCGCGTTACGGCTTCTTGACGAACTTGAGGGTCATGCGATCACTTTCGCCAATGGCTGCATACTTTTCGCGGTCGAGATCGCCAAGCTCATAGCCCGGCGGCAACGTCCAGACGCCTTCCGGATGATCCCTGGTGTCCCTGGGATTCGCGTTGATTTCGCTCCTGGCTACGAATTCGAATCCGGCGGCCTCGACCAGGTCAATCACGTAGTCCTCACGAATATAGCCCGACCCGGCGTTCGGATCCTGCGCGATATCGGGGCGGCCACGATGCTGCACAATGCCGAGTATTCCTCCGGGCTTCAGCGCAGAGTGCATACCTGCCAGAGCTTCCTCGTGACTCCCTTCCAGCATCCAGTTGTGCAGGTTTCGGAATGTCAGGACCAGGTCGGCGCTGCCGGGCGGCGCTGCATCCAGTTTGGCTGGCGGGTCAAAAACCGTCGGCACAACCTGATCGTAGAGCTGCGGCTCGGCTGCCAGCTTGTCGAGGAAACGTTGCGCATTGCGGCGATAGTATTCCTGTTCTGATTCGAGGTCGTAGTTGGCGGCGTACAGCTTCCCGCTATCGCGCAGATAGTGAGCCAGGATCTCGGTGTACCAGCCCTCGCCGGGCGAGATCTCCACCACCGTCATGTCATCGCGGATCCCGAAAAAGGTCAGCGTCTGCATCGGATGCCGGAACGCATCGCGCGCCGTGTATTCCGGGGTGCGGTGGTCGCCGTCGACAGCGGCCGACAATCTATTCGGTTCTGCCCACGCTGCCGGGGCCAGCAACGCGCAAAGCACGATTCCGGCAATGGGCGGCCGCATTGGAATGCTCATAACGCTCTCCTTGACGTGACAGCATCCCGTCAGGATATCACTCCCATTCCGCCTTGATTTACCTGTCGCGCGGGGCGTTGCTGTTGCCGGTCAGCTGAGGCTACGCATCGCCACGATTAGGATGGATAATGTCCGCCGGCAACCAGGTGCCCCCAATCATGACTGACAAAAAAGACTGGGACAATGCGTTTACGGCCAAGGACCTGAAGGGCACGGTCGAACACTCGCCAATGTTCGGCGGCGCACTGAGTTTCATGCGTCGCAAGTACACCCGGGATCTGGCAGGCGTCGATGTTGCGGTAACCGGCGTGCCGCTCGACACGGCGACCAGTAACCGCCCCGGGGCACGTTTCGGGCCAAGAGCGATCCGTGCTGCCAGCACCAATGTCAGCTGGACGCGTCCGTGGCCATGGAGTTTTGATCCGCTGGAACGCCTCGCGGTAATCGATTATGGCGACTGCGAATTCGACTACGGTTCGCCGGCATCGATTACAGCAACCGTTCGAGCGCACATCGACGGCATTCTGTCAGCCGACGTCGGCACGCTGGTGCTGGGCGGTGACCATTATGCAACCTATCCAATACTGCAGAGTTACGCCGCACGACACGGTCCCCTGTGCCTGGTGCACTTTGATGCGCACTCCGATACCTGGTCTGACGACGCGGATCGTATTGATCACGGCACGATGCTGTATCACGCTGCCAAGCAAGGTGTGATTGATGATAGTCGTTCCGTACAGATCGGCCTGCGCACCACAAATGACGATCCTCTTGGTTTCAATATTCTCGATACCCGGTGGGTTCATGAGAATGGACCCGCTGCCGTAGCGGACGAGGTCAAACAGGTGATTGGCGATCAAGCCGTATACCTGACATTCGACATCGACTGCCTCGACCCGAGTTGCGCACCCGGCACCGGCACCCCAGTGTGCGGCGGCCTGTCAACTTATCAGGCGCTCGAAATCATCCGGGGCCTGGCGGGCATCAACCTCGTTGGCATGGACCTGATGGAGGTGGCACCGACCTACGACGTCGGCGAAATCACGGCACTGGCAGGTGCCGCGCTCGCAGCCGAATTCCTGTGCGTTTACGCCGCTAACCCGCTCAGATAGCTACCCAGCATTGGTGGTCTAACCGCGCAGGCGTCAGGAAACGGCTGCGCGTTGATGATCGCAAATTTTTTTCGAGCTTGAGACACGGTTTTTTCTGCTGGTGCGTTGGCAACGACGCAATAAACTGACAAGACTTATCCAGTTAGAGCGTGACATGGTTCGAATTAGCATCCCAGCCGATCTATATCAAGAATGGCGACCCGTGCTCGAGCGACAAATCGACCTCGCGCTCGCTGGTGTGCGCGGACAACTGCATCAGTTGCGGGTCCGTTTCGGGGCGACTGCCGTCCCGGGCTGCGACGACGTGATTTTTCGCTGCGAGGTTCGCGGGCGTTCCGTCGCCGGCAGAATTTATCGGCATACCGCGCGCAGTACAAACGGCCGCACTGCCATACGCGATGCCCTGAACCGCACGCGTCGCGCCATTGCCCGTGACCGGCAACTGCGGTATCGATCGCATGAAAGTCGTGGCCCATCAATCGAAGAGCGCCGATCGGGCTGATTCAGTAATTTGTACCACCGCCGGGTGCTTTAGTTTGCGCTCGGGGGAAATCGCGAAAAACGCATCCTTGACGTCGCCAGCCAGACCCACTATGCGAGCGTGGTACATGTGCTCGACTTCGGTCGCAATCGCACTCGGCGCCGGAAAAATCCCGCTGCCGGCTTCGCCGAACGCCTTCAGCAGCGCGCTGTCGTCGAATTCAGCCACCACACGTGGCCCGACGCCGACACTGTCGAACCAGTCGTCGAGACTACGCCGCAGGGCGCTGGTGATGACGGGCAGCAGCATCGGCGCGTCGTCGAGCGAATCGGGAAAGCGTCGCGCATATCGCGCCGCCATGCGTCGTTGAGCGAAAAGGGCGATATTGCTCTCGCCCAGCAGATGATTGTAGGCCTTGACACTCAAGCCCGTCGGAATGGCGCGATCCGACAGCACCAGGTCCAGTCGGTGAACGGCGAGTTCGCCCAACAGATGTTCGAGGTCGCCTTCCTGGCACACGATCCGGATCGGATCCGGCAACGACAGCGCCGGCGCCAGGATTCTGTAGGCAATGAGCTTCGGTATCGAACTGACGATGCCAACATTGAATGCCACCGGCATCCCCGGCTCCTTGCTCCGCACGCGCTGGGCGAGCTCGGCACCGAGCGTGAAAATCTCGTCGGCGTACTGGTTCACAACGTGACCGGCGTCCGATAGCACCAGGCCGCGCCCGACGCGCTGGAACAGGGCCTCACCCACCGACTCCTCCAGCAGCTTCAGCTGGCCGCTGATGGTCTGAGGAGTAAGGTGGAGCACTTCAGACGCCCGGGCGATGCTACCCTCCCGCGCCACTGTCCAGAAGTAAAGGAGGTGATTGTAGTTCAGATGCCGCATCTGCTTACTCCCGCGACCCCGATTGCCGCTGCATCAGTTGATTCGTTAGAACCGCTCAAAAGGTTTCATTAATTCGAAAATCCCGATCTCTGATACATCGGCCATACCTGATAGTTAATACAGAAAGATCAGATTGTCCGACATGTGGAAATCCTTATCGTGCTGGCCATGCAAATGGCAGTGACACGTTTTCCCACCCACCCGCCGGCTCGGTCAGCGAGGCCACGAACCTTGGTAGCCCGCCTTGATGCACCGCGTGTCGCCGTGCTCGGCGCCGGCCAACTTGGCTTTCTGCTGTGTCGGGCGGCGCAGGAATTAGGTATAGAAACAACCGTTGTCGCGAACAGCGAAAACGACCCGGCGGCCAGTGCGGCCGACCGCGTGGTCATCGCCCCACTGGACGATCCTGGCCTGGTCGGGAAACTCGCGCCGACCGTCGACATTGTGACCTTCGACAAAGAAGCGATTCCGGGCGTGGCGCTGGATGCACTGGCCCGGGCGGAAGCCGCCGGTCGCCTGCGTGTCCGGCCTGACGTGCAAATCTTGCGGCTGTTACAAAACAAAGCCGACCAGAAGGCCTGGCTGCGACGCCGTGGCTTCCCGACCCTGCCATTCATCACCTTTACGGGCAACGAGCCAGATCTGCACCATCGGATTGCTGAATTCGGGCTGCCTTGTGTGCAAAAAGCACAGCGCGGTGGTTACGACGGTAAAGGCGTGCAAATCATCTGGACTCCGGAGGAACTCGGACACGTCTGGCAAGTGCCCAGCGTAATCGAGACCTGCGTGACCAACATGACCGAGGTCGCCGTAATTGTTGCGCGTCGCACCAACGGTCAGATACGTTGTTACCCCCCGGTCGCTATGAATTTCTCCCCAGAGATGAATGTGCTGACCACCTTGACAGCACCGGCCGCGCTTCCGGCAGCAGTTGGCCGGGAAGCCCAGCGCCTGGCCCGGGACGTGGTCGAACAGCTCGAGGGAGTCGGTGTGTTCGCCGTCGAGATGTTCCTGACGGCCGACCACCGGCTGCTGATCAACGAAATTTCACCTCGCGTGCATAACGCCGGCCATCATACGCTCGAAGCGAATCGCACCAGCCAGTTCGAGCAGCATCTGCGCGCCATCTGCGACATGCCCCTGGGGCCTGTGGGTCCTGCACATACCGCCGTGACCCGGAATCTGCTGTATTCACCAGAGCTCGACGCGCTGTGCGGCCATGGTCCCGGACCGCTGCCGCAAGCCGAACGCGGCGTGCAAGTCTGGTGGTACGGTAAGCGTGAAATGCGGCTCGGGCGCAAGGTAGGACACATGACCGCGTTGGCAGCCGATTCGGGGGCGGCTCGCCGCAAATTCGATCGCGCCCTGGCGCAACTCGTGGGTGATAAGCGGACCGCAGCATGACGGCGCGCGTCGGTATCATAATGGGCAGCGACTCGGATTTGCCTGTCATGCAGGCTGCTGCCGATGTACTCTCCGAGCTCGACGTGTCGTGGGAACTGAACATCGTCAGCGCACATCGCACACCGCAACGCCTGTTCGATTACGCGTCGCGGGCCGACGCCCGCGGACTGCGCGTGATCATCGCCGGTGCGGGTGGTGCTGCGCATCTGCCCGGCATGGTCGCCGCCATCAGTCCGCTGCCTGTGATCGGCGTGCCGGTTAGCGCCACCAAGCTCGCCGGCCAGGACGCCCTCCTCTCAATCGTACAGATGCCGGCCGGCGTGCCGGTCGCCACGGTAGCGATCGACAATGCAACCAACGCTGGCTTGCTGGCCGCGCAAATGCTGGGCACCGGTTCGGAGGAGCTCCGGGAACGTTTGCGTAGCTACAAGGACGGTCTCGCCGAACAGGTTCTCGCCAAAGCCGAACGGGCGCAACAGCGCGGCTGAAGCGTTGGATTCGTTTTTTCTCACTAACCTCAGCTCACCGCCGCTACTGTTCTTCTTTCTCGGCGCCGCGGCGGTGTTCGTGCGATCCGATCTCGAGATTCCGACGCAGATCGCCAAGTTCCTGTCGCTGTACTTGCTGTTCGCAATCGGCTTCAAGGGCGGCGTCGCCCTGGCCGAGAGCGAGCTCGATGCCACGGTCGGTCTGACCATTGCCGCGTCGCTGCTGCTGGCATGCGTCGTCCCGGTTTACGTCTTCTTCCTGCTACAGCGGCGTATGCCGGTTGCCGACGCTGCGGCGATTGCGGCGACCTACGGTTCCATCAGCGCGGTGACTTTCGTGACCTGTACCAGTTATCTGGATGCGGCCGGGATCCCCTGGGGCGGTCACCTGGTTGCCGCCATGGCGCTGATGGAATCTCCCGCGATCATCATTGGCATCCTGCTGTATCGCCTGTATCGGAATGGCACCGCCGACACCGACGGTCCCATTGACTGGGCCGACCTGCTCAAGGAGTCCTGCCTGAACGGCTCAGTGTTCCTGATTGTCGGCAGCCTGCTGATCGGCTGGTTCACCGGTCCCACAGGCATGGCGCAGATCAGCCCGTTTGTCGCCGACCTATTCATCGGGGTGCTGTGTCTGTTTTTGCTCGATATGGGCATCGTCGCCGCCCGGCGCTTGCAGGACCTGAGACACGCACAGCAGACGACCGGGCTCGGTCCGACAACGCTGATTGGTGCGTCGCTGGCGCTGCCGTTGGTGAACGCCGCGCTGGCCGGCGCTATTGCACTGCTTCTGGGACTGCCGGAGGGCGACGCTCTGCTTCTGACGATTCTGGGCGCCAGCGCGTCCTACATCGCGGTGCCGGCAGCGATGCGTCTGGCGCTGCCGGAAGCCAACCCGAGCACTTACTTGCCGATGTCGCTCGCAGTCACGTTTCCGTTCAATCTATTGATCGGAATACCGGCCTACCACTATGTCTTGCGACTGCTGACGGCCAACTGACCGTCCGCTATCGTGTCAGGTGAAAGGATATGAAACCGTGTAAACGCATAGAAATCGTTATCGAAGAACCACTGGCCCGCCGCATGGAACAACTGCTCAAGGAATTGGGCGCGCCGGGCTACACGCTGATTCCGCGCGCCAGCGGCAGCGGCGACCGGGGCTTGCGACGTGCAGACGAGCCCACCGGCACGTCGACGAATTGCGTGTTTATTGTCGCCGCGGATGATCCGGACACCGTGCATCGACTCGTCGAGGGCATTCGACCCTTACTGTCGCGATCTGGCGGGATTTGCCTGATATCCGACGCGCAATGGCTGCGACACTGAAGACAGTTGCACAACCCATCGGTCTGACCGAAGATTCGCGTCAACAAATGCGACTTGTTCTTACTATTCGGTGCGATATCTTGGTAACCATACGGAACGTTGAGGAGCACCGAACATGAACATACGCGTCAATACACAGGATATAGAGTTACCTGCACGCGGCGTTACAGCGTTGCGCGACCGGATCCGCCGCGCGTTCATGAGTGTGGCGGATTGCGTGACCGCATTGCATGTTACTTTGAAGGACGTCAACGGTCCGCGCGGTGGCCGCGGCAAAGTCTGCGTGTTGCGAGCCGAGCTGACTGATGGTGGCCAGGTTCTGATCGTTCATCGCAGCAGAACCATGCGTCGGGCTTTGGTGCGATGTCTGCGGCGCGGCCGGCGGAAGGTCCGCGGCGAGGTTCAACGACGTCGGCGACGACGCCGGTCGCGGCGGACGCTGACGCAGCTGGACCCGGCGCCCCAGCCGGCGGCTTGAACAGCGCGCGCCCCAGTGCGCGCGGAAGGAGCAGCTGCTATGAAGATACGCCTCACGACGATAGTGGCAACAGGACTGCTAGCCTCCCAGCCAGTCTTTGGCTTGAATACCATGACTGCAGGAGAGCTGGCCGAGGATTGCACTGGTCCATCTGAAGCCGTCACCCCGACCTGCGTTGCCTTTGTGCGCGGCTTCATCGATGGCGCACTCGCCACGGATCCCAGAGTAGCGATGAATGTCGAGCGGGAACTGAACCGCGACGAAAGCTTCGCCGAGCGGGCGTACCGAACGCGGCTTGGCCAACGCATGGACCGCTATGGTCCGTCCTTTTTCGCCGATTTCTGCATTCCCACACCGGTGCCACTGCAAGACATCGTCAATCAGGTGGCCGCCGAACTACGACAGGTTGCAGATCGGAATGAACCCGCGCGGGAACTGGTTTATCGCACTCTGCGCCGCGGATACCCCTGCGAGGTACCGGACGACTGAGCCACTGTGCGCCACGAAGGCAGGTCGCACGATTGATTCCCCGCCTACGCGCTTGCTGATCGTTGCTTGATCGTCCCTTCGTGTGCGTGCTTCCGCACCTCGTCCAATAGCAGGCGGGCGGGCGGTGTGAGCGGCCGGTGGCGCGGGTAAATCAGACTTGCCTGACGCCTGATCGTCGGGAGGTCGATGCGGAGACGAGCTAGCGGCGCCGGTTGCATCTCGAGTTCTGGCGCGACCAGCGCCGGCGCAACCATCATCACCAGATCAGATGATCGCAACAACCGCATGCCAATACGATACGCATCACTGCCGATAATCCGCGAGGGCGGTTCGAGATTCTCCGCCACAAAGCTGTCAACGATCGTATTGAGGTCGCTGGGACGCGAGTAAGGCACCAGCCAGGGATAACCCTCCAGATCTGCCAGCTTGAGTTGGCGCTTGTTGGCCAGCGGATGATCTGAGCGACACACGAGGACATCGTCGCTGCTGTAGATCTGTTCCCGCTCGTAGTCCCGCTCGAGTTCGAAAGCGCTCACGCCGGCAGCGATAAAATCGAACTCGCCGTCGTACAGTCGATGCCGAAGCTGTTCGGAATAGCCCTCGATCAAGTTGATCCGTACCGAGGGACGCCTGTCCTGCAACGCGAGCACGGCGGTCACGATGACATCGCCCGCAAACGCCTCGCCGACCCCGACCGTTACCGTGCCTGACTTACCCTCGCCGAGGCTGCGAAGTTCCTCCACAGCACGCTGATCGGCCGCAAGTTGGGAGCGCGCGTGAGGCACCAGCGAGTGACCAAATTCAGTCGCGCGCGTGACCCCGCCGGGCGATCGATCGAACAATCGCAGTCCAATCTCCTCCTCGAGGTTCGCAAGACTCGCGCTCAGCGCTTGCTGCGTCAGCCCGAGATGCCGGGCCGCGTCAGCCAGACTGCCATGATCGTAGACCGCCAGAAATCGTTTGAGCTGTCGAAGTTCCAATCGGGCTTACCCGTAATCAGTGCATCTCTTCGCCGCCGCTGACGTTGAGCGCTTCACCGGTAATGTAAGCAGCGTCGTCACTGGCCAGGAACGCCACGGCAGCAGCCGTATCGGCCGGTGTGCCGGGCCGACCCAGAGGTATCCGGTCGCGCATTGCGGCCATGAATTCCTCCAGGGTCTGGCCCCGAAGTTTCGAGTAGTACGCGTTCTGCTTGGCACCGAGTCCGGTCGTTACATGGTTTGGACAGACTGCGTTGACAGTAATGCCATGCTCAGCCAGCTCAATGGCATTGGAACGCGTCAGGCCGACCAGGCCATGCTTGGAAGCGACATAGGCGGCCAGATGAGGGAAGCCCGATTTGGCCGCCTGGCTGGCTATATTGACAATTCGCCCGCCCTGTTCAGCCTTGATCATGCGAGCCGCGGCCTCCTGCGCACACAGAAATGCCCCGGTGAGATTCACATCCAGCACGAGTTGCCATTCCTCGAGTGAAACGTCCTGGAATCCACGCATCAGGTATCCAACACCGGCGTTATTGACCAATATGTCCACCCGACCGAACGCGTCGCAGGTCACGTCAAACAGATTTCGCACAGCATCTTGCCGGCGCACATCACAGGCTACGCCGATACATTCAGCGCCCAGCTCTTTGATGTCCGCGACGACCGCGTCCATTTCATCGACGCCGCCAATATCGTCACTATTGAGCAGTGCGTCAGGTTGCCCCAAGTCGGTGACGACTACGCGACAACCCTCGGCAGCCATACGGTGGAGTATTGCCGCTCCCAAACCACTGCGTCGGCCCGCGCCGGTGCAAACCACAACTTTGTCTCGTAAGCCATTCATCGTTGTTCCCTAGTCAATTGTCGTTGTCAGCATGAATTGCGGGTCATCCGCAAACTCTCGAAATTCGGCGGCAACCTGTTGCATCTGGTCGCTGCCAACCTCTTCTCCAAAACGCGTCATATCGGAAATATCGATGATTTCGACATACTCGTACGGCGGTTCCGCGTCCGTTCCAAACAGACCCTCCACCCGATGCACCCGGAAGCCGTCGACGGACGACAGGCCGCGCACGATCGGCAGGTCTGTTTCTTTGGCCCAGGTTTCGTAAACGGACCGGTCCGCCCCCGGCCGCAGTCGAAATAGCACGATCAGCTGACGCACGATGAATCTCCTTCCGCCGTTGCAGTAGATACCATTATTTTTTGTGTTTGACAATCGAAAGTAATTTATACATGGTTTACACCAGAAGTCAGGTTCCCAGAGGATTCGGTTGATGATCAGAGAGTTACAGCATGACATGGGGCTCCGCACAGCCAAGGATGAACGCTCCCGGCAGGAATTTATTGCCGCGTTGCGAGGTCATGTGTTGGGACCGATGGCCGACTCCATGCGACGCCGTTTCGAAGAACAACACCTCCCTCAACTCCACCGGGATACCGGCAAGGCGCCGGAAAACGGCGCGCAGGTCCATGAGCAAATGCAGAACGACGACTATTTCCGGGCCTACAGCGCGGTTCGCTATAACGCCCAGGAAATGGTGTTCCGTTCGGTTATTCCAGCGGTAGACCGTCAGCTCGACGAACTCAATCAACGGGGACGGGCGATCCGCAACGACCGGGACATCGCGCTCGATCCATCGCTCGATGTGCCCCGGAACGTGGCGAACATCGACGTGCATCTGGCGCCCGGCAGCTACCACTCCGAATACGCGGCTGACGACGTGGCCGCTGGCGCAATCTATGACAACTCGATCAACGTGTTTGCGTTCAACCAGATGGGACGCAACATCGATGATATCGGCTGGACCATGGCCAACTACTTGCGCCTGAAATTCCCCGACTTCAGCCCGGCGCGGATCCTTGACTGCGGCTGCACCGTGGGACACAACACGGTCCCCTGGAAACTGACGTTTCCTGAGGCCGACGTGCATGGCATTGACGTGAGCGCGCCCGTACTGCGCTACGCGGCCGCGCGGGCGCGGGGATTCGACGCAGACGTCAATTTCACGCAGATGAACGCCACGGCGATGCAGTTCGACGACAATGAATTTGACGTCGTCTTCTCTTCCATGTTCCTGCATGAACTGCCACTCAAGGACATTCATCTCTTCCTGAGTGAAGCATTCCGGGTACTGAAGCCGGGCGGCCTGTTGCTCAATATGGAACTGCCACCGAATGCCAGCCTCGGCCCCTATGATCAGTTCTATCTGGACTGGGACAGTTACTACAACAACGAGCCCTACTACAAGACTTACCGCGATCAGGACAATCGCGATTTGTGCCAGCGGGCGGGCTTTGCTCGGGATCGTTATCGCGAGTTCGTCGCGCCCCGCTACACCTACACGAATGAGGCAACGTTTCGCAAGGAAATCGAGACGACACCGCGCTTCGACGAACACACCGGCACGCTGACAGAAGACCTGCGCTGGTATGCCTTCGGTAGCTGGAAATAGAGTGAGGAAAACCGCATGTCACGAATAAACATGGAACTGCGCGGCAAGCGGCCGCGTTTCTATCCGGGCAACGGCACCGATGAAACCATCAGTATGCTGCTGGAGCTCACCGCCGAACTCTGGTGTGTGAAGGAGCGCCTGTACGCATTGGAGCGCGCCGCCGATGAAGCCGGACTCGACCTGACGTCGAGAATCGAAGCCTGGCAACCGGACGAAGTCGAGTGCCGGGAGCTGGACGCGTCGCGCCAGCGGCTCATCGCGACGGTGCTGCGAGCCTTCGAAGCACACCATGCGCCCAGTCGGCACCTGCGCAAGAGTCTCGACGCCGAGCAACAGGCCGAATCCGCCGGAGCCGAGTTGCCGTCCGACAACGAGACCGATCGCGCAGCCTGACAGTCCGCTGCGAAGCGCGTCACCTGCCAAAAAACGCATAATGTTGGGCGCAACCCGGCGCGGTGACCGGGTGCGCCAGACAACATGACTGCCTACCCGACACTTTTTGAGCCAATGGAACTGGCCGGCCGGACCTTGCGTAACCGGGTGGCTCATGCGTCGATCCTGACCCGGTTCGTTCGGGATGGGCGGGCGACCGACGAATTGGTGAACTATCACGCCAGTCGCGCCCGGGGCGGCGCAGCAATGATCGTGACCGAGCCACTGGCGATGATTTCGACCAATCGTGATGCTGGCCGGCTACGCGCCTATGACGACCATGGTCATTCATCGCTTGTCCGGCTGGCGGAAGCGGTCGAGTCGCAGGATTGTCGGCTGTTGGGACAGGTACAGGATCCGGGCCGCGGCCGGCACGAGGTCGGGCGTAATGACGCAGCTGTCGGCGCGTCGGCTCTGCCGGATGATCTGAGCTGGACCGTGCCTCATGTGCTCCGCGCCGCGGAAATCCGGCAACTGATCGAGGAATGGGCAGTCGCGTGTCGTCGTCTCAAACAAGCGGGCTGGTCCGGTGTGGAGTTATCAGCCGGCCATGGCCATTTGTTCCACCAGTTCTTGTCACCCTGGTCGAATATCCGCGAAGACGCCTACGGTGGTGATCTCGACGGTCGCACACGATTCGTGCGCGAGCTGATTGATGCCATCCGGGCCGAATGCGGCCAGGATTTCATCATCGGAGCGAAACTCCCGGGCGACGACGGTGTCACCGGCAGCATCGACCTTGACGAAGCGCGACGGATTGCCGGGCGGCTCGGTACTCATGGCGGACTCGACTACTGGACTTTCGTCTGGGGCGCGCACGCCAACTCGTTGTGGACGCACCTGCCAACCGCGCACGGCCCCAGAGCTCCGTATCTCGACTCGATCCGCGAGCTGCGTAGCGCTGCGCCGGAAATTGCCACCGGCGCGATTGGCTACATTACAGACCCCAACGAAGCCGAGCGGGCCCTCGAAACGGGCACGGCCGATCTCGTGTTCTTGGGCCGGCCACTGATTACCGACCCGGCCTGGCCCGACAAGGCTCACCACGGTCGCGAAAGTGAGATTCGTTACTGCGTCTCCTGCAACACCTGCTGGCGCTCGATCATCGACGGCAGCCGGCTCGAATGCGACAACAACCCCCGAGTCGCAACGCCGGACGAAGTCGCCTGGCGTCCAACACGCGTCGCCAGGTCACGGCGGATCGTCATTGTTGGGTCGGGCATTGCCGGACTGGAGGCCGCCTGGATTGCCGCGGCCCGCGGTCATGACGTGACCGTTCTTGGTAGTGGTGAGGAAGTGGGCGGTAAAACCCGGCTGCATGCCACTCTGCCAGGCGGCGAGAACCTCAGCAGCATCTATGACTATCAGTACCTGGCGGGCAAACGGCATGGTGTTCGCTTTGAGCTTGGCATGGTCGCGTCGCTCTCCGACGTCTCAGCGCTGCGTCCCGATACCGTCCTGCTGGCGACCGGCGCCACTATGCGCCCACCGAGCTTCCTGCCTGCTGACTACCTCGACGAGGGCCTGTTACCGGACCTTCGCGAGCTGATTCAGTCCATGGCGGGCCGCAGCCGTCGGGAAAGCGGCCGGATCATGCTGCTCGACCGCGATCATACGGAGATGACCTACGCGGCCGCGTTACGGCTCGCCGGGCTATTCGAACAAGTCACCCTGGTAACGCCGCGCGAACGAATTGCATCAGATTGCTCGCTGGTGAATCGCCAGGAGATCTACCAACGCCTGCATGATCGGCATATCGAGATCATTACGTGCCACGAGCCGAGGAATGCCAACGGGCTGGAAGAAGGCAAACTGGAACTGGTCAACGTGTACAACGATGATATTCGAGAAATCGACGAACTGGCCGCAATCAGCTACGCGACCGCCCGAGTGCCGAACGATGCGCTGCGCGAACCGCTGGAGGAACTTGGTGTCGACGTGCACACCGTCGGCGACTGCCATGCGCCGCGTTCCGTGCTCGCGGCAACTCGCCAGGGCTACCAGCTCGGCAGCACAGTGTGAACGAGGCTGGATTGCGACGATGCCTGCACATACGGTCGTGCGTGGTCAGCGTTTGCGCTTGACCTCTCGAGACACGGATTCAGAGGCCCGCAGCTCGCGCAAGTCGGCCCGCAGCTCGCGAATCTCGCGGAGCATCTCCAGCCGCTCATCGTGCGCCAGTTGTTCGGCGGCGGCGGCCGCCTCGCGGTCCTGAACATGCGCCGACTGCATCGAGTTGACAATCAAGGCAATGAAAAGATTGAGCACGGCGAAGCTTGTGACGATGACAAAGGGCACGAAAAATGCCCAAGCCAGCGGATAAACCTCCATCACCGGGCGCACGATACTCATTGACCAGCTTTCCAGGGTCATGATCTGGAATAGCGTGTACATGGACTCCCCGATGCTGCCGAACCATTGCGGGAAGTCGCCACCGAACAGCTTGGTTGCCATTACCGCGGCCACGTAGAACACGAGCAACAGCACCGCGACGATCGCCGCCATCCCTGGCAGCGCGGAAAACAGTGCGCCCACGACCGTGCGCATTTGCGGCACCAGGGAAATCAGGCGCAGGACTCGCAAGATACGCAGAGCTCGCAACACCGAGAGCGGGCCGCCGGCAGGCAACCAGGCGATGGATACCACAACCAGATCAAACACGTTCCAGCCGCGGCGGAAAAAATCAGCGCGGTACACGTACAGCTTCAGGGCCAACTCGACGGTGAACAACATCAGAGCCGCACGATCGATTACCTGCAGCAACGGACCCGCGGCCGCCATGACGGTAGACGAGGTCTCCAGACCCAGCGTTACCGCATTGACGACGATCACGACCAGGATACTGGCGTTGAAGGCATTAGACTCGACAAATGCCCGGAGCGAGTGGTCGATTCGGAGACTAGTGGCTGGTGAATTGGCGTGCATTGTATTCAGGGAACGGCTGCTTGCTGCAGTGACTCCGGCTAGGCTAAGCGAGTCGCCGGATTCGAAAAAGCTGTTCCTGACGATAGGAAGCTTCGAGAAACCCGAAGCACGCGGGCAGCCGACGCCGTCGGGGCCCCGACTCAGCGGTAGTAGATCAGCACGTAAGTCGACAACAGGATTGCGATCCACAGCGCAGTCGTGCCGATTGGCCAGGAGCGCGCAAAGACGCCGTCTCTCCCCCAGTGTCGACCGGTCCATTGCTGAAGCGCAGCCAAGCGATCTCCAACCGCGGACACGAGGACCTGACCGGCGGTTGAACCGCCCTGGAGAATCCATGCGGCGACACGGAGAAACAGCACGCGCCAGAGCCAATCCGTATCGAGGGAAATGGTCAGCGTCCGCTGCATCCAGGGCAGCAGCAAGAAGAACGCGAGCCCGGAAAACAGTAACAACTGCAGATAGAAGAGGATTTTGGCCGGCTGATACGCGTCGAAATCAACCGGATACGGCAGCAACGCATAAAACGGCTGGGGAAAAACGCCCATCAGAATACACAGCGTAGCGAACAGCAGCATTGCTGCTGTCATGTTCCACGGCGCGTCTTTCGGCCTTAAACCGGAATCCTTCTGAAAGAATACGAACCAGGGAAATTTGATGCCGGCGTGCAGGAACACGCCGGCGGACGCGGCGGTGAGCAGGAAATAGACCAGCGCCAGGCTCTCGCCAATAGCCGCCTCGGAAATCAGAGTCTTGGTCGTGAAACCGGACGTCAGCGGAAAGCTGGAAATGGCCAACGCGCCGATGATGCCGCAGACCGTGGTGATGGGCATGGTGCGGAACAACCCACCCAGATCGGAGCATTTACTCAAGCCGGTGCGGTAGATAACTACGCCGGCGCTCATAAAGAGCAAGGCTTTGTAAATGATATGTGCAAAGGCGTGCGCCGCCGCTCCATTCAGCGCGGTCTGGGTGCCGATCCCGACGGCACAGACCATGAAGCCGACCTGGTTGACAATGGAGTACGCCAGAATGCGGCGCGCATCGTTCTCGAGCAACGCATAGATGATGCCGTAGAAGATCATGTACAGACCCACGCCAACCAGTACGGGCTCGCCCGGGAACAGCAGGATCAGCGCCAGCACGGCGGTTTTGGTGGTAAAGGCCGACAGGAACACTGAACCGGTGGGACTGGACTCCGGATAGGCATCGGCCAGCCAGGCCGATATTGGCGGCGCGGCGGCGTTGATCAGGATGCCGATCAGGATCATCCAGGTGTCGAAATTCGTGGCCAGCATCGGTTGCAGTTGTATCGAACCGGTGTGTATCACCACGCCTTCGATACCAACCTTCAGAATTACGCCGCCGAGCAGGTGCATGATGGCGTAGCGGATGCCGGCCGCGCGGGAGCGTTCCGTCCCGCCGCACCACACGATCACGGTGGAGAAAATCGCCATCAGTTCCCAGAACAGGAACAGCGTGATCAAATCGCCGGCGAAACACACGCCAACCGCACCGGCGGCGTACGCCAGTGCCGCGGCTAGCTCGTAGCTGCGCGCCTGGCGAAACGCATACAGGCCGCCTACAAACGACATGATCGCGAATATTGTCGCGAACAGGCGGCGTACCGCGCTGGCTTCAATCAGCTCGATCTCGTACTTCAGAAACGGAGCCGTCAGCGACACGCCGTCGGGCAGTTGCCAGATGGCCCACAGCGTCACCAACGGCGCGCCCAGCACAACCGCAGTACGCAACCAGCCGCGCGTCAGCGGCACGAGCACTGCGCCGGCGAGCAGGATCAGCCCGGGTGGCAGCCAGTCAATCATCGTAGTACCGCTCGTCGCGCTTCACGACCACCCCGAGCAGCTTCGCGATGACGACCATCGCAACGCAGGATCCAAAACCGAATAACGCCGCGAAGCCGAACCAGTCGTCGGCCCCGAAATAGCCCTTTATCGGCACCAGCGCCTGCGCCAGGACGGTCAGCGCCAGGACGATGCCGAGACCGATCCAGAGCTTACGAATCGTGGCCGGCCGGACCAGCCAGTGATCGTTGTCGTGCCGATCAGGCGGTGTTGGTGTCTGGTTCACGGTTGCGGCCTCACGAGCTGCAATTCCAGGTCGAGCACCGGTTGGTTGCCGACGAAAAACGCCAGCGTCAGGAACGCGGTGATGGTCAGCGCCAGGACCGCCGGCCACGGCGCCTCACCATGGTTGGACGGGGGCGCGACGTTTTCTTCCCGAAACCAGGCGCGGAACACGATCGGCAGGAAGTACGCCGCGTTCAAAGCGGTGCTCAAGATAATCGTGAAGATCGCGACGAAGTTGTCGGACTGGAAGGCGCCCGCAAGGATGAACCATTTGGAAACAAAGCCGGCGGTCGGCGGCACACCGACCATGCTCAACGCGCCAATTGTGAATGCGGCCATCGTCCAGGGCATGCGCCGCCCGATCCCCCGTAACTGGTCAATTTCAGTCTTCTTGCACGCGGTGTAAATCGCGCCGGCAGCGAAAAACAGCGTGATCTTGCCAAACGCGTGCGCCACGATATGCACGGCCGCACCAACCTCCGCCAGCGGTTTCAGAATCGCAGCAGCAAGCACGACGTAAGAAAGCTGACCGATGGTCGAATACGCCAGCAGCCGCTTCAGATTGGTCTGGCGTAGCGCCACGATGCTCGCGGCCAGCACCGTAAAAGCCGCCGCGTAGATCAGCCAGCCGGCGCTCGGCTCGGCGAACAGGTAATCGATGCCGAAAACATAAATGATCAATTTGGTGATCGTGAACACCCCGGCCTTCACCACGGCGACGGCGTGCAGCAACGCACTAACCGGCGTGGGCGCCACCATCGCCGCGGGCAACCAGCGATGCACCGGCATGACCGCTGCTTTACCGACGCCGAACACACACAGGAATAGCAACAAACCGAGCGCCGGCCCATCGATGTGCCCGGCCAGGATGCCGCCGGAGGTAAATTGCAGCGTGCCGGTCGCGTTGTATATCCACAGGATCGCCGGCAGCAGCAAACCAATGGATGTCGCCAGCAGAATGCCGATATACACGCGCGCCTGGCGGACCGTGGCCGCGTCGCCTTTGTGGGCCACCAGCGGGTAGGTCGACAGGGTCAATACTTCATAGAACAGGAACAGCGTTAGCAGATTGCCCGCAAACGCAATGCCCATCGCCGCCGACAGCGCGATCGCGAAACATACATAGAAGCGGGTTTGGTGCTTTTCCTGATTGCCGCGCATATACCCGATCGAATAGACCGAGTTGACGATCCACAACAGGGAGGCCAGCGCGGCAAACAGCATACCGAGTGGCTCGACCTCGAATGCAATCGGCAGATCAGCGAGCGGGCGAAACAATTCGGCGGTTGGTCGCCCGCCGGCCAGCACCGCCGGCAGCAGCGACCACACGATCAGCGTGAGGGCACCAGCCGTCGCCAAGGTGACCGTTTCGCGCAGGTTGGGCCTTGTACCGGTCGCGGCGATCCCGATTGCGCCAAGCAGCGGCAGCAGAACGGCCGCCAGTATCTGCCAGTTGCCGGTCACAGCAAATGCCCCAGCAGTGAGCGCGCCGCCGCGCTGGCCAGGTCAACGGGCAAGGCCGGCACCAGGCCGAAATACACGTTGGCGATCACGATGAACCAGGTTGGCAACAACAGCGACAACGGCGCCTCGGAGACGGGCGGCGACTGCGCGTCCCGACTGCCGAAGTACGCGACTTCGACGATGCGCCAGATATAGACCACCGCCAGTAGCGAACTGACGACGATCACGACAATGGTCAGTACACCGGTGAGCCCTTGTTCGAGCGCCGCGCTGATCAGGTACCACTTGCTGATAAAGCCGGCAGTGCCGGGAATGCCGATCAGACTCAGACCACCGGCCACAAAGGCCGCCAGCGTCCAGGGCATCTGCCGGGCCAGTCCCGCCAGATCGTCGACCCACAGACGGGACAGCCGCACGCCGATGCAGGCAACCGCAAGAAACAGTGCGCCCTTGGCAAGCGCATGGTTGAACATATGCACGATACCGGCCGTGAGCCCCAGCAGACTGACACAGCTCGCGCCGAGCAGTATGTAACCGATCTGGGCAATCGATGAATACGCCAGTAGCCGTTTCAGGTTGCGCTCGAACACCGCCGCGAGCGAGCCGACCAGGATCGCCAGCAACGCCAGCGGGAGCAGGAACCCCGCGAACTGCACGTCGTGCCTTTCGAGGTTGCCCTGGAACACGAAGAAATCGAACCGCAGCAGGACGTAGAGCGATACCTTCGTCGAGCAGGCCGCCAGGAAAACCGTGACGGCGTGTGGTGCAAACGTATACGCGTTCGGCAGCCAGGCGTGCAGCGGGAACACCGCGGCTTTCAACGCGAGGCCGATAGTGATGAAGCCCGCAGCAACGAGAATCGGCTTGAGGTCGGCAACTTCGGCAATGCGCGCTTCCATATCGGCAAGATTCAGGGTGCCCGTCATCATGTAGACCAGGCCGATGCCGATGAGATAGAAGGTCGCGCCGACGGTCCCCATGATCAGATATTTGAAGACCGCGGTGAGCGCGCGACGGTCCGGCCCGCCGGCCACCAGCATGTAGGCAGCCAGCGACGAGATTTCCATGAAGACAAAGATGTTGAAGGCGTCGCCGGTCATCACAATGCCGGACAGACCGGCCAACGCCAGTAACCAGCCGGCGTAGAACAGCGGTTGCCGGGCCGATTCGATTTGCTGGTCCAGCGAAGCTTTGCCAGCCAGCAATGCAATGGTTGACGCACCGGTGACGATCAGCAGCAACAGCGCCCCGAATTCGTCGATCGCCAGCGCAATGCCGTACGGTGCCGGCCAGCCGCCCATCGCATAGTCCAGCGTACCGGTCCCGAGCACGGCCTGCGTGAGCAGTACCGCAATGCCGAACGCGGTCGCACTGGCGACCGTCGTTGCCAGCCAGGAAAGCTGCGGCAGCCGCAGGAAAGCGACCAGCGGCGCGGTCAGCATCGGCAAGACAACCTGTAGTGCCGGCAGTTGCGCGGTTAGAGTCACGCCTCGCTGTCCATCGCAGCCGCTTCGTGTTCCTCGATCGTGCCGTAGGCTTCCTTGATGCGAACGACAATGGCCAAACCGAGTGCCATGGTGGAGATCCCGACCACGATCGCGGTCAAGATCAGCACCTGCGGCAGAGGATTGGAGTAGATCTGATCGGGCACGCCGGCCTGAATAATGGGCGCCGTGCCACCTTCCACTTTATCCATGGAGATGTAGAGCAAGAACACCGCCGCCTGAAAGATCGACAGCCCGATGAGTTTCTTGATGAGATTGCTCTTTGCGATCACGGCATAGAAGCCGATCATGAGCAGCACAACGAACACCCAGTAATTGTAGAGCCCCAGTAATTGCATACGTTGCTCGTTCAGGCGGTGGCACGCGCGGCGAAGGCGTGAAAGATACTCAGCAGCACGCCGGTCACGGCCAGACCGACGCCGGCTTCAATCAAAATGATGCCGAGCTGCTGGCCGGCCACCGAATTCGTCGACAGTACGGAGTAGTCGAGGAAATTGCCGCCCATCAACATGCAAACCACTCCCACCAGCGTGTACAACAACGCGCCACCAATCACCATCACTTTCAGCGCGGACTCCGGCAGCGCAGCGAGCGCCCGCGTCTCGCCTTCCAGCAGCGCATAAAGAATGACACCCGCGGCTATAATCGCGCCCGCCTGGAAGCCACCGCCAGGCCCGTACTCACCGTGGAACTGCACGTAGAGTCCAAACAGGATGATAAAAGGAATCAGCAGCTTGCCCACGACGCGCGGAATCAGGTGATGCTTGAGACCACCGGTGCTGAGCTCATCCGGCGGCCGGCTGAAGAGCTCACCGGGCCGACCGCTACCAAGCAGAAACAACACCGCGATCCCGGCGGTGAACACCACGAAAACCTCGCCAAGCGTGTCATAGCCACGATAACTGCCAAGCACCGCGGTAACCACATTGGGAATATCGATCAGCCGGGGCGTTTCCGACAGGTACCAGGGTGCAACATGCTGATGCACCGGCGCGTTGGGATCGCCGAGTGCCGGCTTGTCGAAGGTCGCGTACACCACCGTCGCGGCCATAATTACAACAACCACGAGCGGTAACCAACGACTGTCGCCGCTTTCGCGTTCGCGCGCGGCGGTCAGCGCCAGGGCGCCGAGAAACAGAACTGTGGAAATGCCGGCTCCGACCGCGGCCTCCGTCAGAGCGACATCGGCCGCGTCGAGCACGAAAAAATTCGCCGCCATCAGCAAACTGAAGATACCGAGCAACATCACCGCGGCAAACAGGTCACGCGTTCGCACGATCGCAACCGCAGTGATGACCAGCATGGTCAGCAGGAAGACGGCCAGCAGAATGGTCATTTGCGATCGGCCTGCTCGCGCGTTTGATCCCGGTTGCGCGCCAGCAATGCCGCGTTGGCCAGCGCGTATGACGAGGTCGGACTGGTCAGCAACAGAAACAGGAGGATCGCGAGCAACTTCATGGTTGCCAGCGTCAGCCCGGCCTGCAGCATGATGCCCGTCAGGACCGCAATCGTGCCGAGCGACTCGGTGAGGCTGGCCGCGTGCATTCGCGTGAACAGCGTCGGCAGGCGTAACACACCCAGCGCGCCGATGAACAACAGCAAACTGCCAATGCCAAACAGCACCCAGCTGCCAAGGTCGAGAAACAGACTCATAGCGAATCCCGTTGTTGTGCCGCCCCGAGTTCGCGGCGTAAGGATCTGCTCTGGAAGAATTCGAGCACCGCCAGCACGCCGATGAAGTTGATCAGGGCATAGGCCAGTGCCAGGTCGAGGAAGTCCGGCCGCCCGAACAGGAAAGCCACCACCGAAACCAGCAGCACCGTTTTCGTGCCGAACATGTTTACCGCGAGGATCCGGTCGTAGATGCTCGGACCGCGGAGCGCACGAATGATGGCCAACGCCATCGTTACGAGGATCGCAATTGAAACCGTGATGAACACCGTCAGCCTCCCAGAACGTCACGTACCCGGCGGTTCATCTCACCCGCGCGCAAAGCAGCGGCCCCCGCATCGGTCAGGCAATGAACGGTGAGTTTGCCGTCGTATACATCCAGTGTGACCGAGCCTGGCGTCAACGTGATGCTGTTGCCAAGAATTGCCTGCCCCGCATCGGTGCGTGTTTCCGCGTCGATTTCCACCACCTGCGGCTGGATGCGCAGCCGCGGATCGAGAATGACGCGGGCGACCTCGATGTTCGACTTGACGATCTCCACGAACAGCCAGCCCCAGTAGCGCGGGATTCGCGGCAGAAGCCCCAGCGTTACAGCCCCGGTTTCAGTCAATTCCATGCGCCGGGCAAGCACGACCACCAGGCCGCAGGACAGGACACCGAGCACCAGCAACAGGGTCTTGTACAGGCCAGACCACAGCAGCCAGGCGAGCGCGAAAACGACGAACAAAACAATCGAACGGGTCATCGGGATACTCGAATACAGCGTCGCACCAATCGCCATGGCCGCCAGTGCGGCGGCCGGGAGCCGCGACAAACCCGAAATCCTACTTTACTTTTCGCAGCACAGAAAAGCCGATCTGACCGAGGCTACGTTTCTGGGAAATCTGATGGTGGAAACAGGCACCCCGACGAACGGCGGGGCGGGGCGCGCAGGCGTTAGCGCATCGACACCGCCGCTTCGACGCTGCGGACCCGGTCGATCCGGGCGGGATAGATCGTGATCAGTTCAGCCAACTGCAGCGCATAACCCGGCCCTTCATTGTCGAGGGCATTCAGGGGCAGGTAGAAGGTTTGCGCATCGGCCAAATCGCGTTCCGGCCGCGTCGCATCCGCAACGCGCCACCCCGCCCCATCGTAGACCTCGGCCCAGGCGTGCCCGAACGCGAGCAGCTCCCCCGACGTCTCCACGAGCATGATGCCCGAGACGACGCGCGCGGGCCGACCCAGCGCGCGGGCCAGCGCGGCCAGCAGCACGGCATGTTCAGTGCAGTCGCCTTCGAGACTATTGGCCACCTGTGAGGCCAGGTCAAAACTGCGCCGGTAGGTCTTGGTCGCGATCGTGGCATCGACAAACTCGATCAGTGCGTCGATCGGGGGCTCATCACCGTACGTGACTTGAAGTTCGTCACTCAGAATCGCAACCGGTTCTTCATCGTAGTCCACCACGAAGGTCGCGGCGAGATCGGCAGAATCGGGTTCGCCGCGAAACGTCTCGTCAGCTCCAAACGCAATCCGAACGACACCGTCCTGAACAGCGACCACCGACACGCTGGTGTCGCCGAGGCGCCGAACCAGGCGAGCCGCATCCGGGACTTCGAGATCGGCCTCAATCAGGTCGCTGAGCGATGCATTCTTGGACGCGGACGTAACCGGTATCCGAAACAGATAAAGGCCGGGGTCATCTCTTGCCGCCGAGGCCGGCGTTGCGACCCAAAGCGTCGCGGCGGCAGCGAGCAGCGAGAGCGTCCTGCGCATTTCAGCCTATGGCAGTGTGCCGTTGACCCAGACTCGTTCCAGCACCAGCTGCGCCGCGCCCGCCTGCAGCGTGCCGGCCATCAGCGAGCCGGATGGATCGAATCGGGCATCGATCGACAACGGCCCCATCGTCAGCCGACCGAGTCCGTCCTCCCGCCCCTCGGGTTCAAGTGCGACCTCGGCCTCGATGAAACCGGTCGGATCAGCAGCTGGCATCCATACGGGGACACTGGTCGATACCCGGTCGCCGTCCGCCAACAAATCCTGCACGGCCAGCATCTGGCCAAGCTCCGACATGGGCGCGCTGTCATGCACAATCTCGTGTGCGATCTCCTTACCCTGGAAGGTGCCGGAAACGCCCCAGAGCCCGGCGTCGAGCGGATCGAGCGCCAGGTTCATCGTCAACTCCCCATTTTCCGATTTGGCCACCCGCTGATTGATCAAACGGCCATCTGGACTCGACCAGCCGAAGAACCACGTATCCGACGTGGCGAGCGTGGCGCCATCCACCGGAATGAGCGAGGTCTCCATCATTTCGATGCGCGTGTCACCGTCTTCATCGAGCGTGAACGTAGACAGCGATACACCGATCGGCTGTTCGCCGAGGCGTTGTACGAAGATCTCCTGATAATAGGGCGCTGGTTCGCTGCTCTTGACCTTGGCTTCACGCACGAAGTGTTCGAACGCGAGCGCGAAAGTTTCGCGGTAGCCAACGAAGTTGTGCGCGCAGGCAAAGCTGAATTCATCCTTCACCGCGACCCTGACCTTGGCCAGACCGACACGGACCTCAGGCTCTTCGCCGACCGAGTAGATCCACTCCAGCGCGAGAAAGGGAGCCCCGTCGATGGCACCGGCATCAACAAAATACAGGCTGCGATCGACCAGCGGTCCGTTGGCCTGCTGACTGGCCGACAAGATCTGCTCAGCGATGGTGTTGGCAATCGTCGCGGGATCGACGCTGGCCGTGAATGCCCAGCACTCGAGCGGTGCGCCGGTCCCGATGTCGCGCGGCAGGTACCAGCCGCCGTCGATCTGCTGTGGTTTACCCGCCGCCTTGCCGGCCATCCTGGTCTTGATCAAGCCGTCTTCGAGCACGACTTTCCTGATACGGATCCGGAGGTTCTCCTCACCCATGGCATCCGCCAACCATTGCGGCCAGCCGTTGTTCGCGGTCGCGCCATCATCAGCAACGGCGGCGGGCGCGGCGCTGGCAAGCGCGACGGCGATACAAGCGGAAATGACGAAATTGCTGATCCGGCGATTGAATCTGACCATGATGCGACACCTCGAGGCACAGACGCCCGAAGCTACGCCGCATTTGGTTAACGCGCCGCGAACCGCTTCACAGCTAGGGAACTGCTGCAAAGCAACGCGATTGTCTCGTCGGGATCGGAGGGGAGCGCGTGACCCGCAAGCGGCGATCAGGCGGCCGCCGGCGCGCCCTTGCGCTTGCCGCGGGAGAACAGCTTGGCGGTTATTTCCGGCAGGTCCTCAGCGAGCTGCGCACGGTTGTCCGGCAGGATGTCCTGCGGCAGACCGGAAACGCCCTGATCCGCGAACCAGCGGAACAACGTATCCGTCTCGTCGTCGTCGAGCACCGCAGGGATCGACGGCAACCGCACGGCGCGCTTGTTGTACTCGGGGCTGAAAAAGTTGAAGGCGTGCGTCCAATAGTCGTTGTAGGCTGCATTGCCGTCCTTGCCGTCGAGCGACAGCGCCGTCGCCTCCGCGGCCTTGAAACCGCAGCCAATCGCACCTTTGATCGCCACTTCGGCATACGCGAGATTATCACCCACACAAATCACGTTGCCGCGCGCAGCTTCGCGCACCGGCGGACGCAGATCCATGCTGCAGCCTTGCCGGTCGAGGATGTTGGCGCCCTCGAAGATATAGCTGAACGCTGAGTTAGTCAGGAACTCCTCGATGATTTGCGGCAGCCTGACCGTGCTCGACACGGGTGCTGAACAGCTCAGCTCCCAGAGACCCGGCGGCCACGGACCAACATTCAGAAATCCCCTGTGCACCGAGGGTTGCGCACAGTGCATGCGCCGCATTTCCCGGTACGGCATGTTGCAGCGGTCCAGGATAAAGCTCATGAACCGCAATCGCCCGGGACCGGGCCCGCGTCCTTCGTTGAAGCCCAATTGCTCCGCGAGTGCAGAAAACGAGCCGTCCGCGACGATCGCACGCTTTGCGCGCAGGGTTTCCGTGCCCGCCGGGGATTTCACCTTAAGGCGCACGCCGTCGTCTGTATCTTCGATTTCAAGACACTTGGTCGCGCCCTGGATCTTGCAGCCGGCGTCGGCCGCTTCCATGAGGATGCCCCGCAACATGACCTCCTTGTCGATCACGAAGCCGTCGATCGTGCGGCAATTGGCATCGCGATCCAGATTGACGCCTGCCGGCGACAGCCAGGATTCATTGAAGCAGGGATCCAGCTCACCGGTGTAGGCAAAGGACGCTTCCGGTGGCACGCCATGCATGTGCACAAAATGCTTGCCAGGGGCGCCGACCTCGATCGTACAGGTAGCCTTGTCCATGTCGACGTCGGTGATGACCTTGTCCGACGCGAATCCGCCCTCACCGAGGCGCAACAGGCGACTGCAGAAGCGGGTCACCATGCCCGCCTCTTTCCGTTTTTCGATAATCAATACATTGAGGCCGTCGCGCGCGGCTTTACGCGCCGCCATGCAGCCGCCCGGGCCCGCACCGACGATGATCAGGTCATATTCCACCGCTGCACCCCGCGTATCGAGACTCCGGGTCAATTATAGTAGTTGCCGGACTCATTGCCGAAAGGTCCAGGGAGCTATCGGCCGATGCCAAGAGACAGAACGCTGATTGCGTCGGCAGACCTGCCGCTCCATGGCAAACGCGTACTGTTCTGCGCGCCGCGAAACTACGCATCAAAACTCGCGGGTCTGCTCGTGCGCCACGGTGCGTTGCCGGTATGGATGCCGACGATCGCGATCGAACCATTGCAGGACTACTCGCAGTTGGACACCGCAATTCGCAGTCTGTCCGGCTATGACTGGATATCGTTTACCAGCCGCAATGGTATAGAAGCGTTCTTCGACCGCCTCGATGCGTTGGGACTCGACACTCAGGTGCTGTCGCAGACGCGGGTCAGTGCACTCGGCAACGACGCCGGCGCACTGGAGGAAATGGGTGTTGCCGTCGACCTGCTGCCGAGCGCCGCCAGCACACGCGGCGTCGTGGAAGAACTCCACCGGCGCGGCGAAACCAACGCCAGTATCCTGCTGCCAGTCCCGGAAGTCATCGGCATGGCAGAGCCGTCGGTGATCCCGGACTACGTCGCCCTGCTTCAGGGCATCGGCATGAAACCCGAGCGAGTTCCCGCTTACGCCACACGCCGGGTGACTGCAGGGCTCGACACCGAACTCCGGATGATCCTCGACGGGAAGCTCGACCTGATCGCCTTCACCAGCGTGGCCGAGATCGATGCCCTGCTCTCCCTGCTCGGTGACGACCGTCGGGTTCTCGACGATCTCACGATCGCCTGCTACGGGCCCGTCACCGCGAATGGTGCCGCGCAGCGCGGCCTGCAGGTTGAGTTCATCGCCGAAAACTACGCCGCATTCGAGGGTTTCATCGCGGCCATGGAGGGCCACTTCCAACTCCATTGACAAGCCTCAGTCAAAGCGCAATGATTCCGCGGTAATTCAGGAACAGCCCGTAAACCGCTGATAGCAGTCGCAATTGGACGCTTGGAGAAGACGGTTTGGCGCGTAGGCAGCAAGGAGTGGCTTGCGTATGCGTAGGGAAGCCCGTTTCCACAAGGTCGCCGTCCTGCACACGAAGGGCGGCTGCGGCAAGACCACGCTGGCGACCAACCTCGCCAGTGCCTTCGCCACCGCCGGACCCCCGCCAACCCTGCTGGATCACGACCCCAATGGGTTCGCGATGCGCTGGTTGGAGAAACGACCCGTCAGCCGTCATGAGATCGTCGGTGTGTCCGTGGACGAAGCCACATCGCCGCGGGAGGCCAACCGCCTGGTCGACCCTCAATCCAACCTGGTCATTGCAGATCTGCCGGCGGGACTCAGCCTGCATGAGCTTTACCTGCATGTGCACGATGCCGACAGCATCCTGATCCCGGTGCTGCCTTCTGAAATCGACATGTACTCGACGACGCGTTTTATCCACCGGCTCTTGTTGGATGTGCAGTTCGATGCGAATGAAAGTCAGCTTGGCATCGTGGCAAATCGCGTGCGCCGGAATACGAACAGCTATGTCATGTTGTCGCGGTTCCTCGCGCGCCTGGAAATTCCGGTGGTGGCCACGTTGCGCGACAGTCAGTCGTTCGTGCAGGCCGCCGCGCGCGGGCTCGGGATCTTCGACCTGGCGCCGCACCGGGTGCGGCCGGAGCGCGAGGCCATGACGACGATTGTCAATTGGGTCGACCGGCGCCGGTTACCGCAGCTCGACCTGCAGGACCTACATCTGGCGACAGCGATCTGATCAGCACTACGGCAAGTCGTCACCCAGATGGCAATCAATGCAACGTCGTGGCGGACCGGCGACCTCGCCCTCGCCCCGCGTCTCGACATGGCACCCCATGCACAGGTCATGGAACTGTTCACGCAACAGCGGGCTCACTTCCGCGTCGGTCACATGACAATTCATGCAGGTTCCGGGACCCGTGTCATCTATGTAGTCGTGATGGCAAGTGGTGCAGTTTTCGGCGCCGTGATCGGCATGCGCGAAGGTCATCGGCAGGATCGGCTGCGGGCTGCCCCAGTGATGGTCGATGTCTGGTTTCGCCACAGGCGCGGGCGTCCCCTGCCAGACTAGCAGCACGACGGCTACGAGAATCGCAAACGTCGCCCATTTCATTCGGGTAGGTTCCTGATCAATGCGAATACGAGGCTCGCCACCGCGCTCATCAGAATAAATTGCCCGGTCGTCGACCGGCTCACGGCGCCGGACCCCACCGCCAAACGCCGCCCGAAGCACGCATAGGTCGCGATCAGTAACAACACGGCACCCTGATACCACTGCGACAAATAGTGCCCGCTGCCAATCACGTGCCAGACGGTCAACGCCACCACAGCGGTGGCCAGCCAGGCATGCCACGTTCCAAAACTGCGGTGACTCCCGTGCAGCTTGCGACGGTATTCCGGTAGTCCGTGCAGCGTTAACGCGATCAGCAACAGCACGCCGCCGAGACCAGCCCACATATAAAGGGGCCCGTCCGTTTTCAGGTAGGTCACGACCGCGGCATCACCCACCAGAAACCAGCCGGCATGGAGCGCCGTTATGGCCAGCACGGTGAAACCAAGCAACTGATGCGCTGGCACCGCAAGCGGGCGCGAACTAACGACCGATGAATAAAACAGTCCGGCGAGGGCGGCGAAACCGATCGCATTGCCGAGATCCCAGAACCAGCCGGCCCCGAGCATCGGCAAAGTCATCATGGCCACCGCGAAAGTAGCCGCCATAATCGGGAGCAGAAGCTGCAACGTAATTGCCGCGCGTTGTCTTTACATGGAGGACCAGCGTAACCGGATGCTAAGGTTCAGGCGACCCTGAGCCAATCGAAATAGTTATGTGGAGTCGATATGAGGATTCGCATCCTGCTGTTATCACTATTGCTGCTAGCCGCTCCCGGGCTCGCGACTGAATCGGACATCCCTCAGGAGCGAATGAAAGATGTCCAGGCGATCCGCGATATCACAAACGCGTGGCTCGCGGCCTATCAGTCTGGCAACATCGACAACCTGCTCGAACTCTATGTTCCGGACGCAACGCTTTATATCAACGAAAAGCATGCAGTTCGGGGTACGGATGCGATCCGCAGCTATTTCGAGCCCCGGCTGGGCCAATACGACTTCGACGTGACGACCCAGCACGAGGAATACCTCTTTCACGGTGACCTGATCATCGACGTCAGCCTCGTCTGGATCGACGGCACTAACCGGGACACGGGTGAAGCGTTCCAGGACGCGGTGCGCTCTTTTGTCGTATTTCGTCGCACCGATGCCGGATGGAAGATCTATCGCGACATCGATCAACACACGCGTGACACGGGATAGGAAGCGAGGGTTCGAATCCCATGACAGGGATCTACTTAAATCTGGCGGAGAGGGTGGGATTCGAACCTACCACATCGCCAGACTACCCAGTGCATTCCGGTGATTTGTTGACCGTAAGTTGACCGGTCAAAAGCCCGCCGAATCGCTGCACGCGTTCAATGATGATTGGACGAACCCCCGGTCCATTGACTTGATTGTGCGGTTTATCAGCCCCTAGCCCGGGACAACGGCAGCCGGCGAATCCTCTCACCGGTAGCTTGAAAAATGGCGTTGACAAGTGCCGGAGCCACCGGCGGTATGCCCGGCTCGCCAACACCCCCGAGCGGCGCACCGGTGTCCACGATGCCTACCTCGATCTCCGGGAGCTCGTCGATGCGCAGTGGCGCATAGTCGTGGAAATTGGAGCGCTGCGCCCGTCCGTCGGCGATGGGAACTTCGTGCCGCAACGCCACTGCCAGGCCTTCGATCACTGAACCTCTCATCTGGGCCTCGACCGAATCCGGGTTGATCGCACGGCCACAGTCGATCGCTACGTGGACCTGTTCCACGGTCGGTTGGTCAGCGACCATACGCAAGGTCACGACTTGCGCGACGACGCTACCGTAGCTCGCCACCACCGCAACTCCCCGATATCGGCCCGCTGGCGCGGGCCGGTCCCACCGGGCCATTTCGGCTACTCGATTCAGTACGGCAAGATGGCGCGGGTGATTGGCATAGTGCGCGCGACGAAATGCGACCGGATCCTGGTTGGCCGCATGCGCCAATTCGTCGAGAAACGCTTCCAGAAAGTAGCCGTTTTGCGAGCTTGAAACCGCACGCCATGGGGAAAGGGGCATCGGCACATCGAGATGTCGGTGATCCAGCGCGAAGTTCTCCGTGTAGGGTTGGTCAATCAGGCTAGCGACGGAGAACATGTCGTTGTTGTTCTGAACCGTGATGTGCTCAAACGTTTGGCCCATCTGCGGACCCGACAGCTGCGCATGCATGGCCGTGATGCGACCTTGCTGGTTGAGGCTTGCCCGCAGCCGGGCCATCATAATCGGCCGGTAGTAGCCTTGTTGAATGTCGTCCTCCCGCGACCACATCACTTTTACAGGACGACCAACGGCCCGGCTCGCCAGCATCGCTTGTTCAGCGATTTCACCATGGGTTTTTCGACCAAAACCACCGCCCAGGTAAGTCGTGTGCAACGTCATCTGCTCGTTGCCGAATCCAAGCACACGCTCGACCGTCATGCGAATAATGTCTTGGCCCTGGGTTGGCATCCAGAGCTCAACATGATCCTTACGCGTGTGCGCCGTGCACACAATCGGCTCCATGCAGATGTGGGTGAGAAATGGCACCTCGTAGGTCGCCTCGATCTTCCGCGACGCGTCTTGAAGACCCGACTCCGCGTCGCCACGGCGAATGACGGCTGGAACTTCGCCGTCAAAGCCTTCTCGCATGGCATCGCTCAGTCTGGTGGAGTCCAAGGCATCGTTCGGCGTTTCACCGAACTCTATATCCAGTGCATCCGCCGCTTGTTTCGCTCTCCACCAGGTGTCGGCTACGACGACGACACCGTTTGGCACCGGGACAACCTGCTCGACGCCAGGTAAATCGGCGACGCTGTCGACGTCATAGCGGCTGACCGCGCCGCCAAACACTGGATTCATCCGCACCGCACCGTGCAGCATTTCAGGCACGTCGACATCCGTTCCGAATACGGCGGTGCCGTCGACCTTCGCTGGTGTATCCACACGGCGCAGGGCGCGTCCGGTCACGCGACGCTCAGACGCCGGGCGCAGTGGCGGATCGGCAGGCAGCGGTAGCGCTAGCGCGGCCTCAACAAGCTCACCGAAGGCCAGGCGCCGGTTCGTCGACGCATGCACGACATGACCATCGACCGCGTCGAGCTCCTGCAAGGGCACGTTCCAGCGGTCGCTGGCAGCCAGCAGCAACACGCTGCGTGCTTGAGCGGCGGCTTTGCGCAGCGGATCGTGCCAGGCGCGAATACCATACGAACCGACACTCCGCATCTGGCCGAAGAACAAACGGTATGGTTCCGATGGGCGGATTGGCAATTCGACCGCGATGGATGATGGCTCCACACCCAACTCCTCGCCCAAAATCATCAATTGCCCCGTGTGGGTGCCCTGCCCCATCTCACTGGTGGGCAAGATGGCGGTGATTCGGTTGCTGGCGTCGAAGCGCAGGTAAGCGTTAGCAGTCGCTGAGGTCGACGCGTTACCGGCCCGCCATGGAGCAGCAATGGCGACCGTAAGTGCGACCGCCCCACTCGACCGCAGAAACTGTCGCCGGTTCAGCGTCATGCCCGTGACTTCCGCGGGTCTGCGGCCGTGGCCTGGCCGGACCGGCCGGCACGCATTCGCTGGCCGGCATCTTTGATTGCCCGCCGTATCCTGTCGTAGGTGCCGCATCGGCAGATGTTGCCGCGCATCGCGACGTCAATTTCCGGGTCTCTCGGATCCGGGTTAGACGCCAGCAGCGCCGCCGCGCTCATGATCTGGCCGGACTGGCAATACCCGCACTGCGGGACGTCCGCAGCAATCCAGGCAGCTTGGAGTGGATGTTGGCCGCCTTCGCCCAACCCTTCGATCGTGGTCACCTTGCGATCGGCCACGGCTTCGATCGGCACAACACACGCACGGACGGGCGCGCCGTCCAGGTGCACCGTGCACGCGCCGCACAAGGCCCGGCCACAGCCGTACTTGGTACCAAACTTCTTCAGTGAATCTCTCAATACCCACAGCAGCGGAGTGCCCGCATCCACATCGACCTGGACTGGATTGTTGTTCAGTTTGAAGGTGACCATGCGAGGCCTCTTTCCATGAGTACAGGCGGTTGGATTCGCGTATCGAGCTGCGACTGGACGCTCAGCATCTCTGACTTGAAGAGACGGTAACAGCAGTATTCTCGGGACCAATCATTCGACTTTTTCGATACACGGCGAACCGCGTGGCGCCAAAAGGCGCACCCAAGGTATGACGTCGGCGATTCGGCAGAGACGATTCACGACCGATCGGCCTTCGTCATTGCTGTCCCCTCCACCCGGCCTTTAGAAAAGCGCTGAATGTGTCACGCTTCTATTGAGATTTCACACCGGTAGAAGTGCCGGAAAGGGTGGGATCTATTCGCGCCCGGGTACGGCCGCTCACCCATGCGGGGCGCAGTACGCGCCGCCAAATTCGCTCCGCGAATTTGTCGAACCCGATTGTTTGATCGTGGGTTCGAACCCCTATGCCATCATCGGTAGTGAAAGCGCCCCCCACTTTGGGGGGCCGCTTCCATTACTGGCGGAGAGGGTGGGATTTGAATCTGCCGCATTTCCAAGGCTCTCAACCTCTGCAGCCGACAGGTTGACCACATGTTGACGGTCAGTTTCTAGCTGCTGATCGACTGAGTAAGTGAGGTCGCTACCAAGTAACAATGACTATCAAGGAGCAGCGAAGTCCTGCAGATTGCAATAAAGGCCGTACGACCTGGTTTCACATCAACATGTCGAATGCGTTTACGCAGGCTGACATAGCTATTGTGCCATCGGGCGGCGGATTCTCGGGGAACTGAACAGTGTCAAGTCCATCGATACCCTCCAGGTATGCCTTTGCTACGCGGTGCATACCGTCCCATACCTCACCTTCTGCGGACAGAATCAACGGATGGCTGAGGTCTGCCATCATTATCTGGCGTGCGTGTTCGGTGACCGCGCGACAGGTTGGCTGGACCTCTTTGGGACCGCCAAACCACTGCACTTCGTCGAAGCCCGGCAAATCAGCAATCTTCCGACGAACAACTGGCAGCCCCTGGGCGAGCGTCCAAAGATTCTCGACCAACCAATAGTCGACAGAACCGTCGGGCTTTGGGTTCGAATAGAGGATTTGTGGCATGACGGCTCAGGTACCTAACCAGATGGCTTCCTCACGGCGATTCTAATCTCCGCGATCGGTCAAGAGCGGCCATTTTCGCGGCTTTCGCGAGTTGCAGGGCACGTGCACGCATTGCCTATCGACGGCCGTGGACCGATTTGCCGGCCGGTCAGACCGTGGCGGACTTGTGGCTGAACCAGGTACGCAGCGCGCTGGATGACCTGCTCAAGGCTGACGATAGCAGTTAGATAACTCAGTCCAGCGACAATGCCTGCAGCACCTGTCGTTCCTCGGCAGGCGCCGGCCGCATACGACTCACCAACCACATCGCCAAGCCACTGGCCAGCAGCCCGGCGAAGAGCTCGCTGACGAAATAGTGCGCATCCAGCGCCTCGTTGACCGCAAATACCACCAGGGAAGTGGCACCACCCGCAAGCATAGAAGCCAGCGCACCCTGAGCACTGGCAGTTTTTGAGAAGAATCCGGCAAAGATGGGCACGAAGAAAATGGATGCCAGCAGCGACGCCGACAGCACGACCAGCCAGAAAATGTTGAGGAGCTGAAAATAGGCGATCCCATAGGCCACCATGCCCACCACAAACACCGCGAGTCGGGCAGCCAGAACCGATTCACGCTCATCGGCAGCGGGCACCAACCATTTCTGATACACCTCACGTGACAGCTGCTGGCCTGTGATAATGAGAGCTGTCGAACAAGTCGAGAGCGCTGCCGCCGCAATACCCGCCAGTGCGAACGCGCCCAGCCATGGGCCCAGTTGCCCGCGCGCAAGCTCGATATAGTAGTAAGCACCACTGTCCAGCTCAGGTGCAGCCAAACGACCCAGCAGGCCCACCAGGACTGTTGACGCGTATATCACCAGACCCGCGGAAAGGCAGACCGGCAATGCAATGAGAATCGTTCGCTCATCCCGCGCGGTCAGAAAACGTGTGACCAAATGCGGCTGCACCGGAATCGAAAAGGCCCAGGTGAGCTGGCCGAGCACCAGATACCATGGCCAGGATTCGGTCGACCACTTGAACAGATCCGGGCCCAGGGTATTCAATCGCGCCCAACCTTCAGCCGGATCTCCGTTCCCGGCAGCCGACATCGCCACGGGCACGGCGACCACCAGGCCCAGCACCAACACGATGAACTGGAAGCCGTCGGTCCAGACCACGCCCAGCATTCCACCAAGCAGGGTGTAAGCCACGATAAGGATCACGATGCCCGTGAGCATGGCATGGTAAGAGACATCGAAGATGCTCGCCGCAATAGTTGCCAGCCCCATGAACTGGGCCGCCAGCATCGGCACATAGACGATGGGTAGAACCAGTGTGGTTACGGCGCGCACGGACTTGCCGCGGCTGCAATACCGTGTCGCCAGGATATCGGCGAAGTCCAGGATCTCATAATGTGAAGCCAGGCGCCTGACCAGGACACCGACCACCGCGATGCTGAGCAGAAAGCCGATACTCGTAGTGACGTACGCACACCACATGGCATATCCATGCAATGCAGTCATATTGGTGGCACCGAGAAATAGACCGGCGCTCACGTTGGAAGCGACGAAAGTGCCGGTCAGGAAGTACCACGGCATCCGTGCTCCTGCAATGAAGTAGTCTGCCACCCCCTTGACGGATCGAGCAGCTACCGCACCGATCAGAAAGCTCGTACCGAGAAAGACGATGAACAGTGCCGCCTCCGGGTTCATCGCTTTTTCTGACCACGCATCAACCAGGGGCGTTTGCGAACAACCACTCGCCAGAAGATCCCGTAGGAAACGGCCACGACGGCGAGCCAGATGATCAGCTCGACCCGGAGTATCAAGTCAATATTGGACCAGGGAAAGTACCACTCGAGCACTACGTGTAACCGGCGAATCGTACGCGTAAACGTCTGTTGTACCCTTATCGCCGATCAGGAGTCAGAGCGTTCGGCGAGCCCGAATGCATTATAGCCCAGCGCTAATTGGAACTGCGGATGTATACTGGTTCGTCGATTATCATTTCGCAAAGTCATCATGACGTCGATCGCCGCAAGTCAGCCGGAGAGAATGGCATGAACTACACCAAGCATGAAGCGAAAGCATGGGCAAGATCCAACCTGCCCGGCATCGGCGGCGGAGTCATTCAGCCCCTGAACCCCGACTACAGCGTCGACTACGAGGGAATCACGCCCTGGATCGAAAAACAGATTGAAATGGGGGTCGACTCCATCATCTGTGATGGCGCGTGCGGCGAGTGGCTGACATTTACTGTCGAGGAACGCAAGAGAATTCACGAGACTGCCGTATCGGTGGTCAGGGGCCGCGTACCGCTGATCGCCAATACCAGCCATCCCTCAGTTGTTGACGCACTGGAGCTCGTTCAGCACGCCCAGGAAATTGGAGTCGATGCCGTTATGCATGTAACGCCATATTCGAACTCTTCGTCCCAGGACGGTGTGTATCGCTACTACAAATACATTGCTGATCGAGTCGACATTGGTATCTGCCTGTATAACACTGCGCCTGCCGGCTATCTCCTGTCTCCGCAGTTTATCAATGAGCTCGCAGAAGGAATCCCGAATATTTGCGGCATTAAGCAGGGCATTGGCAGCCTGGACCAAACTCTGAGAACCTATCATCTTGCCGGCGATAAGATTGTTGTCGGTGATCCCATGGAGGACTACTGGCCTGATCAATTGCGCTATATGCCCGACACGGCCTTTCAGTTTTGCAATTTCGCGCCAGCGCTGTTTCAGACCCCGGACAAACCTCGGCTGGTCGAATACACTAAGCTTCTGAAAGCCGGGCAACAGCAAGACGGAATGGCGATGTACCTGGAGCTAGCACCTCTTCGCGTGCTGTTCCGGGAAACCCAAATTGCCAGCCTCATGGAACGCGGCGTATTCCCACTCACTGCCCTCAAGTACTGGGCGGAGCGGCTCGGGCTTCCAGGTGGTCCGGTCAGGCCGCCTTTCGAAGTCCTGGACGGCTACGTAAAACAACTCATTGAACAGCGACTCCAGGAGGCCGACCTGATTGCAGCGCCTGCTGAGGAGCTTTGTTCGGCTTGACGGAAGCGAGACACACCAACGTGATTGAATTCGAACTATCAGAGGAGCAGCTACAGCTACAAGACACTGCCAGGCGATTCGCCGAAAACGAGATCATGCCGGTTGCTGCCAGCACGGACCGTATTGCCGATCCACGCCAGAGTTACCCCAAGGAAGTCATCCGTAAGGGTTTCGAACTGGGATTTCAGTCGATCCTGGTTCCCGAAAAGTATGGTGGCATGGGGGGCACGCCCCTTGAGTACGCGATCCTGCTGGAAGAACTCGCGGTTGGTGACATCGGCATGGCCAATGCCTTTCACGCGACGATCACGTTGACCGAGATGATCTTGAAAAACGGGAGCGAGCAGCAGCGCGAAAAATGGCTCCGCCCGCTATGCGATGACCAGTCGGGCGCCTATCTGATCGGCTTCGGTGCGACAGAGCCGTCAGGCGGTACCGAGATCTTCTGTCCTCGACCGGACCCCAAGCTCGGTACACGCACCACCGCCGTGAAGAACGGCAACCATTATATTATCAACGGGCGAAAGACATACACCAGTAACGCCAGCGTCTCTAAACTCTACGGAGTGCTTGTCCGTACCGATATAACGAAGCCCAATGCGGAATCCTGTTCCGTGTTTTTCTTTCCGGCGGATACACCTGGATTTTCAATCGGGCGCATTGAAGACAAAATGGGTCACCGGGCCTCCATGAATGGAGAGCTGATTTTCGAGAGTGTGAAATTGCCGCGGGAGTACCTGCTCGGCGAAGAAGGCGGTGGCTTCGATGCCATTCGCCGAGTCTACGATTCGAATGGTGTGGGGACCGGAGCCATGGCCGTCGGAGTCGCTCGAGCTGCATACGAAGTCGCCCTTGGCTATGCCAAGGAGCGACAGGTCTGGGGCGAATCGCTGAAGAGCTATCAGGCAATTGGCAACCTGCTGGTTGACATGAGGGCAGATATCGAAATGGCGCGGCTCCTGGTCCGCCGAGTCGCCTGGCAGAGCAGCAACCACTGTTCCGAAGGGTCCATCCCACCGAATATGGCCAAGGTCTATCCCGCGGAAATGGCCCGGCGAGTCACGATCAACGCCCTGCAGGTACTCGGTGGAGCCGGATACATGAAAGACTACCCAACCGAAAAATACGTCCGCGACGCAATGGTGCTGCCGATCATCAGCGGCGGCAACGAGGCCCTCAAGTATTTCATGTCCAGGGACCTTTGAGCTCACTGATGTCCCATGTATAACTCGATCCTGAATGAATTGGAGTTCACAACCGGTCGTCTCACGCATAAGCGCGTGCGCTATGTGTTCATTCGGCCCGACGTGATTGCCACGTGGCAAAAGGCCCTGGAGACCGAAGTCGGGCCGGAACGCTGCGCTGAAATGATGCTGGCTGCCGGCCGTGTCGGAGGGGCCGAGTCCTCGCGGCACTACAGAGATGTGTACGATTACACCGCGCAGGAAATCGTTGAGTTTATGTGCAAAATGGGCGGAGAACTCGGCTGGGGCAGGCTTCGCCTCGAGCACTTGGATCTCGAAAGCGGCGATATAATCGTCGAAGTGAAGGATTCACCGTTTGATGATGCCTATGGTCCATCCGAGGGCGGCGTCTGCCATCTGCTTCGAGGGGTGGTGATCGGAATTGGTACCGGGATTTTCGGCGCCCAGGCGGAAGTCTACTCAGAAGAGACCGCCTGTGTGGCGAAGGGTGATGCCTATTGCCGAATTGAAGTCAAGGCGCGATCAATCCAAGCGGGTGCCTAGCGTCCTTCCCAGGGTGTTGACTGTTCGAAACTGTATGCTGCGCGGTAGATTGCCGCCTCGTCGTAATACCTGCCAACCAGCATCATGCCAATAGGCAGTCCATCCCGCAGGCCGCACGGCACCGACATTGCGGGGTGGCCCGATACATTGAACTGACAGGTGTTAAGAATATTGCCGAACGCCTGGGCCACAATTATGTCCGTTGCGTCGGTCGTCCCCGGTATGGGGTTCGGTTGCGGTTTCTGTACTGTCGTTGGCATTACTAGCAAATCGTAATGCTCGAAGGCTTTATCGTAGGCAGCTCGCAAATGGTGGGCCAGGTTCTTGGCCACCGCATAGTAGTGGCCCTTGTACTTTTCCAGGTGTTTGCCGAGCAGGAATAGCAACTTGGCATTGACCGGCGCCTCGCTGAGGTCTTCAGCGAATCGCTCCATCGCCTGGCGGAAGTTCTGAGAATACACGCCATCGTAGTTATATCCGACACCACTCATCTTTAGTGTCTGGTGAAATCCATCTGACACGATGGCCGACCACATGGCGATGCCCTCCAGGTGCTCGGGGATGGATATCGCATCAACCGATGCGCCAAGACTTCTGAAATCAGCCGCCGCATCCATCACACAGCTATCGACATCGGCTTCAGACGAAGCTTGATGGAACCCTTCTTGAACGACGGCGATTCTCATGCCGTCTATTGGCTCTCCAAGCGCCGCAGTGTAGCTCCCGGTGGTAACGGACTGGCTCGTTTGAGGAAGATCATCGCCGGCAATAACCTCCAGACATCTTGCATTGTCCCTGACCGTCCTGGTGATGGGTCCGATGTAGTCTATCGAGGACTCCATCGGCACAGCCCCGGAATAGGAGACGAGACCGCGGGTGCCTTTCATGCCACAGGCCCCGGTCCAGCTTGCCGGGATTCGCACGGATCCGCCCTGGTCGGTGCCGAGCCCCATATCGACCTCGCCCGCAACAACCAGAGCTGCGCTGCCTGAGGACGACCCTCCAGTGGAATACCCAGGCCGACGGGGATTCTGCACTACGCCGCTGCTGGCGGTGCCGCTGCCGCCTGACAGGCACAGGTACTCGCAGGTTGACTTGCCCTTGATTTCCGCGCCAGCGTCCAACATGCGCGTAACCACGTGCGCGTCATACTCGGGTATCAACCCTTCCAGGGCGGCTGCGCCATTGCTCATGGGCACGCCTCTGAGCAATATATTGTCTTTGATGACTACCGTGGAACCATCTAGGGACCCATGGTTTCTTCGTTTTATGGAAGTCTTGACACGCCACGCACCAAGCAAATTCTCCTCATCGGCGGGCAAGCGGTAGATTCTGTCGGCACAATCAATTGGCGCGTATTTCCTTTCACTGGCCTCGAGGCTCGCGTAACCCTCGGCGAAGGGTTCCAGGTATTCGTGGAGCAGATCGATTTCCTGGCTTTCCAGATGGAGGTTGAGCGCCCTGGCATATTGCGTCAATTGTTCTTTTGTGGGTAGCGCAAAATTCATGCTACGTCCTCTTGCGGACAATCGATTTCCCGTCTACCTCACCTGGTGACATCAATCCAGGAGACCAATGTGGTGCCCGTGGAAGGGATTATCGATGATCGTTTTCCATGATCCATCGGGCTGACGCTTGACGACATTACCGTCGTAGGACGACATGTGTATTTCATCGCCCTCCGTTGAAGTGCCCATTATTTCCCATTTGAGTGTAAAGAATGCGACGTCGCCTGCCTCAACGAATTGCATCACTTCGACCTTGAGTTCCGGTTTGATCGATTGGAAATTCCGAATCACCTCGCGAATGTTGTCCAACCCGCTGATTGCCGGCTTACCGGGCTCCTGGACGAATACGGCATTGTCATCGTACAGTGCCATGGCTTTCTCCAGATCACCCTCATTCATCGCTTCCTGGAACAATTCATCAACACGGCGCGCTGTCATCGGTTTTTCCCGGCTCTTGCTCATGATATTTCCTCTAACCTGATTCTCTTGTTTCGTCCGTAACACTGAAATAGACGGCCCGGGTCTTAGTCGGCTGCCATGGATGTTTCATGGACGAGCAGCCAGCGCACTCCGTTGGGCGCGGCGCTGTCCTTCAGGAACACCGCGGTGAGCGCGTTAACGACTGTGTGGCCCTCGTATACGTGGCTTTCATCGTATTCGACCACGGCGACCTCACCTGTATCGAGCAGCGAATTGATGTTGTTGTTGTCGTGTCGCAATACCGTGGGATCCGAGCCGTGCAGCTTCCCATAAAAGGTGGCCAGAGCCTGTTCACGGTTCAAACGAACGCCGTTGGACCTGACGATACTGAAATTCTTTGCCAGCACCTGGTTCAAGTAGAAATCTGCGGGGTCCTCCGGCCTCTGTAAGTTACCGGCAAACCAGTCGGCAAGAAAATTCCGCGTGAAACGCATCTCGACGAGCACGCTATCCAACATCGAACCCGTCCCCTTGACCTGATGCCATGGCGGTTGCCGCCGCTGGAACTCCGGCATCCGCACAAGCTTCGTTGGTAGAAATTGTACCCCAGGGATACGGACCACCCGAAAGGAAGGAACCAGGCCGCCAGTCATGCCCATTCATGACGCAGACCACCTACCCGCCCTGGCGCGATCGCCCTCCCAAGCTGCGACCGACCGACAACGGCAGCTCCGTACGATAGAGGATCTGATTAAGCACGATCGAAGTCTCGATACCTGCCACTTCGTCCTGACTGGCGATTTTCTCTTTCAGTAACTTCTCATAGGCTTGCAAGCTCTGACTCACGATGCTTAGCAGGTAGTCGTACGCGCCCGTGATCACACAGACCTCCATCACTTCTGGAATCCGGCTGGTCTTTTTCTCGAAAGACGCGGCGATCGCCCGCGAATTCCGCGTCAGCGAAACGAAGGCGAGCGCATAGATATCTGACCCCATTGCCTCGCGATCCAGCAGCGCCGTGTACCTGGTCACAACGCCGCTTTGCTCGAGACGGCGCAGCCGCCGCAGACACGGCGTCGGCGACAGGCTCACCTGTTCCGCCAATTCCTGCGCGCGCGGTGTCGGAATCATCCCGTCGCCAGATCGTGTAAATGGCGGATCATCATAGAGTTCACGCAGTCTACGTAACGCGTTACTCACTGCGGGCTGTGATACGTAAAGCGTCTGTGCCGCGCGACTGATGTTTCTCTCGTTGTATACCGCGTTGAATACCTTCAACAGATTCAGATCCAGGTTACGGATTCTCGGTAGCAGCGTTCGTTCCGGCCGCATGATGCACCGCATTCAGATGATTTTATTGGCGCTGACCAATATCTTACCGCAGCTCATTTCTTCTTGCGTGAACCGGGCTGAGCGAGCAGAGGACACCGCTCAGGTACGAATCGTCAACAGCCAAATCGAGCGGCTTCAAACACGACTTCACCTTCGAACATCTTCATGGTTGCTGTAGTCTAGCCAATCTG
>JASJBD010000140.1 GCA_030066665.1 Gammaproteobacteria bacterium
CCGTGCTGGTACCAGGGCAGGATGAACGGGATCTTGGGCGGTGCCTTCTCCTTGTTCAGACCGCCAAACTCCGGCGGCGGCGGGAAATGATCCGCGATCGTGTAGTTGTAGGGATCGTTGGCAACCTGCACGACTCGCACAGTTTCGTTGGTATAGGGATTATCCCATTCCTCGATGACTTCGCCGCTGCGCAGGTCGGTATACAGAATGATTTCCCGGCACATGCGCTCGATCACACCGTCGTCACGCTCGTTCAGACGAATTACGCCGAAACCCTGCGCACCGAACAAGTCGTCGATCTTCTTCATCGGCCGGTTGCCGGCGACATAGCCCTTGAACCAGAAGTATTTCTGCTTGCCGAAATCGATATCACTCTGCAGCCGCGCATAGGCCAGCTGATTGCCACGACCCGTGCGCAGATTCAGGTACGGCCCGTCGATCGCGGGGCCGGACCCATGTTTGGCAGCGGCGGCCGCATAGGCCTGGGACTGGCGGCCCATCGCGCCCATTGCCATGGTCATGGCGCCAATGGCGCCGACACTCGCGAAACCCTTCAGAAAATCCCTGCGCTCGTTCTGCATGTTCTTGGCCTCTTGTAAAACAGAACCGGCCGTCGATCATCGCCGCTGGCAATGACCGGTGCAAGCCGCCGGTATCTCAATCCGATAGTGCGGGCGCCGGAGTCTTGTTACGCCGCATGAGCAGGATGAGCGCCCAGACCATCAGCGCGAAATTGGCTGCCGCGACAAACATGAAGGGTCCGATCTGGCTCACGTTGTCGAACAGGTAACCACCCACCAGCGCGACGGTCAGAATGCCGAGCGCGCCGAACCAGGTCCAGGTGCCCAGGACTGCACCGCGCCCACGTTCCGGCGCTTCTTTGCCGATCAGTGACGTCGCCGACAGGTTGGCGGTCATCTCCGCCATACCGATCAGCAGCGCACACAGGTACATCCAGTTGCCGATCGGGTTATCGATAAAGAACAGCGAGCCGTAGCCGACCGCGCCGAAGAACATCGCCAGCGCCAGCCCGGCGACCCGGTCGATGCGATCCAGGATGTAGCCCGCGATCGGCGCCCACGGCAGGGCGAACCCCTGCACGATGACGTAGAAGGTCAACGCGACTTTGGCGGCCTCGGCCGTATCCAGACCCTGCTTGATCCCAACCTGGGTCAACCACAGCGTGAAAAACGTGCTCATCACCGACAGATCGCCGCGGGACACGCTGGCGGCTGCGTAGGCCAGCAGGATGCGAATATTCTTGGCGGCTTTCAGACCCACCTTGAAGGTCGCCAGCAACGGTTCGCGCTTGCCGAGCTGTTCGGGCGCGCCCGGCTTCAGACCAATCGCCAACACCGCCGCCACGACCAGGCAGATGCCGGTGATGACCCACAACCAGTAGCGGCCTGCCGTTACCGGGTCGATACCCATCTCCTGGAACCGCACCGGCAGACCGCGCAATAGCGCAATGATCACGACCAGCCCGAGGCCATTGAAGATGAAGCAGGACGCAATCATCTTGGCGCGACAGTGTTCCTGCGTGTAGTCGTTTGCGACGGCTGGCAGCATCACGGAGTTCGCGGACACGCCCATCGCGAAAACGATCCGGAACATGAACAGCATCGCAAGCGAGCTGGCCAGCGGATACAGAAAATACGCCAGCGCCAGCAGCAGAAAGGCCGTGATGTAGATCGGCTTGCGGCCAAACTTGTCCGACAGTGCGCCGACCGGTCCCAGCAGTAATAGCAGGGTGATTTCCTGGATCACGGTCAGCCGTCCCGACAGCGTGCCCTGCTCGCCCAGTGGGATATTCATGATCTCGGTCAACACGTAGGGCTGGCTCGTGTTGATGAAACTCATCGTCGCAATGCCGAAGAACGACGCGAAATAGAGGGCCGCGAGATTTTTAGCCGTGACGCCGGGCTGCATCCACAGCGGCCCGAACTTCAGCCCGCTCGTGTCGAAGGTCTTGTCTGTGGAAGTTTCGGCCATGAAATATCCCTGTGGAGTTCCGCCCGCCAGAGCGGAAGCTTAACCTGCGGCACGTGCCACGACGGCCGGCATGGTGAGCGAAGCCCGACAGGCTGACAACCGGCCCGACCGAACTGACCGAACAGTGATTCCCGAACCGGGCTAGAATAGCGCTGCTTATCGGCCGCGCGATCACCACGGAGAACCACAAATGAGCCGAGTCCTGAAGCTCCTGATCGAGGCGGTGGTCCTGATTGTCGTGATCGTGGTGATCTTCGTCGGCATCCTTGCCTGGCGCGGCTCGTGGTTCCGGGACGTCGAGCCCAGCTTCGCGGGAAACTGTGAGTCCCTGGAACTCGAGGGCAGCGCCGAAGACATCCAGCTCGATCGCCGGCGGGGGATTGCCTATCTGTCGGTGCTCGATCGCCTGGCGCTGGTTGGCGGCAGCGACGACGTGCAGGGCACGATCCTGAAGGTGAATCTCAACCGCAGGCCACTGCGCGCGGAGCCGGCGCTGGCAAGCAAACCCGCCCATTTCCGTCCGCACGGCCTCAGCCTGCACGTGGACCCGCGTGGTCGGCGTTATCTGTTCGCGCTGAACCACCCGGTCAATCGCGGCAGCGAAGCAGAAATGGTCGAGTTGTTCCGGCAGGACTGGTTCGGCCGCTTCGAGCATGTCGATACCTTCACCGATCCATTGTTCATTTCGCCGAATGACCTGGTCGCGGTAGGACCACGCCAGTTCTATGTCGCCAACGACAAGGTCGATGGCGGCGTCATGGCGACGATATTGCAGCAGTTATCAATCGGTGGTTCGCCACTGGTGTATTTCGACGACGGCGAGGTGCAGGTGGTTCTGAGCGATATTGCGTCCGGCGGCGGTATCAACGCGTCCGCGGACGGGAACACACTGTATGTCGCGGAAACGGCCGCGCAGCGCGTCCGGGTGCTGGAACGCGAACCGATCACCGGCGATGTCACCGAAGTGCAGCGGGTAGAGATCGGTACATCGCCTGACAATATCGACGTGGCGCCGGACGGCAGCCTGTGGATCGGGGCGCACGCCAATACGCTGAAGCTGATTCAGCATTTCGCGGCCGGCCAACCGGCGCCGTCGCAGGTGCTGCAGGTCCGTCTACGCGGCGAATCGAACGAACAAGAAGACATCTTCCTGGACGACGGTCGCCGAATTTCCGCCAGCAGCGTCGGCGTGAACTACGACAACCTGGTGCTGATCGGTTCCATCACCGAACGCAAACTGCTCGTCTGCACGCTGGCGAGCTGAACGGAACGCCGAAAGAAAAAGGCCGCGCAATGCGCGGCCTTTTTTACGCTGGCTTGCCAGCTATCAGTTCGCACCGAAATTGTACGCGATTCGCACGCCGTAGGAACGCTCATCGGGTTTGATCGGTATCTGGTTCGTCAGCAGCAGGAGTGTAAACGGCGGACCGAAATCGAACCCCAGGTTCGCGTTGTCCGTGTTGTTGAGAGTTGACTGGACCGTATCGTCTTCAAACGCGTTGTTCATGTAGGCCAGCACCTCCCACTGATCGTTCGCGAAGCCGAAGCGGAAATCCACGATTTCGTAGCTGTCGATCCGGACCGTATTGGCATTATCTTGCCAGCGCTCATCCTGGAAAATGAAGTCGGTTTCAAAGAACCAGTCCGTGTCGCCCACGAGCGGACGTCGGTATGAGAGTCCAGCGATTAAGGAATTCTCCGGCGCGTACTCCAGCTCTCTGCCCGACAAATCGAGTTCGCATAACGTACTGCCACCGACGGTAACGACGGTGCAATTGCCAGCGTCGACGATACGAGAGATACCGCTCTGGTTGGTCTTGAAATCCTTATATTCGGTGTCCAGGTAGGTATAGGACATATAGAGGTTCAGGTGATCGGTTGCCTGCCACGCGGCATCCAGTTCGATCCCCGATACTTCGGCGGCCGATGCATTGACCGGCACGGCGGCCAGCAAGCCGCTCGCCGTTACCTGCTGCGACGACGTCTGCTTGTCCGTGAAGTCCTGGTAGAACACCGTGCCATTCACTACCAAGCGATTGTCGAGCCAGCTGGTTTTCGCGCCGAACTCGTACACATCCAGCTCCTCCTGCTCGAACCGACTGACGTCACGGTTGTAACCGCTGAGCACCGCGACGATGGAAATACCGGCCGGTTTGAAGGCCTTGGCGAAAGACAAATACAGGAGCGAATCTTCCGTCGCATTCCATTGCAACGTGGCCTTCGGTGCAAAGAAATCATCGCTGACCTTGTCCGAAATCTGGCCATAGGCCGGCAGGATCGTCGGCGGGAACTGGGGATTCATGCCACGCGAGTCGAACGCGCGCGGGCGAGGCGGCGCGCCGCCGGCGGCAGCGCCATTGGGATCGTTACCACGATCCGGACCCGTCGTTGTCAACTCTTCGTCGGTGTACCGCCCTTCGAAACTGAGCAGCCAGTCGTCGACGAATTCCCATTCGATAAGTCCATAGACCGACCAGTGCTCGGTATCGCGTTCCCAGAGATCGGCAAGCCGTGACGCATCGGTCGGGAATAGAGATGCGATTGGTGCTGCGCAGTCCAGCGGCGGGCCGAAAGCAGCAACTTGGATGCAGTTGACACCACCGTCGAAGTAGTCGGTGTTCTCTTCCCAGTACAACAGGCCGGCGGTCCAGCTGACCGCCTTGTCGGTTTCAGACTGGATTCGAAGCTCCTGGCTCAGCAACTCATTCTTGTCGAGGCCCCAGAACTCACCGCGGGCAGTGCCTTCCACTGAGGTTGGATCGAGCGTGCCGGTGCGTCGCGCATCTTCGTAGCTGAACACTTCGCTGTCCGCATAGTGTGTCAGTGATTTCAGGCTAACCGCGCCGAGATCCCAGTCCAATGTCAGCGTGCCGCGAGTGCTTTCGCGATCGACCCCAGGATAATCGGCGCCGGTGCGTGGATCGGGCCACAGGGTTACCGGCGAACTGCTGCCCTTCGGAATATCACCTGCCGTCAGGATAGAGGTCACGTTCGGCGAGATAACCGTGCCGAGTGCGGATGGCGGCACCGGCTTGGGCACCGTCGGAGCATCCGCGAAATATGGCGCCTGGTCGAATTCGTCATCGGTATATTCCAGACGCACCCTGGCCGAAAAATTATCGGTTGCATTCCAGATCAGCGTGCCGGACAGCCCGTAGCCCTCCGTGCCGCCGACGTCCCCGCCGGTTATCGAATTGGAATAAAAACCGTCGTTTTGCCAACCGGCGACATTGACGCCACCGTACAACACGCCGTCCACCAGCGGTCCGCTGATACCTGCGCGCACGTCGACGTTGCCCTGTGACCCAAAGTCTGTGGCGACCCGGCCTTCCAGTTCGTTGCTCGGCTTGCGCGTGATGTAATTGACCGCACCGGCGAACGCGGTCCGACCATACAGCGCATTCTGCGGCCCTTTAACAACCTCGACCCGCTCCGTGTCGAACAGCCGCGGGTTTAGCAGCAAGCCGCTGCCATTGGTCAGGAACGGCTGATTGGAAATGTCGATATCATCCACCAGCACGGCCACATTTTGGCGACCACGGGTGGGCGCGAGGCCGCGAATCGTGATGCGCGTGTCTTGAGCCGCGAAGCCCTGGGTAAAAATCAGGCTGGACTCATACTTCGTGATATCAGCGACGTCGCGAATATTTAGTTTTTGCAGATCTGCGGCGGTGAATGCCGACACCGCTACCGGCACTTCCTGCAGGTTTTCTTCGCGTTTGCGCGCGGTAACGATGATCTCTTCGATCTGTGCCCAGGCTTCGATCCCAAACGACAAACCGACAACAAGTGTCAATGCGGCAGCAAACGGATGCGGCACGCGACTGCGTAATCCCCTCATGACCATACCCCCTGGTCTCTGGTTTCTTCTGGTGGCGCTGGTGGAGTTCACACCACACGCAAGGACGCGCGGAGTGTAGCCACATTAATAACTTGAGGATAGCTGTGGAAAACCCGTAGCGCCGAAGCAACAATTGTTGGGCGATCAACGTTGGGCGATCAACGTGACATGAACGAGAATCAGCTGCGGTTCAGGTTTTCGTCCAGAAAGTCCCGAAACATGCCGGCCCAGCGCTTTGCCTGTACTTCGGTTTCGACCCAGACCCGGTCCTCGGACATTCCGAGCGGCTCGGCGGGTGCCTTTTCCTGGTCAGCCGCGCGGGCCAGCACCTCACCGGTCTCCGTGTCGGTCAGCTCCATGAAAAAGGTCAGTTGCCCGTTCGCGACCAGGCGCGCGGCGCGCCCTTTCACCGGCAGGCTGCCGAGCGCCTGTGTGTGTTTCAGATCGACCAGCGATGCCCGCACGCCCAGCACGTCGGGACCAGCCGCATCGACAATTGGATAGTCGTCGCCGATCTCCGCCAGGAAGGCTTCGCGAAAAATCCGGCGAATCCGCGCGACGGTTTCCGGACCGGGCTGGCCCTGCCCCTCATAGAAATAGATTTCCAGCGCGACGGGTTTGAGTTTGCTGAAACGGCCGAAATCGACGCCGGACTTGAAGTACGCGTCGTCGGCGCGGCTCTCGGCCGGCTTGCGGAACGTTTCCACCGTGGTTTGCGTACAACTGGTGATCGCGACAATGACAACCGACAGCAATAGATAACGTGACCGCGACATTGCGCCGGACATGGCCCGCCGCCGTCAGCCCAGCAACAGGGAATCGAAGATGGCGCCGGTGAGCAGCAGGCCGAGCTGCACGATGGACGCCGCAAAGGTCT
>JASJBD010000033.1 GCA_030066665.1 Gammaproteobacteria bacterium
CAGGAATCCTCCGTTGCCGTCTGCATCTGTTGAAAAAAGGCCGGCCGACGCTGGCGAGCTGCTGACGATTGGTCAGCTGGCAAAACGGGCGACCGTGGCGACATCGTTGCTCCGTTACTATGAAAAAGAGGGCCTGCTTAAACCCTCCGGGCGCAGCGCCGCCGGCTATCGCCTGTATGCGCCAAGCGCCGAGCGCATCCTGCGCTTCATCCGCAGTGCTCAGCGGTACGGATTTTCCTTGCATGACATCAAGTTGATCCTCGGCGCTCAGGGCACGACCAGTGAAAGCGGCGAGGATCTGCGTGACTTGGCCGAGCAACGCTTTCTCGATATCGAACGACGCGTGACGGAAATGCTCGTCCTGCGCCATGAGCTCGAACTGTTTCTCGACGATGTGGCGCAACACCTCGATCGCTCGGTGGGGGAATCAGCTGGCGAGCAATACCGGGAGCTGCTGGAGCAGGCCTGCGGCCACGAACACGGTTCCAGTCGAAAATCATCCCTGCAGAAACTGATTGACCGCCTCGGCTGCAACCTGGGCCGGCGCGAATCTGAAAGCCTGCTGAATGAGCTGCGCGGTCAACACATACATATATGGCGGGACGATGACGGCTACTCCGTGCTGTTTTCGGACCCGGACGCTGCGCTACAGCAGGCATTGACTCGACTGGCCGAGTCGGAAGCGGATTGCGACGCGCATCTGGAGCCGGAGGTCTCGACCACTGACGGCGGCCTGTTGTTTCGCGCGCGCGGGCCCAACGCCTTTTTGTTCGCGCAATTATTCCTGTCCCTGGAATACGCCGTGGCTTGACCTTAAACCCTGCTTTAAGGGTGATGATTCCCCCTGTCAAACCGCCAGACGGCGTCAGGAATGCAGAGATGAGCGACGGCGTGAGCCACGAACCGCTGAAGGTCAAGATTGCCGGTATGGACTGCGGCAGCTGTGCGATCACGATCGAAAACAGCATGCGGCAGCTGCCGGGCGTCGAGAGCGCCAGCGTCAGCTTTGCTACCGAGAGCATGGAGATAGACGGCGAGGTTAGCCTGGCTGACATCGAATCCCGCCTGATAGAACTCGGTTATCGCGTCGCTGCGGAAGAACCAAAGGCGCAGCTTCAGATTATCGAACGCCGCGGACTGTCGAGCTTCCTGGAGTTTCTTTGGCAACAACCGCCACTCCGACGCGCATTGCTGGTCGCCGTCGCGGTGATTGGCGGTCTGGTATTCCTGCCTGACATGGCACCGGTCGCGGGCATCGAACCACTGACCTGGTTGCTCGGTGCCGCCGTCGTCATCGCCGGTACGCCAGTCTTCTTGAAGGGCCTGCGCGCGCTGATATTCGCGCGGCGCGTGACGATCGACCTGCTGATGGCGGTCGCCTGCATCGGTGCTGTTGGTATCGGTGAAACCGGCGAGGCAGTTACGGTCATCCTGCTGTTCACGCTCGGGGAGGCGCTCGAGGCGTTCAGTGCGGAGCGGGCCCGAGACTCGCTGCGTAGCCTGATGGCATTGCAGCCGCAAGAGGCAACCGTGCTGCGCGTGCATGCAGAAAACCACGGACATGACGATGCGCATCAGGGTGACCACGAACACCAGGTGGTGCTGCCGGTTGAGCAGATCCGGGTCGGTGATCGAGTGCTGGTGCGTCCCGCGCAGCGCATTCCGGTCGACGGCGAAATCCTGAATGGCACGTCGTCGATTAACCAGGCACCCGTGACTGGCGAAAGCGTTCCAGTCCGCAAGACGGTCGGCGATGAGGTCATGGCGGGCACCGTCAACGGCGAAGCCGCGCTCGAGGTTCGCGTCACCCGCGAATCTTCAGAAGGCACGATCGCGCGAATCGCGAAACTGGTCGAACAGGCGCAGGCCCAAAAGAGTCCGCAGGAGCGGTTTATCGATCGCTTTGCGCGCTGGTACACACCGGCCGTTGTGCTGCTGGCCGCGCTCGTTGTCGCGATCCCTGTCGCCGCGTTTGGCGCGCCGCTTCTCGATGCCGCCGACGGCACGCGCGGCTGGCTTTATCGGGGCCTGACCTTGCTCATAATTGCCTGCCCCTGCGCGCTTGTGATCAGCATCCCGGTCACGGTGGTCAGCGGTCTGACCCGTCTGGCGAACCTCGGTGTGCTGGTCAAGGGCGGCGCACAGCTGGACCGCCTCGCCGATGTGCGGGTCGTTGCGTTCGACAAGACCGGCACGCTGACTCATGGCCGGCCGCAGGTGACCGGGATTCGCGCAAATGAATGCGCGCACCCGGCCGATCAGAATGACGAATGCAACTCCTGCGACGACGTCGTAGCGGCAGCTGCGGCAGTCGAACGTGCGTCCGAACACCCGGTCGCGCATGCGATTGTGAAAGCCGCCGGCGAGCGGCAGGTCGCACACCGTTTCGAAACCGCCGAACAGGTCGCGGCTCATCCCGGACGTGGTGTCAGCGGCCAACTCAGCAATGGCGTCAAGGTAGCCGTCGGTAGTAGCGAACTGTTCGCGGACGATATGCGCGGCTGGGAAGAGATCTCGCCGCACGCCCAGGCCGGTCGCGATTCCGGTGAAACGGTGATGTACGTTGCGCGCGATGACAGGGTAGTCGGCTATATCGGCGTCCAGGATGAAATTCGTGAGGCGACGCGCGACGCGCTGGAACAACTCGATGCGCTGACGCCCTCCGTTGATACAGTGATGCTGACGGGCGACAACCGGCAAGCCGCTGAACGGGTCGCCGGCACGATCGGCGGCATCGACGAAGTCCGCGCTGAATTGCTGCCGGACGAAAAACTCCAGGCGATCGAGACGCTCCGCGAAGCGCGGGGCGCGACCGCAATGGTTGGCGATGGCATCAACGATGCGCCGGCACTGGCACGCGCGGACATTGGTATTGCCGTGGGCGGCGGCACGGCGCAGGCGATGGAAACGGCTGACGTCGTATTGATGCAGGACGACTTGTCACAGGTGCCACTCGCGCTGCGGGTGGCCCGCAAGTCCCGGCACCTGATCAAGCAGAATATTGCGCTCAGCCTGGGCCTGAAACTGGCATTTCTGGCACTCGCCGTACCCGGCATCGCCACGCTGTGGATGGCGGTGGTGGCTGACGTGGGCGCAACGCTATTGGTTACGCTCAACGGTATGCGTATGCTGCGGCAGTCGTGACCGACACACACCAGAAATTCGGACCGGTCAAGCTGGCGCCCGGCGTTCTGCCACGCCACGTCGCCTGTTATCTGTTTGCCGCGTTCGTCAGCATTGGCCTCTTCATTTACCTCGTCGCGCTAACGCCGTACATCCTGACCGTCAATCTCGGGCTGCCGGAAAGCGCACATGGTCGCATCGCCGGTGACCTGCAGTTCTGGCAGGAAATCGCGCTGCTTGCCACGCTGGGACTGTGGGGCGCCCTGTCCGACCGCTTTGGCCGCCGCCTGATCTACATCATCGGCTTCCTGATCTTGTTCGCTGCCTATGGTCTATATGCCTTTGCCACGACACCGTCGGAATTGATCGCCTACCGCCTGATCTTTGCCGTGGGCGTCTCGGCTACGACTACCTGCCTGTCGGCGGTGCTGGCAGACTACCCGGAGGAAAAGTCGCGCGGCATCCTCACCGGCATTGCGTTTTTTTTGAACGGCGTCGGCTCCGTGATTTTCATTATGGGTCTGACGCAGTTGCCGGAGGTTTTCGCCAACCGGGGCGTCCCGGACATATGGGCGGGACGTTATGCGTATTTTACGGTTGCCGCCATCGCTTTCGTCGCGGCCCTGGCAATGCTTGGCCTCAAGCCCGGGAGACCGGACGAAACGGAGCCCAAGACCCCGATCCTGACGCTGCTGCTCGAAGGTGTCACAGCGGGCAAAAACTTTCGCATCACGCTGTCCTACCTCAGCTCGTATGCGGCGCGCATGAACATGGCCATCGTGGCCCTGTTTCTGTTCCTGTGGGTCGTGCAGGCGGCGACCGCGGCAGGCGCGACAGCAACGGAAGCCACCGCCAGGGCGGGCATGATCGTCGGGATCTCCCAAATCGCTGCGGTGATCGCGGCACCAGTCCTCGGAATGCTGGGCGACAAGATCGACCGGCTGAACCTGCTGATACTGACCTTCGCTATCGGCACCATCGGCTACGGCTGGGTCGCGGTCCTGAACGACATTCTTGCGGTCACAGCAATCCCGGCTCTGCTGCTGGTTGGCATCGGGCTGTCCGGGGCCCAGCTCGCATCGACGGTGCTGCTGGCCGAGGAATCTCCGGCAAGGATCCGGGGTTCGACTTTCGGCGTGCAGGCCGTCTTCGGCGCGCTGGGCATTTTGTCGCTATCAGCCGGTGGCGGCCGGCTGTTCGATACGTTTGGACCTAACGCGCCCTTCGTCGCGGTCGCGATCGCCAACGCCGTCGTGTTGGTCTGTGCCGTGCCATGGCGGCTCGTGGAACTGAAGCGCGGTGTCCGCACCGGGCCGCCACAGACGGCACCCGACTGACTCACCGGGTCGCCGGCAAGCTCGATCTAATCGTCTGAGACCGATTTGCGCCGATCGCGCCGGCCCGCGCGCCGGTCTTCGGAACCCTGCGGGCGAATGCTGCCGAACTGACCGAGTTCGAGGCGACGCGGCTCCCAGGACCGTCGATCGCGGAGCTTCACATAGCGGCAGTTGCAGCTGGCCGCGTCGCATTCCGGCAGTGGCAGGCTCGGCGCGTCGTTCATCAGGTAGCGCTCCCCTTTCTGCGCGCGGGCGAGCTTGCAGGCGCGCGGACCCGGGTGAATCTGCACACCGCGGAAGTCCTTCTTGATATCGGTCTGAGTCTGGACGGCGGTGTCCCCATAGTCGCGCACGATTGTGTCACCGTAATCACGCAAGAGGGTGTCACCAAAATCCCTGTCGCTGGGCGCGGGCCGCGACTTCCGGGACGGCCCGCGGCGACCATTGCCGGACGGCAGGAAATGGCCAATCGCGTTGGTGATCCAGGTAACCGCGCTCATAGGCCCCTTACATAACAGGGCCGGCGGGGCGGGGGCGAGGAAGTCGGTCTCAATTCAGCGTTTTGCCGCGGGGCGGCGGCTCAACCGGCCCCGCCGCGGCGGCTCCAGCGGGACCAGTCGAGGCGATTTTCCGCCACGTGCACCAGGGCGGCCACGACCTGTCGGTCGTACTTGTCGTCGGCCTCGGACAACAGGCGCTCCAGCGCTGCGGTTGCCGGCAGTGCATCCCGATAAGCACGCGGGCTCACCAGTGCCACGAAGGCGTTGGCAACCGCCAGCACTTTACCTGGCAGCGTCATCTGCGCCTCGTACAGATGCCTTGGGTAGCCCGTGCCATCGAGCAGTTCCTGTTTTTGCGCAATCGTGCTCAGCACCGGCCCATCGAAATCCAGGTTGTGCAGCAATTCCAGTCCCCGCCCTACATGTGTCTCCAGCAGTTTGCGTTCGTCCTCCGTGAGTTCCTCCGTCTTGGTCAATACCTCACGCGGGATCATGATCTTGCCGATGTTGGCCAGCGTCGCGGCGAATTCGAGCGTCTGACGATCCTGATCCGACATCCGCAGCTCGATTGCCAGTTCGGACGCGACTTCGGCCATGCGCGCCGAGTGAAATGCAGAGTAAGGGTCATGCAGGTCGATCACCTCGGCCAGGGTCGACACCAGATTCGACAGCATGTTCGTGTGCCGGGCCTGCGCCAGCTCCAGCTCCGTTACATCATCGAGCACGATCAGGGTCAGATCGCTCAGGTCCCCCAACTGCACAATCGGCAGAAAGCTCGCCCGATAGTTGCGGAGCTCGGCACCGAATTGCAGGCGCAAGGTCTGGCCCGACGGCTCCCGATCCCGAATAGCGATCTCTGCACCTCGCTGCAGCTCCCGCGCAACCGCGGCACCGAGCGCGGCACTCAGTCGTTTATCGATCAGGTCGGGGATAGTGCTGCCGACTGCGTTGGCCATCGCCTCGTTCGTGAACAGGATGTTCAATCCCTGGTCGACCAGCAGCGTCAGCGCGGCGATGTTATCGGTTATGGCATGCAACAGCTCGGTTTGCCGTCGCAGTTTGGCGGCCTTTTCGGCCTGTTCTTCGGCTTCGTGGCGCGCGCGCACGCCGCTGCCGTGCCGCCAGGCCGCAACATAGAGCGCCACGACCGCTAACAGTATCAGCGACAGTGTTGTGATCAGGAATTGCCGCCGAGCATTCGATTCTCGCAGCGCCTGGGTCGCGTCCACCTGCAACGCAAGAACCCAGGGAGCAAATCGGAGCTTGCGGCTGACCTGCAGCACCGGGCGACCCAGGTAATTGTCCAGCGACGCGAACTGGCCCGGTCGTGACACCGCATCGGCCGCCGCCAGGCGCCCCCGCGATAGTGGCAGACTGCGGCGCAAGGCGGCAGTCCCGTCACGGCCGGGATTCAGGTACTGCACCTGGTCACCACGCCGCGCGAGCAACAAGGTTTCATGATCCTGCGCAAACGGTGCACCCGCCGACAATGCCGGGAACAGCCGCTGTTCGGCGGCGCGAATCGCCAGTAACAGGCCAACGGCTCGGCCGTCACCCTGTCCCTCACTGCCGAGCACCGGCCCGACCGGAATCACGATACCGAGCATCGAGCGGTCCTGACCGTCGCGATACAAAGCCGCGATGACCGGCCGACGTTCAGCGATCGCCGCGGCCGCCGCCGCGCCGAGTTCCGGGTGGCGGGCATTGACACCGGGCGTCGTCACCATGGGTTGCAGTGCGGGCGTGAACAATCCCAGACCCGGGCTGTCCGGCTGCGGCAGATTCGCGGGCACGCGGCTGGCAGCCGAAGCTTCCAGGTCCATGCGAACCGCCGTCGCCAGCAGGAGGTTGCGCAGATAGCCGGACTGGGGCCCGGCGGCACCGTCGGACCCCGTCAACTGGCCCAGGTAGAGCTGCACCGACGCGTTATCCGCCAATTCCTGCAGCACACGGATATCGTCCGCCAGGATGCTGTCAAGGGCCGCAACCTTGGCGTCCGCGACCAGGCCGAGGCGTGACTCCCACTGTTGCAGGTCGCGCTGTCGTTCCCGGTTCACGTACGCGTTGATCAGAGCCGCGCCAATGCCAACGACCAGTACCAGCGCCAGCACCGCGATCACGACGGACGACGTGCGAAGCTCGTCGGCGCTATGCGTCTTATTCATTCGGCGTGTGCAACCACCAACGGCTCGCATTGATTGAATACACCGGCGCGTAATGCACGATGGACCGGTGCGACAATACGGCCTGGACTTGGTTATCCAGGATCAGGATATCGTCGGCGTTGGCCAGCGCGAGGACCGCGTGTGGCACGCGCAGATTGGTGTCCTGGAGGACGACGATGCGCATGTCGTCCATCGAGTAGCCCAGCCAGCGCAGCGAAAACAACTTTGTGATCGCATAGTCTTCGCAATCACCGCCATTGAACAGGAACTCCCGCGGTATGGCCCAGTAGTCCTCCAGGCCATAGTTTTCGAAGTCGATCACGTAGTCCCGGGTATTCGCGAAACGATTGATGCGATTCAGTTGTTCCGCTAGCGGCATCTGACGTACTTGTTCCAGGAAGACCAGCCATTCCGACAGGTGACAACGGTTCATGAGGCGCTCGTTGCAGTCACCGTCCTTCAGGTCGTCGCGCAAATGACGTTCCAGTGCCTGCACCCACTGGGGAAAATCATCAATTTTCGCCTGCGGCGTTTGACGATAACCGAACAGGTCATCGGGAAACGCGACGGCGATCGTCGGCGCGAGACCCAGCATCAGCAAGGCACACGCGACCGAATACGACATAATACGGGAGCGGATCATCATGGAGATTTGAAGGGAATGTGAGCTTTCTCTACGATCCGCCGGAAAATTTAAAATAAAACAACCAGATGAAAGAAATCAATAAGAATGCTTTTCAACTCCTGATCGCAGCGCTGGCTACCGGCCTGGGTGCGCTGCTGGTCGCCGTCACGGCCGTGGCACAGACCGAGGAGCTGCAAGCCCGCTTTGATCTGGCCATCGAGGCGCTGGAAACCGATCGCCTGAACACCGCGCGTCGGCTGCTGAACGCCCTGCTGGCCGACGAACCGACCCTGCATCGGGCCCGCCTGGAACTGGCCCGCGCCAATTACCTGGCCGCTGATTTCGCGGGCGCGCGCGAGGAAGCCGAACGCGTGCTCGCCGACCCCGACGTGCCGGCATCGGTGCGCACCACCGTGCTGGCATTTCTGGCCCAGATCCGCGAAGACGAACAGAATTTCGCGAAACGCCATACCTGGACGCCAACGCTCTATTTCGGCGGCATGTACGACTCGAACGTCAATTTTGGCGTCACCCGGGACATCATTGACATCGGGGGTATCCCGTTCCGCGTGTTGCCCGAGTCCCAGGAAACGGACGACGGCGCACTGGTCGTCGATGGCGGCATCTTGCATACATACAATCCGGGCGTGCGATTCGATTCCGGCGAACACACGGGATTCTTCGTCTGGCAGACCCAGGGTAGCGGGTATTACCGTGGCTACTTCAGTGAAGATGATTTCAATCTCGGTGTCGCCACCCTACGCACGGGTCCAACCTGGTTCGTGCCGCGGCGCTGGCGGGCCGGAATCGGCCTGCAGGGCGACCAGGTGTGGCTCGGCGACCGCCGCCTCGGCTTTTTCACGTCGCTCAATCCGAACGCGACCTGGGAACTGAATGGCAACACGGAGATAACCGCCGAAGCCATCTTTGCTTATCGCGACTACAGCCGCGACATCGACCGCGGTCGGGACGGCTGGTATCAATGGGGCGGGCTGCGTCTTGGCCGCTTCTTCAGTGGTGGTGACTGGGGCCTGCAGGGCGGCGTCGGCTATTTCAATTTCGATGCGGACGCCGACAACTTCAGCAACAAGGGCCCCGACCTGTTCGTTGGCGCCGTGTGGAATGCGTGGACCGGCGGCTCGCTGTATGCGCGCGGCAGCTACCGCAATTTCGATTTCGACGGAGTTGAACCGGGATTTAACTTATCCCGGGATGATGATGAATATCGGGTAATTGTCGGTATGCGGCACACCTTCCGGGGTGGGTTCCTGCAGGACTGGACTTTGCTTGCGGACTGGATCTTCACCGACAATCAGTCGAATCTCGATATCTTCAAGTACGACCGGCACCAGCTGAATTTCGGCCTGGCGCGCTCTTTCTGACAACCTGACGCTTCGGTTCAATTATGTGACAAAGGTCACAATTGGCCCATGCGTGGCTAGTAAAATTACAGGGGACGAAAAAGAACCCGACGCCAATGAGCAGTCGGTACAAAAATAAGAACAATCATGACTATTCGTTGCCTGTTTTTACTCGCAGTCCTGGCGATTGTTTCGACCGGCGTTCAAGCTGCCGACCTGGCGCTGACGGATGACGACTGCCGTGCCTTACTCGAACGCTACGCAGTCGATCCGGACTCCGTGCCGCAGCACCTGGTGGACGACTGCCAGGAACGACTCGCCGACTCGGCGGTGCCGGCGTTGGCGCCGGCCGCCGGCGTTGCGGCAGCCGGGGCCGCTGATCCTTGCGCCGGACCCAATGCTGCCTCGTCGGTCCTGTGCTGGGGCCCGTGGTCGGCACTCGCCCCCGCGGCTGCCGGTGACCCGTTGCCGGACACACCGGTTGACATTGATGATCCTGATGTACGGCCCGAACTGGCGTCGCAATTCGATCCGGACGTGACACCGCTTGGCGATGATGGACTGCCGCTTGGCAGTTGTCAGCCTGGCACGCCCTGCGGCTTCGCGACGGTCGTCGCCGGAGTGACCAGCAACGCCCCGGCCGAAGACACCGAATTTGCGCGCTTCGACCTGGCAACGGACGGCAGCGAGTTCACGGTTCGCCCGGGCGAGACCAATGAAATCGCGTCCGTTACCGGCATGGGGACGGTGATCACGGATCGACCTGATCAGTACGACAATCTGCGCGCGACTGGCGCCGATGGGGATCAGCGTTCGCGGTTGATTGCACGCGTGATCCGCAACAATGGCCAGATCGAGTCCGCGGCCGATGTCTGGGCCGACGGCAATGTCAGCACCGGTGCCGCGCAGTCGGGCTATTTCGCCTGGGGTCGCGCGACCTCGCAGGCGGATCTCGATGCACTGAACAGTTCCGCTGTAACGCGCAGCCTGAATTTCACCGGCCCGATGTCGGTCGACAACAGTACAATTGCGGCGATCCGGCTGGACTTCGGCCCGCAGTCCGGCTGGTCTGGCAACTGGACCAACCCGGCCTGGTCATTTGCGGCCGGCGGCACGATCAGCGGCGCCGACTTCATTTCGACGCCGGATCAGTTCTCGGGCAACGTCCAACAGGGCAGTTTCGTTCAGGGCGCACTGCTGGGAAGCCAGGACCGTCATTCGGTGGCTCACATTATCGATGTGAGCCTGGAGAACGTCGGCCGGGTCCGCGACGTCGGACTGCTACAACAATCAATCACCCCGTGATGCAGGAAGCCGCAACAGGGGCTCAGGGATAAAGACCATGCACAATAAATTTGCCGCGTTCATCAGCGTCTTGTTGATGGTCGCAACGGGAACGCCGGCAACGGCGGAGACGGTTCCGACGGTTGCGCTGCTGCCAGCGTCGACTAGCGTAACGCCTGGTGAAAGTTTCACGATCGACCTGGTGCTGGACGTCTCGGACGTTGCGGGCGAAAGCGACCTGATCAGCGGTGAGGTCATCGTCGATTTCGACGGTACCCTGGCACAATTCGACGGCTTCGCGGTAGCTGATCCCGTTATGCTCTTCAGCGGGCCAACAACCGGCACCGCCGGCAATGGCAATGTCACGGTGTCGCTGGGCCTGCATAACGCGCCGCCGGTCAGCGTTCTTGGCACGTTCTCGTTTACGGCTGCGGCCGATGCCCCGGCAGGGCCGATCGATTTCGGCCTGGATGACGCGTTCCCGTTTCTTGGCAGTTTTGCCACGGAACCGCCCACTAACCAGCCAATCTTTCCGGATTTCTCCAACACCTCGGTTGCCGTTGTGCCACTGCCTGCGGCTGGCTGGTTGCTGCTGAGTGCGCTCGGTCTGACCGGTTGGTGGCAGCGACGCTGCAGCCGGGCGCGTGCCTGAATCCCGCGCCTCGCGGGTCATGAAACCTCTACTCCGACACGGCGCGCTGATCCTGATCGGCGCTTACGGCCTGTTGTCGGCAGCCATCGCCGCGGTGCCGCCAGCGGGTGACCCCGACTGGCACATCGAAATCTCCCCGGCGTCATCCAACGCTGACACTGCGGCGGGCCGGGCAACGGCACAGCGCCACCTGGTGCGGTCAGCGTTGCAGCGCTACCAGGAGATCGTCGAGTCCGGGGGCTGGCCCGCACTGGCCGACGGTCCGGCACTGACCATTGGCATGCGGGATGCCCGCGTCCCGATGCTGCGCCAACGGCTGCGCCTGACACAGGACTTCCGTGCCGAGGTGCAGGCCGACCGCTTGTTTTTTGACTCCGCGCTGGCCCAGGCGCTGCAGCATTACCAGATACGCAATGACCTGCGTCCCACCGGGCAGCTGGACGCGCGCACGCGCGAATCACTGAACGTGCCAGCCAGGGTACGCGCCGCGCAACTCGCGGCTTCGCTGCAACGCTGGCACTGGCTGCCCGCCGAGCTGGAGAATCGTTACGTCTGGGTCAACATTGCCGCGGCACAGTTGCAGCTGGTCGAGAACGACCGGGAAATTCTGCGCATGCGCACCGTTGTCGGCCATCCAACACGACCGACACCGAGTCTGCGTAGCGAGATCACCAGCGTGGTCATCCACCCGGACTGGGTCGTGCCACCAACAATCGCCGGCGAGGACATCCTGCCGCGGCAGCAAGCCGATCCGGGTTACCTGGATCGCAAACACATTGCGGTCTACGACAACTGGTCTGCGGATGCTCGCCGCATCCAGCCAGGCAACATCAATTGGCAGAAACTACGTGCCCGGGACTTTCCGTACCGACTCGTGCAGGCGCCGGGCCCCTGGAACAGCCTCGGGCAGATCAAGCTGCAGATGAGCAACGAGCACGGAATTTACCTGCACGACACCAATGCGGCGTACCTGTTGAGCCTGTCGGTGCGCGCGTTCAGCTCCGGCTGTGTGCGGCTCGAAAATGCCCGGCAACTCGCAGAGCATTTACTGGCGCACGAGGACAAGATGGCCGTTGAGCGACTTGCTGAAAAGCTCGCCGAAGTTAATACCGGGTACCTGATGCTGGCGGAACCGGTGCCGATCTATATCGTTTACCTGACCGCATGGGTGGACACGGCCACCGACGCGGTGCATTTCAGGCGTGACATCTACCAGCGCGACAGCCGGCTTGCTGCCGCGCTGCGGAATCCAGCGGCCTCCTGATTTCCAGCCCGAGCTACTTCACCGGCCGGTAACGATAACGCGCCGCTCCGGCGGCAACCTCCAACATCAACCCGCCTTTCATGAGGTTGAAAATCGCCACGCTCGGCAGATAGCCGGGCGACAACCCGCCACCGACCGTCGCCAGCGCCGCGCTGGCCTGGCCAATGAATTCAGGCGTCACCTTCTTGAACGCTTCGAGGGCTTCGGCGTCGCGGAAGAAGATGATCTGCGCGTGCTGCTGTGCGCCGAGTTGAGCGCCCAGCGTCAGCTGCCAATGCGTGACGTAGCCGATCAGCTCGTTGCCCTCGATCACCACACCCTTGCCGCGACCCAGGGCAAACATTAGCCCGCCCCGGGTCACGCGAGGAAATACGGCGTAAGCATAGGCTTCATCGAAAAAGCGCTGCAGCTTTGGTTGTTCCGAGCGGAAACGCTCTGCGGCTTCCTTGGCCCTGACCTGCAACTTCTCGTTCTGGTCAGGCTGCCAGTCAGCCGCGGCCGGCGACGCCAGCATCAGAGCGAGCAGCAGCGCAATACACAGGCGCGTCATCGCACACACTCCACGTGAAAACCGACGAAGTCCGAGCCACCTGACACATCGCCGAAGAATGTCGCAAAGCCCCACATGCCGGATCGGTGCATGACCGATGCACCGACGAAACAATTGCGCGTGAGCTTGGACTTGAAGAGCAGATCGATGGGCACATCGACCTGCCATTCCATATAACCCAGGAATTGATTGTTCTTGTCACCGCGATTCGCCTGCTTGATGCGTTCAATCGCCAGCAGGTCAACGGAATACGAGGCGCCCCAGCCGAAACCCCAGCGGAATGCGGGCTTGTCGGACCACGGCAAATAGCCCCTGCCGATAATCATCAACGACCCGGCGAAACTCCAGGTATCATCCTGCAGCCCTTTCTCGAAGTGCCGTATCGTCGCGAGGCGCGCGTACACATCCGCGCGTTTGCCGGGACGCAACAGGCGACCAATCGTCAGGCCGACCAGGTCTGTCCGCCCTTCCGTGCTCTCTTCCCAAACACCCGCCATCAAGAGCGGGAAGATATTCTCCTCGGCCGCGTACCCGTAGTTGACGCGGTAGGTCCACAGGCCCTGCCCTGCCCCGAGCTTGTCGCGTTTGTTCCTGTCGTAGGGACCATCGAACAAATAGCCGGCGCCGATGAACGCGTTTGCATCCACGGAATCATCGACGATCGGGCTATCGGATATCGAGCTGGCGTAGACCTTGAACGCAACGTTGCCCTGCAGAAAGATCCGATCCGTCAGCATCCAGCGGGTATTCAAGCCTACCGCGGCGTTGAACGCGTCATCCGGCCGATAGACCGGCGTGCCAGGCGCTGCCTCCTCGGGACTGACACCGAAGTAGTAACCGGTCAGGTCCTCGTCCTGCCAGCTGAGCGTCAGGTACGGTGCAAAAAACCAGTCGCCACGGTCGAAGCCGCGCCGGTACGTCAGTTCGAACTCCTGGCCGCGATGTCGCGATTGCGCATCGGTAACCCAGACCGCGCGTAACTCACCCCAGTTCGCGCGATACTCGGCGGCAAGACCAGCATCGGTGGTCTGTTTGCGCGTCTGCAGGTTTTCATCGCCGGGCCGGTTGATGTCCGGCTTGAATTGATCAAACCGATATCGAGCAATGACATCGAACTGCCAGCGCGCGTTGCGAACCAGGTGCAGGCCACCGACGTTGCCCTCCGCAAACAGCCAGCGGCTGTCGAGCATATACAGCGGGAAAATATCCCCATATGGATTCTCGCCGCGATAGATGTTGGTTCCGCCGCGGGCGCCCGCCCCGAGACCCGGCGTAACCACCTGGCCAGTGTCGGGCGCGGGCACACGCCAGATTTCCTGCGCCACTGCCACCGTCGCAAGACACGCGAGCAGCGCGCAGCCGAGCAGCTGCAATAACCGACGGATTGTCTGCCCGCGGGCCGACACGTTAATCAGCTACCTGCCGATCTGCTGCTCGCGCCCCTGCCCGTGGGCACCATGAAGTCGCCCGGCTGCCACGCGTATGCGCGGTTCTCTGGCGGAACGTCGATTGCGTAGGCTTTCCAGGTCTCGACCCGCGAATTATCGAGATTCCAGTGATCAGGCAGCTCGAGAAACTCCGGCGCGTTCTTCTCTATGTAGGCAAGCACCTTTGGCGGCACATCGTCATAGCCGCCGAGCCCCTTGTGGCTGAACATGCGGCCAAACAGGGCGCCGTCGGCGTACGGGGTGCCGCCCATTTCCATGAACGGCCAGAATTGCGAAATCCTGGAAAAGCCGGCGTGGAAACGAACCATCGGCAAGTCCCGATCCTCCAGCTGCTGCTTCGAGACGTTGAAGGTGAAATGTTCGGACGGCGAAATTCGAGACCCTGTCGACGATCGCGGCCAGCCTTCCGGCGTGACGGGATTGGTGTATTCGTGCGTGTAGTCCCACGACAGCAGCAGATCATCATCGCCATATTGCTGAAACGGCAAAATGAAAGGGTAACGACCGTCGTCGTCGGGAAACACAGTGCCTTCGTTCATCAGCGTGGGTGAATCACCCTCGGCGCCGAAAAAGAATTTCGGGATTTCCTTGCCGATCTTGCCGACTAGAACATCGTTGTAGAAGTGATAAACCTCGACGTCGCGCTCGGTGAACGGGTTGTACCAGGTCTCGAGCACCTCGCCGGTTTCCAGGTCGGTGAAATACCCGGTCTCGCGTGACTTGATCCACAAGTCCTGGTTTTCGTCGAATTTGGCCAGCAAAACACCCGTGCCGGTATAGCCAAACACGGGGACCATGCGCCGATCACCAATGCGTGCATACATCAGGCCGTGGAACCCGCCGATCACGGGCTCATCCAACGAGGCCCAGATTTTTGCGAAGGCATAGAGGTTATCGACGGGGTCCGCATAGTCGAGTTTGTCGTAGCCCGTTGCGGCACTCGCGCCGGTGACTCCCGACGCGGCCACACCCCAAGCCAGCGAATGCTTGAGAGCATCCCGCCGACTCAGACTCAACTGCGAAATCAAACCAGAATTCATACTCCCCCCAATCGCTCACGCTGACAGCAGCCGTCCGCGGACTGCCGTAGAGGGGAAGCATGCCGCCGCGAGCGGCCCGGCGCAACGCGTGCGGCTAGCTGCTACCTGCACCCGCGACCTCCGCATCCGCTGCGAAGGCGCCGGCATCCGCTGCCCGGACGCGGGAATCGGAATGCGCGGCAGACGATACGTGTGGTCGCGGCGACATGCCGCCTAGGGCAGCAGCCCGCTGCAGCTGTGCCTGGCCCACGCGACGCTCGGGCCAGTCTACCCAGCGACAGTTCTTCAGAGACTGACTCATCGCGGACTCCTGCATCTGGAATTCGCTAACAGTATGAGTGGCGGCCAACTGCCGGTCTGGTCCCAGCCGGTCAGTCTCTGGTCCGTGGCCCCCTTGCCGCTCCATTTATCGCCGTGAGCGACGCGGCGCGCCTCACTCCGACGGTGTGACGTCGTCGTAGAACTCGTGTGTGTGTTGCGGCAGCAAGTGGGGAATCAATTGCTGGGCGCGTGCCTTGTCCTGGCCACGCGAGAACCGGACCCGGTCCTCGGCACTGTCCCACATTTCGACCATCACGAAATGCACCCCTTCCGGGTGAGGCGGTTCCGGGTTTTGTGCCAATTGTTCCTCGGTGAAATAGTCCTTCACGATATCAAACAGCGTGCCGGGCTTTGCGCGGAGAATGTGCCTGCCCTTGTAGCCGGTAGCTGCGCGCAACTGTGGTTCAAGATCTTGATAAAAACGCATCACCTCGTCTTCCGAACCATGTTTCGCAAACATGGTTGCCACGTAGATTTCCATCGCTGCCGGTCTCCTGCGAATTCAAGGTTGCACACACCGTACAATGCCGTTGCCGCCGCGCCAAGGCCGCGTGCCCGAACGGCCGGCATCTGTCCTGACTGGCCTCACGAATAACTAGCCATGAGTAATCGCAAGCCCGTTATTTGCTGGTTCCGACGCGACCTCCGGGTCGGTGACAATCGCGCGCTGACATCGGCAGCAGACGCCGGTGCGCCAGTCGTTGCCGTCTACATTCTCGATCACGAATCGGACGGGATCCGCCCGCCCGGCGGCGCGAGTCGCTGGTGGCTGCACCAGAGCCTGCGCCAGTTGTCCGAGACCCTGCGGGATCGGGGCGTACAGCTGGTGCTGCGGCGTGGGCGCAGTGTCGATGTGCTGGCAGCATTGGTGGACGAGACCGGTGCCAGCGACATCTTTTTCAGCCGGGCCTATGAAGCCGGCGAAGTCTCGATAGAGCATGACCTGAATCGCCGCCTCGGCCAGCGGGTGGCGCTGCATCGCTGCCGCGGGCAGCTATTGTTCGAACCGGAAACGCTGTCCAACGCGAGCGGCCAGCCGTACCGCGTTTTCACCCCTTTTTATAAAGGTGCCATGCGCGAATCAGCGCCATCAGAACCGCTGGATGCACCGAGCAAGCTGCTGGATTGGGATGGCCAGCTGGCCAGTGACGATCTGGACGCGTGGCAGCTCGAACCGACCGGGCCGGACTGGGCCGGTGGACTCCGACAGACCTGGCAGGTTGGTGAGGCTGCCGCCATGGATCGGCTCGAGGGTTTTCTCGACGCAGCCGCGCAGGATTACAAGACCGGTCGGGACCGGCCCGACCAGGAATCGACATCACGACTGTCACCGTACCTGCATTTCGGTGAGATCAGCCCGCGCCAGGTCTGGCATGCATCCACCGCGGCGGCCGTCACTTCGCCGGCGGCGGCCGGTGGCATCGAAGCTTTCCTGCGCGAACTCATCTGGCGGGAGTTCTCCGCACACCTGCTATTCCATTGGCCGCAGTTGACGGAAAAGCCGTTGCGCCCCGAATTCGAGCGTTTTCCGTGGCGCGAGGATCCGGAATCACTGCGAACCTGGCAACAGGGACGCACGGGCTACCCGATCGTCGATGCCGGCATGCGGGAATTGTGGGCGACGGGCTGGATGCACAACCGCGTGCGCATGATCGTCGCCTCGTTCCTCGTCAAAGACCTGCTGATTCACTGGCGCGAGGGCGAGGCGTGGTTCTGGGACACGCTGGTCGATGCAGACCTGGCCAACAACGTCGCGAGCTGGCAGTGGGTTGCCGGCAGCGGCGCTGATGCGGCGCCCTACTTTCGGGTATTCAATCCCACGCTGCAGTCCAAGCGCTATGACCCGGATGGCGTCTATGCCCGACGCTGGATTCCTGAATTGGGCCACGCGCCCGATGCATTGGCTGACGGTCCACAGGTCACGTCGCCGGAGTCTGCGTATCCCGAACCCATGATCGACCACGCCGCTGCACGCGAGCGGGCGCTGGCCGCCTACGCGGCATTGCGAGATACGTGAGAGTGTCTAGCTGGCCCGGACCGACAACACCGGGCATTCGGCATGACGCAGCACGGCTTCCGTCGTGCTACCGAGGATTACATGGCGAACGCCACTGTAACCGTGTGTCGACATGATGATCATCTCGGCATTGACGCCACTGGCATAGGCCACGATTTCTTCGGCCGGACGGCCAACGAGTACTTTGCCGACCGCCGGCTTTTCGAGGCCGGTGAGTTTTTCCGAGACGAAGTTGTTGAGCCGCGTCGTTGCGGTCGCGGCCAATTCATCGGCGGTTGGAATCGGCACCGGGCCCATATCCAGCGTCGCATAGATGTGGGGCTCTTCCACGGTGTAGATGCAGTGGAGCTCGGCATCCAGGACCGCAGCCATCCGACGCGCCAGCGACAACGCCTGCAGGGACGAGTCGGAAAAATCTGTCGGGAATACGATTACCGCGTTGCCAGCCATTGGCCAACCCCCTGGTCCTTTTAGAAACAGGCCAGATTAAGCCGGTTTTCCGCCGGCAAGGCAATCTCGGCATTCACCTACCGAGATCAGAGCCTGCCAGCAGGGCATGCATCAGCTCCTCAGCCGCAGCCACGCCGGCGGCGTAATCGTCCGAATCTGCTGTTGAACGCAGCATGCGCAATGGCACATCCATGGCCATATCGCCACCGGCGTCCAAGAGGGCGAGCACATAGCCAGCGAGCAGGGCTTCCGACCGGGCCAGTTGCAGGCGCTCTGCCAGGCGATAAACCAGGCCGGCCGACATCTCCCGCCTGGCGCGCGACCCGGCGGGCGCGACATCGCCGGCCGCGGTCTGATGCCGCAGCCAGATCGCCGCGGCGCGGGCTACACGGTCGGCGGCGAAAATCGTGTCCAGTTCGGCGTCCGACTGTGTATTTGTTGTCATCTCAGCATCCTAGGCCCACCCTCGGACGCTGACTTGTCATTACGAACCGGGTTTTATTCAATTCAGGTCGGCCCGAAAAGAAACGCGACCGACACGCGGCCCGGAGTCATCATGCATACCAATTTGATCAGCGGCGCGCGGCTGCTGGCGGAAACCCTCGAGTCGCATTACGGCGTTGATCCGCGCGAATTGTTCACTTCGGTCGGGCTCGATATCGGTCGCCTGTCGGTTGCCGGCGCACGCTACCCGCGCGACCGCCTTGTCGAGCTCTGGCGGGCCGCCGTGGCGCACACCGGTGACCCTTGCCTCGGCCTCGCGGTTGGCAGCCGCGTGCGACCTACGACCTTCCATGCGATCGGCTTTTCCTGGCTTTCCAGCCGCACACTGCTGGAAGCGCTGCAGCGCCTGATTCGTTATTACAAAGTGTTGACCACCGCACCGATGGAACTGTCGCTGACTGAAACGTCAGCTGCAGTCCGAGGGCATGAGTTTTCAGCAACTGCGCGACGAGACCCGCCGCCAGCTGGCGCAGGAATATATTCGCGAACAAGAGCTATCGCTGAGCCAGATTGCCTATATGCTCGGGTTTTCGGACCAGAGCAATTTCTCCCGCGCGTTCAAGCGCTGGACCGGCATGGCGCCCAAGGAATACCGCGGCTGACGGTCCGCGTCCCCGGTGCGCTCAGATCAGCAGCACGGCAGCGAGCGCTGCCCAGAAAGTCAGGCCGGCGGCGCACGCCAACAGCAGGCCGCTCAACGAATCGAATTCGCCCACAACACACCTTTACAAACCGGGTGCGATCCACGACGAGCGCACCACGGTTCCCGTAAAAAACTACACAGGGCTGCAATTTAGTTGCACGACACCCTAAGTCGCACATCCTGAACTGTCATTTTTTTGTCATATGAGGTCAAGGTGGAACGCAGCATCCGGTTAACGCGAATTCTGACCACGTGTTGGTCACACTCGGGGCGGCACGATGCCGGCTAAAGTCGGCCCGCGCTGGCGCCGATAGTTCCGGGAAGGAACCGAGCCACAGGAACGGGTGTACCCATGTCGACCACCACCGCCGAAGATTTCAACGCCGCCGCATTCAAGTTCGTCCAGGGCCTCGCGGAAGACCTGAGCAAGGATGACCTCGAATTGCCTGGTTTTCCGGATACTGTTGCCCGTCTGCACCAGGAGCTCGGCGATGAGAGCAAATCGGTGCAGGACATCGTCAACCTGATCAACTCGGAGCCGGCGCTGGCCGCCCGGCTAATCAAGCTCGCGAATTCGGCGGCGTTCAACACGTCCGGGCGCGAAGTCAGCGACCCCCGCGCGGCCATCACGAGCCTCGGATTCAACGTGGTGCGCAGTACGGCGACCGCGTTCGCCATGACACAGATGGAACAGCAGGAATGGCTGGCGCCGGTGCGTCCGAATCTCGCCAAGATCTGGCGGCGGTCCAATGGCGTGGCCGCGATCTGTCACGTGATTGGCGACGTTATCCCCGGCGTGCGGGCAGACGAGGCGATGGCGGCCGGTTTGTTTCACCAGCTCGGCCAGTTGTACCTGCTGACGCAGGCCCACCGCGAAGGGCTGCCGGTGGCAGAAAACCCGAGCTGGGACGGTGTGGCCGAAAACTGGCACGCGACGATCGCCCGCGCGTTCATCGAATCCTGGGGCATGCCGGAAAGTATCGCCGAGGCGGTCGAGAACCAGGACGCCGTGGCGCAGGGCGATCTTGCGGAGTCATCGCAACTCACGCGCCTGTTGTCCGCGGCCAAGCTCTACGACGGCATGCAGGAAGCGGGCAATGGCATTGCCGGCAAAGTCGAGGAACTGCTCAACGATGTGCAGCTATCGGGTGATGGGTTTCTCGACCTGGTCGGCGCCCACAAGGACCGCATCAGCGAGATCGCCAGCACGATTTCCTGACAATACCCCGCCATCACGCAGCAAGGCGGGTTGGTGATAAGCTCAACCCGGGGGTTGAGCCATGCCAGCAATCATTACCGGCTGGGGACACTGCGCGCCACCAGCTGTTCTGACCAACCATGATCTGGAGCAGATCATGGATACCAGCGACGAGTGGATCGTAGAACGCACGGGAATTCGCCAGCGGCGTGTATCCCATGTCGGGAGCGGCGAACTCGGTGTTGTCGCGGGTCACCGCGCACTGGCAGCCGCGGGCAAGCAGCCCGCCGACGTCGACACAATAGTTTTTGTCACCACCAGTCCGGAGCTGCTGATTCCGAGTACGGCCTCGTTGGTCCAGAAACGCCTGGGGATCGCAGATGCCGCGGCCATGGACATGAATGTCGGCTGCAGTGGTTTCCTGTACGGCCTGGCACTCGCGAACGGACTGCTCGGCACCGGTGTCAGCAAGTGCCTCCTGCTGATCGCGGCCGAACGCCTCACCTGGTACCTGGACTGGACGCTCCGCGACACGGCGGTCCTGTTCGGTGATGGCTCGGGTGCCGTGATAATGGAACCTGGCGGGCCCGACGAAGGTCTGCTGGGCGTGGACCTCGGCAACGATGCGGCCGCGGCCGAGGCGCTGCTCGTGCCCAACTTCGGCACCGTGATGAACCGCGTCGAACATGACATGCTGGAACTGACCGTGCAGTTCGACGGCCGCGAGATCTTCAAACGTGCCGTCAAGGGCATGGTGAAATCAGGCCTGACAGCGCTCAGCCAGGCGGGTATCGATCTCGATGCCGTCGAGCTGATGATCCCGCACCAAGCCAATAAACGCATTATCGACATGGCGGGCCACAAACTCGGGATCGATCCGGCCAAGGTCTATATCAATGTGGATCGGTATGGCAACACGTCGGCGGCGTCGATACCGATCGCGTTGTCGGAGGCGATGGACAACCAACGGATCAAGCCCGGTGACGCAGTCCTGTTTACCGCCTTCGGTGCCGGCTTGAGCCGCGGCGGCGCGGTTTTCCGTTGGGGACCGCGAGCTGAGCGACTGGGCGAATCAGACCAGGAACTACCACCCGGCAATGCCTCGGGCCTGGAAATAATCCGGCCCCATGCCGACGCCATGATTGCGCGCGCTGCCGCGCAGGGTTGAGGATCAGACGGACGCGATCGGCGGGCGATTCGAGCCGCCCGAGCGGCTGCTCTCGCCGTCCGGACCGTATACGCCCGCATTGCCGGGCTGACCGCGCATCAATTGCAGTGTGGACTCGACCCGACGCGCCTGGCGTCGGATCATGCGACCGTTGGTGTCGTTTTGCTCGCGGCAACGACGGGTCAGGTCGAGAAGTTTTTCCCAGCGAGGCGCGACGTCAGGCGTTGCTGCCAACAGCTCCATCGCATTCAAATCGGGCGCCAGCGCGAGTCGCTGTTGCTCCAGTTCATCCGCTTTGGCCAAGGCTTCCTGTTTTTCCTTCGTGATCAGTTCCAGTGCCGCCGCGTCGCGGTTCATCAACGCTTCACGCTCGTGATCCAGGGTTTCGAGGACCTTCTCGAGTGCGGCTGCCTGCCGATCCAGCAGGTCTTTCATTGCCACGGTCGCATCCGGGTCAGACATTTGTCGCGATTCCTAGCCCAGATCCTGCTCGAGCCGCAGCAGCTTCGCGGCCAGGCGTTCGGCGGACAGCTCGTAATTGCCTGACTCGATTTTCTGGCGCAGTTCGTTCACACGAGCTTCGTCGACTTCCGGTTGACCCTGAAGGCGGACCTCGATCCCCTTCAGCATGGTCGCGGTGTTCGAGAAGTCCACGGCGTCGCGACCGGCGTCCGGCTTGCGCCCGCCTTGGGCGTCCGCGGCACGATCGGCCCGGTTGACCTCGCGACTACGCGCCTGACTTATGTCAAGGCCGGCGCGGCCGTATGTACTTATTTTGTCAGCCATTTTTCACAACTCTCCGACGGCGATGCACAGCATCCCGGTTAGTTATCGGCACGCCCTGGACAGAACTTTAGGGCTGAAGCACAAATGTTTCATTGCAGCAATACCTCGACGGCTTTCGCAGACCTGACGATCGCCTGCACGTCCCTGCCGCTGCCCAGGTTCTCGACCTCGATGATCTGTCCCCGGATTCCGTCGGCCTTGGCGACGCCGGCCATGCGGACCGTCAGACCGCCGGATCGCGCTTCGAGTGTCACTCGCTGCCCGCGCTGAATCAGCGCCGGCGTTTCCAGGTTTGCCGGCGTGAGCACATCGCCAGCCGCCAGCGGCCGGCGCAGCCGATGGCCGATGGCATTGGCGGGGTCGCTCAGAAAACCGTAATCGAGCCCGCCGATATCGGCCTCCGCCAACGAAATGTCGTCACCTGTCAATAAACTGTCGCGCGGCAGTGCCCGTGTCGCGATGACGACCGGCTGAAATACAGCGAGCCGCACCGGCACGTAGAGCTTCCACGGCTGGCCACCCCGGCAACGAACTTCCGTTGTCACACGGGATGCTCGCCG
>JASJBD010000030.1 GCA_030066665.1 Gammaproteobacteria bacterium
GTTGGCGGTGACCCTGCGCGCCGCTATCCTAGCTGCAGGCCGGATACTGCCTGTTTTCGAAGGATCAACGTTTGCCGTCGTTTCCCGATATCCACGCGCTGATCGTCATCGCGCTGACAGGCGTGACGCTCTACCTGTTCACGCGGGAAAGAGTGCCGCTCGAGACCACCGGTCTCGCCGTGATGTTGCTATTGATCCTGCTGTTCTACTTCTTCCCTTACAAGAATATTCGCCCGGCGGATTTTTTCGTTAACTTTGGTAATGAAGCACTGGTCACGATCTGTGCGTTGCTGATCGTGAGCCGTGGGCTCGAGACGACCGGTGCATTGCAGCCGCTGGCGACGATCATGTCGCGCTACTGGGGCGACGCGCCCTACCTGGCCTTGTTGTTGACGCTGGTTCTGGCGGCAGTTTTCAGCGCTTTCCTGAACAACACACCGATCGTCGTCATGCTGTTGCCGGTGCTGGTTGCGTCAGCGCTGCGCACACGGCGGCCGCCATCCGGTGTGCTGATGCCAATGGGCCTGGCAACGCTGATCGGTGGTATGGCGACAACCATTGGCACATCGACGAATCTGCTGGTCGTCGGCATCGCCGCCGATCTCGGCCAGCGCCGTTTCGAGATGTTCGATTTCTCATTGCCGGTGATCATCGCCGGCGGTGCCGGTCTGTTGTTCCTGTGGCTGGTCGCGCCGCGACTATTGCCGGAGCGCAAGCCGCCAATGTCGGATACATCGCCACGACTGTTCAATGCCGTGCTCTACGTCAATGAGGACAGTTTCGCGACGGGCAAGACCCTGTCAGAGGTGCTGGCACGCACGGAGGGGCGGATGCGTGTCGATCGGATTCAGCGCACCGAAACCCTGTTTGTCGCGAAGTTGCCGTCGGTCGTATTACAGGCAGGGGATCGGCTGTATGTCCGTGACACGTCAGACCGGCTAAAGGAATTCGAGCAGACGCTCGGCGCGACGCTCTATAACGCCGATGATGAGAACGAACCGGTGACGGAGGATACGCCGCTGGCGACCGAGGGCCAGCAGCTGGCCGAGGTCGTCGTCACGCGCGGGTCTCCGCTGCATCACCGGACGCTGGCCGCGGCACACTTCACGACGCGCTACCGGCTGATGCCGATGGCGATTCACCGGGCCGGTTCGGGTGATCTCGGTGGCGACCTGGGCTCGGTGAGGTTACGCGCGGGCGACGTGCTACTGGTCCAGGGAGCGCAGGAAGCCGTGCGCGAGCTGCGGGAGAGCGGATCCATGCTGGTGCTGGACGCCACGACGAACCTGCCGCACACGGAGCGTGCGCCGGTTGCGCTCGGCATTATGGCGGTGGTCGTCGCGTTCGCTGCGGCGGGCGTCATGCCGATATCGGTCGCAGCGGTCGGCGGCGTGGGGGCCATGCTGTTGACGAACTGTCTGAAGTGGAAGGATGTCGGCGAGTCGCTGAATATCCCGGTGATCATGGTCATTGTCGCCAGCCTGTGCCTGGGCTTTTCGATGCTGGAAACCGGCGGCGCGGATTTCATCGCGCAGCTGTTCGTCTTCGCGACACAGACGTTGCCGATACCGATGATACTGAGTGGCCTCATCCTGCTGCTCACGGTATTGACCAATGTTGTATCGAACAATGCGGCAGCGGTCATCGGGACGCCGGTGGCCATCAGTATCGCGAATCAGCTCAACGCACCGGTCGAGCCTTTTATCCTGGCGGTGATCTTCGGTGCCAACATGAGTTTCGCGACCCCGATCGGCTATCAGACCAATTTGCTGATCATGAGTGCGGGCGGCTACAAGTTCGGTGACTTCCTGCGCGTCGGTATTCCACTGACGCTTGTCATGTGGGCGGTATTCTCGATCCTGCTGCCGATGATGTACGACCTGGGTTGACCGATAGGGGATGACGCGCGATACTGCCGCGCCATGATGCGCACGCTTCGGAATCGCGTTTGGTGGTGGAGCCTCTCCCAGGGGAGGGTTCCCGTCTAGCGCCACCGCGTCCGAACAGATAGAGCCCATCCCCGGAACCCGGCGATGGGCTTTTTTATTGCCGGGTGGATTACCACGACAGGCATGAAGACAATCGATGCAACCGCCTTTTGATATCAGCGCGGACCTGGATACTCCGGTATCGGCGTATCTGAAGCTTGCGCCTCTGCATCCCCGCTACCTGCTCGAGAGTGTGGAGGGCGGCGTCCATCTGGCGCGGTATTCCTTCCTGGGATTCGGGAATGCCGTGGATTTTCGTCTGGACCACCACGGCCTGCATGTCGGCCCACAACACTTGCCGCGACCGGAAACCCGGTTAGAGCTGCTGGGTCGCCTGCGCGAAACGCTTCGGGTCACACCCAAGCTGGCACCGGACATTCCCGAGCTGCCATTTACCGGCGGCCTGGTTGGCGCTGCAGGGCATGATCTGGTGCGGCAATTCGAGCGCTTGCCGAATCCGCCGGCCGGGCCTGCGAGTCCGCCGGTGCCGGAGGCCGCTTTCCTGGCCACGGAGTCGCTGCTGGTTTTCGATCATCTGACCCGCCGAATGGCGCTGCTGCATGCTGGTAGCGACAACGATCGCGCGCTGTTGCGCCGCGAGGTCATGGACCTCATGCGTGGCCCGATACCGGTGGACGTCAATCCGCACTCTTACGCGCCAGCGGAACAGAGCCTGACCGGTGCCGAATTCATGGACCGTGTCGTGCGCGCGAAGAAATACATCGCCAGCGGGGACATCTACCAGCTGGTGCTGTCGGTGAGGTTCGCCGGTCAGCACAGCCTCGCGCCCTTCGAAACGTATCGGGCAATGCGCCTTCTGAACCCGTCGCCGTACATGTTCTTTGTCGATGCCGGCGATCTGCAGGTAGTGGGCTCGTCACCGGAAGCGCTCGTGCGGCTGCATGCCGGTCAGGCCTCGTTGCGCCCAATTGCCGGCACGCGACCCCGCGGTGCCAACCGCGCTGAAGATCATGCCAACGAAAAATCCCTGCTGGCCGACGAGAAAGAGAATGCGGAGCATGTGATGCTCGTCGACCTGGCACGAAACGATCTGGGTCGCGTTGCCGCGGCGGGGTCGGTGCACGTCGATCCATACCGATCGATCGAACGCTACAGTCACGTCATGCACATCGTCAGTGGCGTGCGCGGTGTGCTGGCAGAAGATCGCGATGCCTTCGACCTGTTCGCAGCGGCGTTCCCGGCCGGCACCCTGGTCGGCGCGCCGAAAGTGCGGGCAATGGAGCTCATCGATGAACTGGAGCCGGTCCACCGCGGCATTTACGGCGGTACCGTCGGCTACTTTGCGCACAACGGCGATATGGACCAGGCCATCGCGATCCGGACGCTGGTGTTCAGCGATGGTTACTACAGTTACCAGGCTGGCGCCGGCATCGTGGCGGACAGTCAGCCGGAGGCCGAATACAACGAGGTCCTCGCGAAAAGCGAAATCCTGCGGCGCGCGCTGGCCATCGCAGAGGAAGGCCTGTGATGCCGCGCCTGTTGCTGATCGACAATTACGATTCGTTCACCTACAACCTGGTGCAGGCCTTCCTCGTGCTTGGTGCCGATGTGCAGGTCTATCGTAACGATGAAATCACCGTAGCCCAGGCGCTCGACCTGGACGTCACACATCTCTGTATCTCACCGGGGCCCGGGCGGCCAGATAATGCCGGCGTGTCGCTGGACATGATCGCGGCTTTTGCGGAGCGTGTGCCGTTGCTCGGTGTGTGCCTGGGACATCAGTGCCTGGTGCAGCACTTCGGCGGTCGCATTGTGCCGGCCGAACGCCTGATGCACGGCAAGACTTCGCGGGTCGAACACGATGGGAAGACTATCTATGCAGGCTTGAGTCGGCCGTTCGAGGCGGGCCGCTATCATTCACTGGCCGCCGAGGCGGACGACCTGCCAGGCGTTCTTGAACGCACGGCGTGGACTTCACGCGGCGAAGTCATGGGTGTGCGGCATCGGGAACTGCCCCTGGAAGGCGTGCAATTTCATCCCGAGAGCGTGTTGACGCCGGAGGGCAATCACCTGATGAAGAATTTCCTGGCGATAGGCTTGGATTGACGGAGCGAAACGTGGCCACTGAAACGAGAGCTTTGCTGGAAAGACTGCTGGAAGGCGCGAACCTGACGGAAGCCGAAGCGAATCGGTTGATGCGGACGCTGGCGGACGAATCGTTATCACCAGCAGCGGCCGGTGCGCTCCTTGCGGCGCTGCGTGCCAAGGGTGAGACGGCCGAGGAGGTGCGCGGTTTCGCTACGGCCATGCACGAGCTGGCGCATCGCGTGCATTTGCCGTCCGGGCTCAATGCGGCGGAATGCGCCGGGACTGGCGGCGATGGTTCCGGCAGCCTGAACCTGTCGACCGGATCCGCGTTACTGGCCGCCGCAACCGGCTTGCCGATCATCAAGCATGGCAACCGGTCGATCTCTTCCAAGTCGGGCAGTGCCGACGTGCTCCGGGAACTGGGAGTCTGTCTCGCACCAGATGCCAATACAGCCCTGGAGTGTCTGAAACTGTGTGGATTCGCGTTTCTGTTCGCACCGTTTTTCCATCCGGCGATGAAAGCCATTGCGCCGGTCCGCACCGCCATGGCGGTGCGGACTATCTTCAATATTCTCGGACCGCTTGCGCATCCCGCGTCGCCACCGTTCTATTTGCTTGGTGCATTCGATCTGGCGCGGACACGGCTGCTCGCCGACAGTCTGTCCGGCATGTCGATACAACGCGCATTCGTGGTCCACGGTGAACCGGGCTGGGACGAGGCGACTCCCTGTGGGCCATTCACATTATTCGACGTGCGGCCCGGCGAAGTCCGCGAGGAGCATCGCGATCCGCAGGACTATGGTCTGGCTCGCTGCAGCCCGCAGGATCTTGCCGGTGGCGACGCGGCCGACAATGCCCGGGCGCTGGAGGCGGTGTTGCGGGGTCAGGATCAGGGTCCGCATCGGGATGCATTGCTGCTCGGCGCGGGCCTGCTGCTCGAGGTGACCGGCACGGTCGCCGATCTGCAGGGCGGCATTGGCCTGGCGACAGAGACCCTGAAGGCCGGTAACGGCGGCCCGTTGCTGGACCGGTTACGGCGGTTCGCCGAGGAACTCGAAGCATGACGCCCGCTGGCAATGGTGCGCCGGCGGATTTCCTGGCGCGCATGACGGCTCGCGGTCATTTACGCGTGGCTGCCGCCCGGGAGCACACGACGGACGCAGCCGTAACGGCACGCGCGCGGGCGCAAACGCCCGCGGCGCCATTGCGGCTGTCGCCGGAGGGTTTCGATTTGATCGCGGAGGTCAAGCGACGGTCTCCGGCGCTGGGGCAGCTGGCCGATGCGGCCCTGGATCCGGTGGGCCAGGCCGGATCGTATGCGGCAGCCGGTGCGGCCGCGCTGTCGGTGCTGACCGAACCGGAAGAATTCCACGGTGATATTGCCGACCTGGAAAACGTCGCCGCTGAAATCCCGGCAGTGCCCGCAATGCGCAAGGATTTCCTGGTGGACCCTTACCAGGTTTGGGAGGCCCGGGCGGCCGGAGCCGGCGGTGTTCTGCTGGTGGCAGCCTGCCTCGATCGACCGGTGTTGGCAGAAATGCTCGATCTCACGCTCGACCTCGGCATGTTCGCGCTGGTCGAGGTTTTTGATGATCGGGACCTCGCGCATTGCCTGCCGATTGTCGAAGCCGCTGGTTCGCCGGTGGAACCGGGTGCCGCAAGAATTCTGCTTGGCGTAAACTGCCGCGACCTGCGTAGCCTGGAGGTGGACTTCGGGCGCTTCGCCGGTATTGCAAATCAATTGCCCGAGAGTGTGCCGAAGGTCGCTGAGAGCGGCGTCGCAACGCCAGCCGATGCGGCTGCGGTTGCCGGTCTCGGTTACGATCTCGCGTTGGTCGGCACGGCCCTGATGCGTGCCGGTGATCCACGAACCGCCGCCGGGCAATTGCTGGCAGCCGCTCGTGACGCCCGCCAATGAGTACGTTCGTCAAGATCTGCGGCTTGCGCACTCACGCCGCCGTCGAAGCCGCCGTCGACGCCGGCGCCGACGCGTTGGGCTTCGTATTTGCGGAATCACCGCGACGGGTCACCCCGGCCGAGGCTCATGCGCTGTGCGTGGCGGTGCCGAGTGGCGTGACCCGGGTGGCGGTCATGCGGCAGCCATCGGCCGCCGAGTGGCAGGCGGTTCGCGATACGTTTCGGCCCGACTGGTTACAGACGGAGGCCAGCGATTATTGCGAACTCGATCTGGGCGACGACGTGCAGGCCATGCCTGTCTACCGCGACACCGAATCGCTGGATGAAGACGCTGTCGCCGCGGCCGATGCTGTGTTGTTCGAAGCCGCCAGCAGCGGTGTGGGGCAGTGCGCCGATTGGGATCGGGCGGCCCGACTGGCCCGCTGCACGCGCCTGATGCTGGCCGGCGGCCTCGACCCGGACAACGTGGTGACCGCAATCCGACAGGTGCGGCCCTGGGGCGTGGACGTCAGCAGTGGCGTGGAGCGCGCGCGGGGGGAGAAGGATCTGGCGCGGATCGCCGCATTTCTGCAAGCCGTGCGCGGCGTGGAATTGGCCAATGAAGATTGAATTGAGCGAAGTGCAACAGGCCGAGCTGCTGCGCCAGTCCATCGCTGGTGAACTACCGGATGAGCAGGGGCGTTTCGGGCCGTTTGGTGGGCGCTATGCGCCCGAAACGCTGATGCCGGCGCTGGCGCGCCTGTCCGATGGCATACGCGAGCATCTGCACGAACATTCATTTCAGGCCGAGTTGAACGCCGAGCTCACGCAGTGGGTCGGCCGGCCAACGGCCCTCACTTTTGCCCGTGGACTGTCGGCCCGCTGGGGTGCGGCGGTTTGGTTGAAGCGCGAGGACCTCGCGCATACGGGAGCTCACAAGATCAATAACGCCCTGGGCCAGGCATTGCTCGCGAAACGGCTCGGCGCAGAGCGCGTCGTTGCCGAGACCGGCGCCGGGCAACATGGTGTCGCGGCAGCCGCGGCCTGCGCGCGCGTCGGTATTCCCTGCGCGGTGTATATGGGAGCCGTCGATGTCGAACGCCAGGCGCCGAATGTTGACCGGATGCACCAGCTCGGTGCCGAGGTCATATCGGTGACCGCCGGCGACGCGACGCTGCGCGCGGCCATCGATGAAGCGTTTCGCGATTGGGTTTCCGATCCGGAGCGCAGTTACTACCTGCTGGGTTCGGCGGTCGGGCCGCATCCCTATCCATACCTCGTGCGGGAATTGCAGTCCATTATTGGCCGGGAAGCCCGCAGCCAGATGCTGCGGCTCGCCGGTGGTCTGCCCAATGCGGCGTTTGCCTGCGTTGGCGGTGGCTCCAACGCAATTGGCCTGTTCTACCCGCTGCTCGGCGACGCCGACACCGAATTGATCGGCATTGAGGCCGGCGGCACCGGTTCCGGGCTGGGCCAGAACGCTGCCACGCTCGTTACGGGCACGCCGGGCATACTGCACGGGAGTCTGTCCCTGCTGTTGCAGGATCAGGATGGTCAGGTACGGGAAACGCATTCTATTTCTGCCGGCCTCGATTATTCGGGTGTCGGCCCGGAGCACGCGTTGCTCAAACTCGTCGGCCGGGTGCGCTACGAAGCAGCTACCGACGACGAGGCGCTGGAGGCATTGCGCGAATGCTGCGCCGCGGAGGGCATTTTGCCGGCGTTGGAGACCGCTCACGCGTTCGCGGGTGCGCGACGCTGGGCCGCCGACAAGCGCGGCAAGCGAATCCTGATCGGTCTGTCCGGCCGCGGTGACAAGGACATGCCCACATTGAGCGCGGCGCTGCGACGGGACGGCGCGAAGGAGCAGGCGGCATGAGCCAGGCGCCGCCGCATGCCCGCATCAGTCACGCAATTCGCGCGGCCAATGACGGCGGCCAGGTTGGCCTCGTGCCGTTCATCACGGCCGGGTATCCGGAAAAAGACCGGTTTATCGATACGCTGCGTGTGATCGCGTCGGCAGGCGATGTGGTGGAAATCGGCGTGCCGTTTTCCGACCCGATGGCCGACGGCGTGACGATTCAGCGCTCCAGTCGCGCCGCCATAGAAGGCGGCGTGAACCTGCACTGGATCATCGATCAGCTTCGGGCCGCGCGCGCTGCCGGCGAGGAGCTGGCCCCGCTGGTGCTGATGAGTTACCTGAACCCGTTGTTCATCTACGGTTACGAGCAACTGGCCGGTGATGCAGCAGAGGCTGGCGTGTGCGGTTTCATCGTGCCCGATCTGCCGCTCGAGGAGGGCGCGGAGTTTCGCGCGGCGCTGGACGATCATGGCCTCGCTCAGATCCAGCTGGTGACGCCCACGACCCCGGACGCACGGGTGGCGGAACTCTGTCGTGTCAGCAAAGGCTTCGTCTACGCCGTCACGGTAACGGGCACGACCGGCGGCGGCATGAGTTTTCCTCCGGAGGTCACCGGTTACCTGGATCAGCTGCGTGCGACTGCGACCATACCGGTCTGCGCCGGTTTCGGGATACGGGAAGCCGCCCAGGTCCGCATGATCGGCCAGCACGCCGACGGTGTTATTGTCGGCTCCGCGCTGGTGGAGCAGCTCGAGGCAGGCGAGGATCCCGCAAAGTTTCTGCAGGATCTGCGCGAATAGCGCTATAGCTTAGGCAGGCTCAGTGATGTGGCGCTAGTGCGCGCGTTTTCGCGCGGCGATCCCGGGCGCAGGGCAGCTGGATAAGGCGGGACTTCAGCTTCGTCAGATTCGTCTTCATTTCCTTCAGCATGCCGCGGAGTGGGAATGGCTGACGGTTTGCCTGCGCGAGAATCCAGTCGCAATAGAGCGCGAAGAACTCCATGTAGTAATCGCGATAACGCTCCAGTTCGGCGTTGAAGCGCTCATCGTCGAGCAGCTCGGTACCGAGGTAATCCGCGCAGAACAGGCTGGAATTGGCGAGCACGAAGCGCCGATGCTCGGTTATGGTCGCTTTGCTGTAATCCTTGGATGGAAAGAACGCCGCCATCAAGTGTTCGCGGTCCTTGCCGGTGACGTTAGCGTTCCGCAGATGGTCGAACAAGCCTTGCCGATGCAACAGTGTGAACTGGGCCTGCCGTAAATCGACCAGTTGCCGCTTGTAGACGAAATTCGAGCCAACCTGCTTCATCAGGCCAAAATGAAACGATTCCCATTCCTGGTAGGTTGCCGGGGTTTCGAACAGGCGCTGGATGAACCAGTCATCTTGATCGTCCCGCCGTTCCCATCTCATCAGCTCGATGCGAGACTCAGAAATGTCCATCAGGACCTTGGAACACAGCGGTCGGATCTGCATCAGGGGATTAACTTCTGATTGTTGTTCTTGGTTAACGAAACCTAGCCTATTTTTGTTGCAGAACTATGTCAACTGAATACGTGCGCGGTTTATCGTCAGTGATCGATGGGTTCAATTCGGCAACAATGATGTAGTTTGAATCATCAGGATTATGTCAACTGTGAGTTCTGTCGGACGCATCGTTTCCGGTGGCCAAACTGGCGCTGACCGCGCCGCGCTGGATGTTGCGAAGGAGCTTGGACTGGATACGGGAGGTTGGGTCCCGCGGGGCCGGCGCGCCGAAGACGGCCGCGTACCGGATCACTACAAAGGTCTGACTGAAACGGATTCCCGTGACTACGCACAACGCACGCGCCTGAATGTGCGCGATTCCGATGCGACGGTGGTATTCAGTTTCGGTCGGCCAACCGGCGGTACCGCGCTGACGGTCCGTCTCGCGGAAGCCCTCGACAAGCCGCTGCTGGTACTGGACCTCGAAGCGCACGATCGGGACGAATCGGTGCAGCTTCTGCGCGTGTGGATCGAGACAATTCGCCCCGCCGTCGTTAATGTTGCGGGACCCCGGGCGAGCGGCGAGCCACGTATCATGGAGTCGGTACACGACGTGTTGCGCGGGGCGCTCACGGCCGACCAAGATTGAGTATTGTGTGCAGAGTATTCCTGATTGCGATGTGGTTATGGCTGCTTCCGGGAGCCGGACAGGCCGATGTGCCAGCGCATGGTACCCGGGTCGTGCATATCGTACTCGTGTGGTTGAAGGAACCAGGTAACGTCGTTCACCGTCAGCAAATCATTGCGGCGAGCCGCGGTTTCGAGGCAATACCGGGTGTGCTGGATGTGAGTGTCGGCGAAGTCGTACCAAGCGATCGGGACGTCGTGGATGACAGTTTCGACGTGGGTTTATATCTCACCTTCGAGTCAGTCGACGCGATGAATGCCTACCTGGTCGATGAGCGCCACCAGCGACAACTGCGCGAAGTATTCCGGCCATTGGCTGAACGATACAGCGTGTATGACTTTATCGATCGACCCCAAGAGAAGCGCTAGGGCCGGCCCGACAGCAACGCCACCAGACCGGCAGTACCGGTCGCCCAGCCAATCCACTCGGGATTGGCGTCCAGACCAATCAACAACGCACCGGCGATCAGCAGCGCAGCACCGGTGACTGTCAGGAACTGGCGTCGTTCCCGCGCGCGAATCACGTCGGGATTTGGCAAATGAACTTTGCCGTTGTGTTCCAGGACTTGATCGACCAGCAGACGGGCGACCGTCGGCAAATTCTGCAGGGTGTAGCGAATATCCGGCAGGTCCTTGCGGATACGCGCGGCCGTGGCCTGTGGCCCGGTTTGTTCAGCCATCCATCGCTTGAGTACGGGTCGGCCGGTTTCCCAGATATCCAGTTCCGGATACAGGTCGCGCCCGAGGCCTTCGACCTGCACCAGCGTCTTCTGCAACAGGATCAGCTGCGGCTGAATCTCCATTTCGAACCGGCGGGCGACGTCCAGCAGCCGCATCAGCACCTGTCCAAAGGAGATGTCCTTCAGGGGTTTGTGCAGGATCGGCTCGCATACCGTGCGAACGGCTGATTCCAGCTCATCGACGCGCGTCTCAGGGGGCACCCAGCCGGAGTTCACGTGCAGCTGTGCGACCTGCCGGTAGTCCTGATCGAAGAACGCCAGCAGATTGCCCGCCAGGTAGCGTCGGTCACGATCATCGAGGGTCCCGCAGATCCCGAAATCGACGGCAGCATATCGCGGGTTATCCGGGTCGCTGACATCCACGAAAATGTTGCCCGGGTGCATGTCCGCGTGAAAAAAGTTGTCGCGGAATACTTGTGTGAAGAAAATCTCCACGCCGTTGGCTGCAAGCTGCTCGAAATTGGTACCGGCGGCGCGCAGTCCGTCCATGTCGCTGATCTGGATGCCGTGAACATGCTCGATGACCATGACCCGCTCGCGGCAGTAGTCCCAGTAGACTTCCGGGACGTAGATCATTTTGGAGCCGAGCCAGTTGCGCCGGAGCTGTGCGGCGTTGGCCGCTTCCAGCATCAGGTCCAGCTCGTTCAGAATGGTGCGTTCGAATTCGCCCACCACGGCGACCGGGCGCAAGCGCCGCGATTCCTGCCAGTAACGCTCGGCGAGCCCGGCCAGCGCGTACATCACTTCGAGGTCTCGCTGGATTTCCTGGCGGACCCCGGGTCGGAGCACCTTGACCACGACCTCCTCCCCGGCGGGCAGGCGCGCTTCGTGCACCTGGGCGATCGACGCGGCCGCCATGGCCTCGGGCTCGAAACTGGCGAACACCTCATTGGCCGGTTTGCCGTAAGCCAGCTCGACCGCTGCCAGAGCCTGGTCAGCGGAAAACGGCGGTACCTGGTCCTGCAATTTGGCCAGCTCGCGGCCGATATCCTCCGGCAACAGGTCCTGCCGGGTGGATACCGATTGGCCGAATTTCACCCAGACCGGACCGAGTTCCTGCAGGGCTTCGCGAATTCGCACGCCCCGCGGCTGGTCGCTGCGCCGGGCGCGCCAGCTGGCCGGGGACAACAAGAACACGAATCGCAACGGCCGCAACAGGTGGGTCGCACTGATGAATTCGTCCAGGCCGTGGCGTACCAGCACCCGCTGGATAGCAAGTAACCGCAACAACAGCCGCACGCGCCGGATCATGAGTCCCGCCGCGCAACCAGTCGCGCAACCCGAGCTGCTGCACGGTCCACGTCGTTCGACAACTCATCGACGGCGTTCAGAAACTCGTCGATTTCGAAACGCGTCGGCGTCTCGCGACGCTCTTCCTGCAAATACTCCGTGAGGCTCCGGCTCAGGGATTGCGATGCGCGGCGCGCCCAGTCGGCAAACGCTCTTGTAGCCATGCCGATTTCGTGGGCTGCAACATCGCCGACCATGCGCGACAGGATTTCTTCGAAATCGGGGCCGGCGGATTGCAGCAATTCCTGGAATCGCTCGGCCGTGTCGGTGTCGCCGCGGATTTCCACTCGCCCGGCGCGCAAGACGGCCTCGGCCTCGCCGAACAACAAGCGCTGAAAATCGAGCGGGCCGCCCGTCAACTCGGCGTCCGCGGCCAGTTCGTCCGCAAGGAAGCCTGCCCGCCCATCATTGATCGCAATGCGCAGGCGGTAGCCAGGCGGCTTGATAATGACTGCCAGGGACTTGCCGTCGAGATCGGCAACCTGGGCGCGCGCGGTCGCGGAATCACGAATGCCGCGGTTGAATTGCGCGGCGGCCAGGTGCAGCAATTGGTCCACGTCAGTACCGGAATCCCATGTGCAGCGCGACGATGCCGCCGGCGAGGTTGTGATAGCGGCAATCTTCCAGACCGGCGGCCTGCATCATTTTCACCAGTTCGTCCTGCGCCGGGTGCATGCGGATCGATTCGGCCAGGTACCGGTAGCTGGCCCGGTCCTTGGCAACCAGCTCGCCCAGGGCAGGCAATACCGAGAATGAGTACAGGTCGTAGAGCGGCTGCAGCGGTTTAACGACCGGTTTGGAGAACTCCAGCACCAGCAGTTTGCCGCCGGGCTTGAGACACCGTGCCATCGACGCCAGCGCGGCGGGTTTGTCGGTGACATTGCGGAGCCCGAACCCGATCGTGATGCAGTGAAAACTCTCGTCCGGGAAAGGCAGTTTTTCCGCATCCGCCTGCACGATGCGCAAGTTACCGACGATGCCACGGTCGATCAGTTGTCGTCGGCCTTCCTGCAGCATCGCGTTGTTGATGTCCGACAACACGACGATACCCTCGCGGCCCACCTGGCGGCTCATGCCGGCGGCCAGATCGCCGGTGCCTCCGGCCACATCCAGGGCCCGCTGGCCCGGCTGCAGGCCGGTGCGCCCCAGAGTGAAGCGCTTCCAGACCCGGTGCAGCCCGCCCGACATCAGGTCGTTCATCAGGTCATAGTTCGATGCGACCGAGTCGAACACGCCGCGCACGCGCCGGGCTTTGTCTTCGCTCGGCACGGTCTCGTAACCGAAATGCGTAGTGTCTGGATGCTGCTCAGTCATGTGAACGTTGGGGGCTGCAGCCGGGTATTCTAGCTGTATATGCACGCGCAGACCCAGCGGGCCGCGGTGGCGAGAACTCGCCGCGGCGACCTTAAGGAATGGGAGCAAGGCGAATTATCGCCGGCGCGGCCCGTGTGATCAGCGGGTCGGTTACAGGATATACCGGCTCAGGTCTTCGTCCTTGACCAGCTCACCGAGATGGTCATCCACATAGCCCGCGTCCACGGTCAATGCGTCGCCGCCGCGATCGGCGGCCTCATAGGAGATGGTCTCGAGCAGACGTTCCAGCACGGTATGCAGGCGTCGGGCGCCAATGTTTTCGTTCTGCTCATTGACGTGGAAAGCGATCTCGGCCAGACGTCGCACGCCGGATTCAGCAAATCCCAGCTCCACGCCCTCGGTCTCGAGCAGCGCGACATATTGCTCACATAAGGAGGCATCGGGCTCGGTCAGGATCCGGACAAAGTCATCGCTGCTGAGCGCATCCAGTTCGACCCGAATCGGGAACCGACCCTGCAGTTCGGGGATCAGGTCGGCGGGTTTGGCCGTGTGGAAAGCGCCGGACGCAATGAACAGGATGTGATCCGTCTTGATCATGCCGTACTTGGTGTTGATCGTGCAGCCTTCCACGAGCGGCAGCAGATCGCGCTGCACGCCTTCCCGTGACACGTCCGCACCAAGAGTGTCCGAACGGCGCGCTACCTTGTCGATCTCATCGATGAACACGATGCCGTTTTCCTCGACGTTCTTGACGGCCTGTAGTTTGATTTCTTCCTCGTTGATCAGGCTGCCGGCCTCTTCTTCGGTCAACAGCTTGAAGGCATCGCGGATCTTGAGCTTGCGACTCTGTTTCTTGCCACCCGACAGCCCCTGAAACATGTTTTGCAGCTGGCTGGTCATTTCCTCCATACCGGGCGGGGCCATGATTTCGACACCGACCGTCGGGGTCTGCACGTCGATTTCGATTTCCTTGTCGTCCAGGTCGCCTTCGCGCAGTTTTTTGCGAAACTTCTGACGGGTCTCGCCATCTTTCGGGTCCGCCGGCTGGCCGAGCGTATTACTCGGAGGCGGTAATAGTGCGTCGAGGATCCGGTCTTCGGCGGCGTCTTCGGCCCGGTGCCGGACCTTGTCTGTCTCGACTTCGCGCGTCAGCTTGACTGCGGCATCGGCGAGATCCCGCACGATGCTATCGACCTCGCGGCCAACGTAGCCCACCTCGGTAAACTTGGTGGCCTCGACCTTGATGAATGGCGCTCGGGCCAGGTTCGCCAGACGCCGGGCGATCTCGGTCTTGCCCACGCCCGTGGGGCCCATCATCAGGATATTCTTCGGCGTAATCTCGTTGCGCAGGTGTTCGTCCACCTGCATGCGTCGCCAGCGATTGCGCAGCGCGATCGCGACGGCGCGCTTGGCGTCGTCCTGACCAATAATGTGTTTGTCCAGTTCCTGGACGATCTCACGGGGAGTCATCTGGGACATTCGCTGTTCCTTGTGCGGTGCTCAGTTGGCCGGCAGCGTTTCGATCACGATGCTGTCGTTCGTATACACGCAGATCGCGGCGGCTATTTCGAGCGCGTTCCCGACAATTTCTTCGGCCGACAGGTCGGTGTTCTGCAACAGCGCGCGCGCCGCGGCCTGCGCGTAGGGCCCACCCGATCCAACGGCCATCAGGTCGTCTTCCGGCTCGATCACGTCACCGTTGCCGGACACGATGAATGATTTTTCGCTGTCCGCGACGCATAGCAGCGCTTCCAGGCGCCGCAGCCGCCGGTCGGTGCGCCAGTCCTTGGCCAGTTCAATCGCGGCTCGCGTCAGGTTGCCGTACTGCTCGAGTTTCGCCTCGAATAGCTCGAACAAGGTGAACGCATCCGCCGTGCCGCCAGCGAACCCCGCAATCACCTTCCCATTGGCCAGCGCCCGCACCTTGCGTGCGTTGCCTTTCATAATCGTGTTGCCGAGGCTGACCTGGCCGTCGCCGCCGACTGCTACCACGCCATTACGGCGCACCGACACTATGGTCGTGCCGCGAAATTGTTCCATTTATCAGCCCTCTAGGCTTCGTCGTCTGGCTCGCCCCGGCGCCGTGCGCGCGGATGCGCCTTGTCGTATATCTGGGCGAGATGCTGGAAATCAAGGTGTGTGTAGACCTGGGTCGTGCTGATGTCGGCGTGTCCCAGCAATTCCTGCACGCCCCGCAGATCCTGGCTCGATTCCAGCAGGTGGGTGGCGCAACTGTGCCGGAACAGGTGCGGATAGACATGCCGCGGCAGGCCGGATTGCCGGGCCCAGTATTCCACCCGCTGCTGCACCACCCGCGGGGTAATGCGCCGGCCGCGCACGCCCACGAACAGGGCCGGCTCGCCGGTGGCGGCCAGTTCGCCGCGCAGCCGTAACCACTCACGCACGGCCGCGACGGCTTTGCGGCCCACCGGCAGCAGGCGTTCTTTCCGGCCCTTGCCAAGGACGCGAACCGTGGCATCGTCCAGGTCGACATCGGCAGGGTCCAGGCCGATCAGTTCGGCGAGCCGCAGTCCCGACGAATAGAGCAGTTCGAGCATAGCCCGGTCTCGACAGGCGACGGCATCGTCTCCAGCGATCTCGAGCAGCAGCGCCATCTGATCGACATCCAGCGTTTCCGGCAATTTCCGCGGAGCGCGCGGCGCCGATACATCGCCGCCGGGATTGTGTCCGAGCTGCCCCTCGCGAATCAGGTAATTCATGAAACTGCGCGCGCCGGACAGGCGGCGCTGGATACTGCGCGGACTCAGGCCCTTGCCGTGACTGGTGGCGGCGAACCGGCGCAGATGATGCGTCTTGATGTCGGCCCAGCTGTCGAGTCCGGCCGCGTCGCAAAATTCCGCGAGGCAGCTCAGGTCTCGTCGGTACGCCTTGACGGTATGCGGTGAAAGGCGGCGCTCGGCCGTCAGGTGGCCGAGGAAGTCTTCAGCGAGTTGCCATTGCGCAGTGTCCATGACCGGTCGGGTCCGGACCCGGGCTCAGGCCGCCTCGGCTGGCCTCCCGAGCGCGCAGGCAATGAGCTCACCGAGTTTGGCGAGAAAATCGATGCTCTTGCCCGGATGAAAGTGGTTGGCGTCGCGGTTGCCAATGGCCAGGAAGCCGAGCTTGGCGCCGGCGCCCAGCGGTAGCAGCGCCACCGAGCCGATCTCCAGATCGTCGTCGCCGAACAAGAACCGGTACTGCGCGTCACGGACGCGGCCACAGCGCGTGCTGCCGCTCTCCAGGAATGTCTTGAACGGGGCCAGAGCGTCAGCACCGCGGGGCAATATCCGCAGAAACCGCGACTCCTCCCGTTGCGCGCCGTCATCGAACAGCACCAGCACCGCGCGGTCGGCGCGGAAACTCAGGCGCAGTTGCTGCTCGAGGCAATTGACCACGGCATCCTGCCCCTGCTGATGCATCAACAGCATGGCCAGTTCGTGAATCTTTTTCGCGAGTTCGTCATTGCTGCGCGCAACTTCGACGAGATCACGCAGTTTACGTTCGAGCTTGAGATTGTTCTGCCGCAGCACTGCGACTTGTCGTTCGACGAGAGAAACCGCCGGTCCGCCGGTCCGGTGTGGCAATTTCAGATCATCGAGCAGACCGCGATGACGTTCGAAAAAATCCGGGTGGGCTTTCAGGTAGGCGGCAATTCCGGTTTCATTAATTTCTGCAACGTCGGCTTCGCGCTGTTCCAATGAACTCATGAGTGAACTGTACCCTCGAACACGGTCACTGCTTCGCCGGTAAGCCACAGCGACTTGCCGGCCCCTTCCCAGCTCACGGTCACCTCCCCGCCAGGCAACGCGACTTCGACGTCGGTATCGAGTCGGCCTGCGCGTCGACCAACGGCCACCGCCGCACAGGCTGCAGTGCCACAGGCCAACGTTTCACCCACGCCACGCTCGAAAACCCGTAAACGAACGCGTCCGGAAGAGATCACCTCCAGGAAGCTGATGTTAGCACGGTTGGGAAAGCGCTCGTGGCGTTCCAGTTGCGCGCCGAGCCCGGCCACAGGAGCGGCGTCGACCGCGTCGACCAGCAGCACCGCGTGCGGATTGCCCATGGATACGACACCGAGTTCGATGGCGTCGCCACCGACGTCGAGCGTGTAACTGTCGGCCGCCTCAGCCGCGATAAAGGGGATGGCCTCCGGTCGAAAGTCCGGCTCGCCCATTTCCAGGCGGACATCGCCACCGGGTAGCAGGTGCGCCTGGGCCAGGCCGCCGGGGTGTTCGAGCAGCAGCGCTTGTTGATTTGTCGCGTCACCGACAAGTCGGGCGACACAGCGTGCGCCGTTGCCGCACTGTTCCGCCTCGCTGCCATCGGCATTGAAGATCCGGTAGAAAACGGCCGCGTCGGGTTGGCGCGCGTCATCGAGCCACAGGAGCTGATCGAACCCCACCCCGGTGTGCCGATCCGCCAGGCGGCGCACGGCTGCGGGCTCCGGCGGCGCCTGACCGCCGGATTGCACGACCATGAAGTCGTTACCCAGACCGTGCATTTTCGTAAACCGGAGATCCATGCCGTTTCTCAACTCGGTGCTGGCGCAGAATTATAGGCTGCCGCGAACCGCACGCCACGCAAGGCCTTGGGGCCGAGCAATGGACTTTTGTTAAATGCGCCGCTAAGTTAGCTCCTCGCCGCAGGCCAAGAGGTTAATAACAAATGCGCCATATCATGGTCCTGAATCCTAAGGGCGGTTGCGGGAAAAGCACCCTCGCCACGAACATCGCGAGCTATTTTGCCGCGGAAGAACAACAGAAAGTCGCGCTGGTCGATTACGATCCCCAGGCATCGAGCCTGGACTGGCTCGCCCGCCGGCCCGCCAACCGGCCGGAGATTACCGGAGTTGCGGGTTTCGAGGACGGCTACAAGCATCTGCCGCGCTCCGCTGACATCGCGATCGTCGACTCGCCGGCCCGGGCGCATGGGCCGGAATTGACCGATTTGCTGAATCATGCCGATACCGTGGTCGTGCCCGTGCTGCCGTCTACGATCGACATGCAGGCGGCCAGTAAGTTCCTGGATGAATTGAAAAAATCCGGAAAAGTGCAACGCAAGGGCGTGAAAATGGCGGTGGTCGCCAATCGGGTGCGGGACAACACGCTGATCTGGGATGAGCTGGACGAGTACCTGGCGAAACTGCGCGTGCCCTACGTCGCCGCTCTGCGGGAGGCGCAGAATTACATCCGGGCCTACACGCGCGGCCTGGGCGTCTGGGAATTGCCGGAATATCTCGCCTGGCCGGACTGGGATGAATGGGAGCCGCTGGTGAAGTGGCTAAAGAGCAAACGCAGTCAGCCCTGATCCGGCTGCGGGTCAGCCTCCAGCCGCGGCAGATCGCTCGGCGCGCCCTGATCGAGATTCAGGCCACGACGAAATGCCGCGGTTGCCGCAGCGTTCTCACCCAGCTTCAACATCAGGTTGCCGAGTTCGCCGTACGCGGCCGCGCTCGGTCGCACCGCCAGGCTGGACTCCAGGTAACTGCGCGCCTTGCCCCAGAGCTCATTGCGCACGCAGGATCGTCCCGCCGCCAGCAATAGCACCGGATCTTCCGGGCGGTCTCTCAGCCAGCGCTCGATCTGGGTCAGTTGCTTGCCGGGGTCGCGTGGCTCGATGTTGCCGTAGAGCTCGACGAGCGAGTCATCCCAATGCGCTTTCAAGGTGCGCTGGATTTCCGTGGAAGCTTCGGTCAGGGCGCCGGTTCTGACCAGCGCGTGCATACGGGCCCGGATCAGCTCCTGCCGTTTGCGCATCGCGCGGGGCAAATCCTGCCACAGAGCCTCGACCCGCAGTTGATCGATATCCGCGCTGCCAAGCTGGCCGACCGCGGCATCGAGCGTCCATTTGTCGAGCTGGTCGCGATTGATGTTCTTCAGCTTGCGCAGGGTCGGCAACAGTTCTGCCAATGCTTTCCAGTCCTGCTCGTCGTGGTGCAACTTCGCCAGCAATCGCAGTGCTTCCGGGTGGCGCGCCTGCTTCTCGAGTATGCGGCTCAGGCTGGCGAGCGCCTGTTCCCGCTCCCCATTACCCAGTTGCAACTCGGCTTGTGTCAGCAGCACGGCGTTGGCGGCGCTCTCGTCCTGTTCGTAGGCCATTCGCAGCCAGTTGTCACGGCGCTCCGGATCGTCCTGCATCTGTGCTGCGCGTGCGGCAGCCAGGTAGTTCAGCACCGGCGACGGGCTGTTGCCGGCGGCTTTGGTCAGCAACCGTTCCCCCCGCGCGAGTTTGCCGTCGGACAGCGCGACCAGTCCCTCGGTGGCGCGCCGGCCGGCGCGTCTCACTGTGGCGCGAGAGGCCGCCTCACCCAATTGTCGCGGCGCCTGCCAGACTCTGACCAGGAGTCGCGCGGCGAGATACAACAGGATCAACAGGAACGCCATCACCGGCACGGACATCTCGACGGAGTAGCCGCGGAAATTGATGAGCACGTAGCCGTTGTCTTCGAGCAGAAAATGCGTCGCGACTGATCCCAGCGCGAGCGTCAGAAGAACCAGCAGGCCCAATTTCATTGTGCGGCCGCTCCCGAGCCCGTGCGCAACAGCAACTGCAGGGAGCCGGAGATATTCGGCAGTGATTCCGGCAGGTCGGCGGTGCGTAACTCCGCGATCTGGTCGAGAGTCCCGACAACCGCGGTGTCGTTTGTATCGAAGTATTGCCTCAACGCGAGGTCAACGCCGTCCAGCGCATCGCGAAACAGATTCCCTTCGCCGCGAATCAATGCGAGCCGCGCCAAAGCCAGTTCCGTTTCCATCGAACGCAAGAGCAGCGCTTCCTCCGCAGCGGTGCGCAACGGCGTCACGTCGTCATTGGTCGACTTGACTCGCACCAGGCTCAGGAAGGCGTTTTTGACGGCAGCCCAGGCCCGTTCCAGTCCGGTCAGCTCCTCGTCGGCCACGTTGTCGCGGCCGAATGTGCCCGGTTGCTGACGCGCGAACGGCAAATCGTTCAACGATCTCGCCAGGCTGCCGAGGCGCAACGCGATACCTTCGGCATCGGGGTCGGGCATTGCACGCAGCGCCGTGATCTCATCAGCGAGCAGCGCGCGCACGCGCGTGAGTCCGGGATCACCCACGTCGCGGAGTTTTTCGTCCGCCAACTCCAGTGCCCGCAACGCCACGACCGGATTACGCGCGAGGGTTAGCTGTGCGTTGCCGACGCGCAGGTAGTACTCGGCTTCTGACAGCAGCCACGTTGCCCGGGCGTTGTCAGCGACACCGGGTACATCTTCGAGGGCGCGTTCGAGGCGCCCCACCCGCAATGGCAGCTCGTCGAGTTGCAGGCGCTGACTGGACAGGCTCTCACGCACTGTGCCCAGATCAACTGCGAGGCGTTCATCCGTCTCCAGCAGCCGCTCGAGACGGTCCTCGAGGCCACCCAGCCGGCTCTCGAGCTGGCGCGCTTCGTCCTGCAGGCCACCAATCCGCCCCAGGGATTCACGCTGCATCTGCTGTTGCCACCAGAGCCAGGCCGCGCCGCCGGCGGCCGCGAGGCTTACAACCAAGGCCAGGGCGCCGGTCCAGGATGCGCGCGGCTTGGACGCGGGACTGGCGGTCTCAGCCTTGGTTGGCTCGGGCTCGGGCTCGGGTTTCACCGTTTCCGGTGGCTCGGATTTCGCTGCCGCAGTTTCGTTTTCAGTCGCGTCGTCGGGGTTATCGTGCTCGGTCATATTTCATGCCGTGAGGCCGCGCCAACTTTTCATTGTGCCAGCGACCGGCGGGGATCGCGACCAATTGGAGCCTCAAGCCGTGGGCCTTCGCAAGGCCAGTTTGACGTCCGTGACATGGCGACGACTGACCGGCAGCGCTTGATTGCAGCCGCGCAGCCGGACTTCGTATTGGCCGGAAGAGTTCTTGTCCATGCGCTCCAGGCAGGCAGCGGCAACCAGCATGCTGCGATGGATGCGAATAAAGCGATCGCCGAATTCGATGGCGAGATCCTTCAGCGGCTCGTCCAGTAAATCTTCACCCTGCGCGTGGTGCACCGTCACGTATTTCTGGTCCGCTTCGAAATAGACGATGTCGTCGATGGGAATCAGTTGCAGGCCACTGGCTTTGCGTACGCAGATCGACGTGCGCGCCAGGGCCTCGGGCTGTCGGGAGGCGAGGCTATCGGCCTGACCGCGACTCAGGCGTGCCGCCTGGCGCAGGGCCCGCAGCAAGCGCTCGCGACGAACTGGCTTCAACAGGTAGCCCACGGCCTGGGCATCGAAGGCATCAATAGCGTAACTGTCGAATGCCGTTGTGAAAATCACGGCCGGGCCGGCATCCAGCCGCGCCAGGTGCCGGGCGGTTTCAATCCCGTCCATTTCCGGCATCCGGATGTCGAGCAGCAAGACATCCGGTTGCTGTGAATCACAAACCTGCAATGCCTCGCGGCCGTGACTGGCCTCGCCGACCACTTCACAGCCATCGAGTTCGTCAACCAGCCGGCGCAATCGATCGCGGGCCGGGGCTTCGTCGTCGGCGATGACAATGCGAGTTTCAGTCATGTCGAATAGGGTATCGCGATGCTGACCTGATAGTGAGTTGCGTCGATGGCGGTCGACAGCCGAGCGCGTTGCCCGAAAGCCAGCTGCAGGCGTTCGCGGATGTTATCGACAGCAATGCGATTGCCGGGGCCGCTGCGCAGCTTGTCGACCGGCAGCGGGTTACGTACCGACAAGTAGAGCATGTCGCCCTTGCGCCGACCCTCGACTTCAACCGCGCCCGGGTCGGGCAGCCGCTCGATCCCGTGGTAGATCGCGTTTTCCAGCAGCGGCTGCAGCGTCAACCCCGGGATGCGCGCATCCGCGGGTAACTCTGCGGTGTCCCAGTTGACATGCAGGCGTTCGCCGAGCCGCTGCTTTTCCATGCGTTCGTAGACGCGCGTGATTTCCAGTTCCTGATCGAGGCGCACCATTTCCTTACCATCGCGGAGCGACGCCCGAAACAGGTCGGCCAGGTCTTCGACGGCGCGTTCCGCGGCGGCCGGATTGCTGCGCGTCAAATCCGCGATCGTATTCATGCTATTGAACAGGAAATGGGGGCGGATCCGGGCCTGCAGCGCATGAATGCGGGATTCCGCGTGACCCTCGACGTTCCGTCGCCACTGATGGGCGATGTACAGGTAGCGCAGGATCACACCGGTTACCAGCGCGCCCAGCGCCAGATTGCGGGACAGGAAAAATGCGTGCTCGCGCGGAAACCAGCCGGTATCGAAATTCTGGCCGAGCAGCCACACGACCTCGGAAATCACCGCGATGACCAGCATGACGGCGGCAAAAGTCAGCAGGCTGGCCGTGGCGATCGGGTAGCGCGCCAGCCGGCCGCGTAGACCGCACAACACCGCGGCGGCGGTGAGTCCGATCCACAGCAGCAATAACGATGTCTTGGCGAGGTCGACGAAAAACTGATCCCAGGCCGGCTGGCGGGCGAGGGTGAAGCAGATCGCGACCAGTTCGGCGATCAATACGACGCCGAGCGCGGCAGTCGCCGTGCACAGGTCAGGCAGGTAGAAATCGTCCCGGGTTGGCGGGCTGTCTTCTGGCTTGCCCACCGACGGCTCTCGCGCCGGCGGGTGCTAGTCGCACCATTCCCGGACCGATGCGCGCGCGTCGGCCCGGGCTTTGTCGAGTTCCTCGTCCGTGAGGTATTCGCGTTCGCCGTTCGGCAGCGGGCGGTAGAGCCGCCGCGAGGTTTCGTAGGTCTCCGCCTGCTGGCGTGCCTGTTTGCAGTTTTCTTCGCGTTGTTTCAGGTTCGCCATACGCTCGTCCTCGGCCGCGGCGGCATCTTCCGCCTCTTCCTGGCGCCGCTGGCTGCGCGCGGCATTGCTATCGGACTGCGCATCGACACGCGCCTGCACCGCGGCTGGATTGGTCCGCCGCGACTTGATGCCCGTGGGCTGGGCATCGACGTCCATTGGCGGCCGATCGGTGTATTGCGGAATGCCGTCTTCGTCCACCCATTTGTAAACGACGTCGTTCTGGGCGAACGCGACGCCCAGCAAAAGCTGTAGCGCAGCAATCCCGATAATGGCAGCTTTCATCAGCGCAAGCTCCTCGGGCCCGCGAGCCGCAGGCCTGTCCTACAGCCGGAATTATGCCATCCAGCCTGCGGCCGATGCCTTGATGGGGGTCACGTTCAGGCTGGCCTTATGACAAAAAAAGCGCCCGCGGCGGTCACCGCGGGCGCTTCAGTCGGGGCCAGGGCCGGAATTTAGGGGGTTTTGGCCGGGGCCCCGTAGCGGCCCGCCCAGGGCCGCGTTTCTCGCTATTCAGGTGCCTTGGTGAATTCGGGATACGCCTCCAGGCCGCACTCGCCGATGTCCACGCCCTCGTATTCCTCCTCTTCGTCCACCCGAATACCGACCAGGGCCTTGAGCGCGAACCACACGGCAAAGCTGGTGATGAACACCCAGGCAAAAATGACCACTATGCCGATCAGCTGTGCGCCGAGAGAG
>JASJBD010000031.1 GCA_030066665.1 Gammaproteobacteria bacterium
CGGCCGAAGCACAGCAGCTCAGCAGCACGGGGGTGATCAGCGCCGCAGAGGCCGAAGCCATCCTCGGCCGTATCGATGTGTTGGCGCGCGTCGACGCCGCGGACCGCTTGCAGTCCGCCGATGTCGTGTTCGAGGCCGTGCTGGAAGTGCTGGACATCAAGCAGAGCACCTACGCCTGGCTCAGCGAGGTCTGCGGTGCGGGGACCATCCTGGCATCCACCACGTCGACCATGCTTGCGAATACCCTCGCCGAGTTCGTTACCGGGCCGGAGCGCTTCACGAATGCACACTGGCTGAACCCGGCCTACCTGATGCCGCTGGTGGAGATATCGCCGGCCGCGCAGACTGCGCCGGAGACAGTCGCGAAGCTGCGTGGCTTGCTGGAGGCGGTCGGCAAGGTGCCGGTCGTCTGCAAGGCGTCGCCCGGGTACATCGTGTCACGGATGCAGGCCCTGGTGCTGAATGAGGCGGCGCGGCTGATCGAGGAGGGCGTCGCCAGTGCCGAGGACGTCGACCAGGCGATCCGGACCGGTTTCGGTCCCCGCTACACGGTGTTCGGGCCGCTGGAATTCATCGACTGGGGCGGCGGCGATATTTTGTACTACGCATCGAACTATCTCGCAGAAGCTATTGATAAAGATAGATTTAGCCCGCCTAAAATTGTGCGGGACAATATGGCCGCGGGCCGTAACGGCATGCGCGAGGGTCAGGGTTTCTACGACTGGCGCGATATCAACCTCGACGACTACCGTCAGGAGCGGCTGGCCGCGTTCGCGCGACTGCTCGGCAGCCTCGAACTGCTGCCTTCCAGCGCCGATTCCGCCGGACCGCGGAACGTCTGATTCAAATAAGCAGGTGGTTGGGATGTCTGTAAGATTTTCGATACCCGCGCTTCTCGCACTCATACTGTGGCTGACGGCTTGTGCACCGGACCCGGGCGAATCCGGCTCTGCCACGTCGGGCGCGGGCGTAACCAGCAGCACTGCCATTGGGGATACCGGCACCAGCAATCCGGTCGCGGCCGGTCGGAAGAAGTCGGCGTCGTGCCGTGCCTGCCATGGTGCACTGGGCGACAGCGACAACGACCACTGGCCCGACCTGGCCGGGCAGTCCGCCGAGTACCTGGCAAAACAACTGAAGGATTTTCGCGACGGCCGTCGCTACGATCCATGGATGAGTCCAATGGCATTGGACTTGAGCGATCAGGATATCGGCGAAATCGCGGCGTGGTATGCAAGCATCGATGGCGTGTCGGGCGGCTCGGACAAACCGCAGCCGTCGACCATGACCTGCGTGGCCTGTCATTCGGCGCGCGCCGTTAGCACGAATCCGCTGTGGCCGTCACTGGCGGGCCAGAACGAGCGGTACCTTGTGAAAGCATTGCACGATTTCCGCGACGGCCGGCGCAAAGATCCGGTCATGGCGCCGCTGGCGCTGCCGCTGTCCGACGAACAGATTCAAGAAGTCGCAGCGGTCTACGCGAACCCCTGACGGAGGAGACCATCATGTCAACCGCAGCCAAAGACATCGGCAGTGTCCGCACGTGGGAGCACTGGATCAACGGTCAATCAACCCCATCGGATTCGGGTCAACACATCGATGACCTGAATCCCGATGACGATTCCGTCTATGCGCGGCTGGCTGCAGGCACGGCGACCGATATCGACAAGGCGGTGCAGACCGCGCAGCAGGCTTTCGAGTCGTACTCCAAATTGCTGGCGTCGGAGCGTGAAGCGATCCTGTCGCGAACCGCGGGGCTGGTCGAGCAGCATCGCCAGGAATTCGTCGATATCCTGGTGGACGAAGTCGGGTCACCAGTCGGCAAGGCCCAGTTCGAAGTGGCCTACGGCATCGGTTGTCTGCGCGCGGCCGCCGGCGTGGCGCGCCAGGTACGCGGTGAGACCATCCCGCCGGATACGCCGGGCCGTCTGAGCATGAGCATTCGGCAGCCGCTCGGTGTGATTGCGAGTATCACGCCATTCAACGTACCGTTCCTGAAGCACACCAAGCTCAGTTCCACGCCGCTGGCAACGGGCAATACCGTGGTGATGCTGGCCTCCGAATTCGCATCCGTCACTGCACTGCGCCTGGCGGAACTCTACCAGGAGGCCGGACTGCCGGAGGGTGCGTTCAATGTAGTCACCGGCATGGGTGCGGATATCGGCGACAGCCTGACCGCCCACCCGCTGACGCGGGTGGTGATGTTTACCGGCTCGAGCCGCGTCGGCCAGCACATCGTCGAACTGTGCGCGCCGGCCAAGAAACGTGTGATTCTGGAGCTCGGCGGCAAGAACCCGCTGATCGTGCTGAAAGACGCCGACATCGATGCGGCCGCGCAGGCCGCCGCGTTCGGTACCTTCTTCTTCCAGGGCCAGGCCTGCATGGCATCGAGCCGCATTTACGTGGAGCGGCCCGTGCTGGACGAGTTCGTCGCCAAGTTCAAGGGTATTGGCGAGAGCCTCGGCATGGGTGACCTGCGTGATCCGGATACCTGGCTGGGGCCAATCATCAGTGACCGGCAACGCAACCGCGTCCGCACACATATCGAGGATGCACGCGACAAAGGTGCGACCGTCGTTACCGGTGGCGAATGGATCGGCAATCGCTGCAAACCGACCATCCTGACCGGGGTGGAGGAGGGCATGACCGTCTGCCGCGAGGAGACTTTCGGTCCGGTCACATCGGTGTACCCGGTGGACAGCGCTGACGAGGCGCTGGAAAAAGCCAACGACACCGAGTTTGGCCTGAGCGCCGCGGTATTCACGCGCGATATCGATACAGCCCTGACGCTGGCGCAGGACATCAAGTCCGGCATGGTGCACATCAACGCGCCGACGATTGCGGACGAACCGCATGTGCCCTTTGGCGGGGTTGGCGAGAGTGGTTACGGCCGCGAGGGTACCGATATCGATATCGATACGCTGACCGAGTGGAAGTGGATCACGATTCAGCTCCCGACTGGTTGAGACTTTGAATGACAACGACCGTTACGGACTTTTTGCTGAGCCGCCTGCAATCACTTGGCGTCGAGCATGTGTTCGGCATCCCGGGCGATTACATCCTGCCGTTTTTCGAGACTCTGGAGACGACGGACGGAATCCGGCACGTCGCACCGTGTAATGAGCTGAACGGGGGTTACGCGGCCGATGGCTATGCGCGCCTGCGCGGTCTCGGTGCGATCGCAGTGACCTACGGGCCGGGCGCATTCAGCCTGGTCAACGCCGTCGCCGCCGCCTATGCGGAACGTTCGCCGCTGGTCGTGATCTCCGGCGGCCCGCCGCTGGCGGACTACCAGACCCAGCCGCTGCGGCATCACATCCTGCCGGGCAAATACGACGCGTCCATTGGTATTTTCAAGGAAGTCACAGTCGGTGCGCGGGTGCTGGATGACCCGGACCGCGCGGCCGAACACATCGACGCGATGTTACGCCTGTGTTTGCAGGAAAGCCGGCCCGTGTACATCGAATTTCCGCAGGATCTGCAGCGCCATCCCGTAGCCACAATCCCGGAATGGACTTGTCCGCCGGCGACCGGCGACGCGGCGCAGACTGCGGCAGCACTGGACCGGTTGACGGAACGCCTGCTTGGATCGGAACGCTGTGTGTTATTGATCGGGCACGAGGTACAGGCATTTGACTTGCGAGACGACGTGCGCGAGTTGGTCGATCGCACCGGGGTGAATTTCGCGTCGGTGTTCTCTGGCCGACCGGACTTCATGGAAGACCATCCGCGGTGCATCGGCATGTACCACGGCGCCGGCAGTCTCGAGCCAATCCGGGCATTCGTCGAAGACGCCGACACCGTGATCTGGCTGGGCGCGGTGGCGTCGGATTTCAACAAGGGTGGCGGCACGGCGAAGCTGTCGACCGAACAGGAAATTCAGATCTTCGACGACCAGGTGATCATCGACGGAGAATCTTTCGAGTCAGTCCGGCTGCGGGATGTCGTGACCAGCTTGCTCGAAGCATTGCCGACCGGTCATTGGGCTGATGTCGAATCACCGACGCTGGGCTATCAGTACCTGCCGAACCGTGATCAAGAGGTCGATGCCCCTGACGAAATCACAAACGAGCGCCTGTTGCAGCAGATTGCCAATTTCCTCGGCGAGCGCGACATCATCCTTGGTGACGCGGGCCCGTCGATTAGCATGTCATACATGCAGATCCCGGCTGGTGCGCGTTTCATTGTGTCGGGCTATTGGGCATCTATCGGTGGTGGTTTCGGCATGACACTGGGCGCCAGTATTGGTGCGGCAGCGGATCAACGCGTCCTCGCCTTCGAAGGCGACGGATCTTTCCAGATGACGGCGCAGGAACTGTCGACTATGGTTCGCTACAACAAGACGCCGATCATTTTTCTGCTGAACAACCGTGGCTACACGGCCGAACGGTTGATCCACGACGGTGAATTCAACGACATCCAGAACTGGCAGTACTGGCGCCTGCCGGAAGTCTACGGTGGCGTCGCCGGCTGTGAAGTGCGCACCGAAGGCGACCTGCAAGAAGCGCTCGAGCGCGCCGCGAATCACACCGGCCCGGGTCCGCTGATGATCGAGGTGCATCTCGATCCGCTGGATGTGTCCGAGGCTTTTGCGCGCATGAGCGCGGGCCTGCGCAGCCGCTAGTCTTTCGTCGGTATCAGTGCTGGCGAGCGGATGCTCACCGCGAGCACCGCGGCGACCAGTAGCGGCATCGCAAATGCGACGAACCGCGGTCCGGTCGACCATTCGAGCGCAATCAGGATGCCGCCGAGGTAGGGGCCGATAATCGAGCCGATGCGGCCGATGCCGATGGTCCACCCGATGCCCGTGGTCCGGATATCGGTCGGGTAGATGCGCGCGGCCACGGAATACAGGCCGATATAGCCGCCCATCACGAAGAAGCCGATCAGGAAACCAACGGTCATCAGCCCCGCGACATTGGCCGGCAGGAAGCCGAATAGCACCAGCGCCGCGGAGCCGGTCAAAAGAAACCCAAAAATCAGCGGCTTCAGACCTCGGCGGCCCGACAGGTAGCCGAGCGCGACAATCCCGATCACGGCCCCGAGGTTCACCATGATGCCGGCCCAGATGCCCTGTTCCAGCGGCAGCCCAGCATCGACCACGATTTTTGGCACCCAGCTCAGCACAAAATACACGGCCAGCGAATTGAGCATGAAAGCCAGCCACAGCCGCACGGTGTCGGCCCGGCGATCCACGGTCAGCAGCGTACCGACATGGGCGGGTTCCGGTTCGGTCTCGCGCTCGCCGAGTTCCGTGACGCGTGCGCGTCCCAGGCGATCGAGCACGTGATTGATCTTGTCCAGCGCGTCGGCCGGGCGCTTCTGATCCAGAAACTGCAGGGACTCCGGCAACAGCATGATCACGGCTGGCAGCATCAGAAGTCCCAGGCCCGCGCCGACGAAAAACACCGCGCGCCAGCCGTATTCGGGAATGATCCAGGCCGCAACAAAGCCGCCAAGCGTGCCGCCAACGGGGTAGCCAGCCTGCAACATGCTGATCGTGAGGTTTCGATGCCGGTCCGGTGTGTATTCCGCGACCATTGATGTCAGGCTGGCGAGGATCGCGCCAATGCCGAGACCGGTGACAGCGCGGGCCAGCAGCAATTCGTTAATGGTGTCGACCATGCCGGTGGCAATCATGGCCAAACCAATCACGATCAGGCAGATCATGATCATCGCGCGGCGACCGATGCGGTCGGTCAGCGGCGCGATGAACATCGAACCGAGCGCCATGCCAAGCAGGCCCGCGCTCAACACGATCCCCAGCTCGGTCGGTGCCAGGCTCCATTCGTCGGCGATCGACGGTGCGGTGAACGCGATCGCCAGCACATCGAAGCCGTCGAGCATATTGATCACGCAGCACAACGCAATGACCAGGATCTGCAAGCTGCTGATCTTTCCCTGGTCGATGATGCGATGGGCATCCATAGGCGTTTCCTCGGCGCAAAAAAATGGACGGGCCAATGGCCCGTCCATTCTATCGTGCGTGCGTTGCTAGGTACTCAGAAGCTGTACTTCAGCGACGCCTGCCATTCCCGCGGTCGGCCGAACACTTGCGACACATAGGATGCCGCGGTCGTGAAGGCCGAGTTGCCTGTGATCAGGTAGTCCTCGTCCGTGAGGTTCCGACCGGCCAGGATGACCTCCCAATGCTCGTCGTTTGACTGGAAAATCAGCGCCGCGTGCAGCAGGTGATAGTCATCCTGCCGTAACTGTGGCGTGTTGACTGCGTCGTTGAACTGTTCATCCGTGAAAGACCAGTCGATGCGCGGCGTCAGCGTGCCCCAGCCGCCCAGCTCGAAGCTGTATGCCACGCCAACCGCGGAGCTCCACTCCGGCGTGTTGACGAAACTGCTGTCCGTCGAAATACCACCGAACGTCGCGGCCTCCTCACTGACCTTCGTGTACTTCGCGTCCAGGTAACCGATGGCCGTCGTGATATACAGTGCGTCGGTCGGAATCCAGGTCAGCTCAAGTTCAAAACCCTTGATCTCGGACTCACCACCATTGAAGGTGATCGGATTGAAGGTCTCGCGGATGATGATGTGCTGATCCGTATAGTCCGTGAAGAATGCCGCCAGATTCAGGCGCATCGTGTTGTCCAGCAAATCGGACTTCAAACCGATCTCATAAGAATCCACTTCTTCGGGCTGGTAGGTACTCGGCAAGCCGTCAGGTGTCGGTCCGGCGAAGCGCTGATCGAAACCACCGCTCTTGTAGCCGGTGGAGAACGTAAAGTAGGCCATGACCTCATCCGTGAAGTTGTAGGCCACGTTCGCCAGCACGTTGGTATCGTCGAAGCTGACCTTGCTTTCCTGGTTCAGCAATATCCGGTCGCCGGGCGCCAGTGCGAACGCATTGCCCGGAGGCGCTGGTGACAGGTAGAACCCCTGGAATGCAGTCCAGGTGTTCGGGTGGAATCCGGGCACGGAGCCCTGTGACGGGTCGCCCAGCGCGATCTGGTCCGGCAGGTAGTTCTTCGTGTCTTCGGTGTACCGAATACCTAAGGTAAAGGCCAGCTTGTCCGTCGCATTGAACGTGCCCTGCGCGAACAAGGCCCAGGAGTCGTTGTCGTAGAAACCACCACTCCGGATTGCGCCGACCGGCAACGTCACCGGGTTGAGGTTCTTGCCTTCCTCCTGGAAGTAATAGATGCCCACCAGGCTCTGGAACTGACCCTCAAAGAAATTGTTGATGAACTGCAATTCCTGCGTGATCTGCTCGTGATCAAAGATATCCTGGGTATTGAACACATTCGCTGGCGTATGGTCACCATCGCGCGACGAGAACATTTCCATCTCCCGGTAGCCGGTAATGGACTTGATCTCCAGCCAGTTATTGACTTCCCAGCCGAGTTCCAAGGCGGCGCCCCAGACATCCAGCTCTGAAAAGGTGGGATAGGTCCCTTCAGAGATGAAATTTCCGGCGCGGGTATCCGGCCCATAACAACCCGCGGCGCCTCCGGAACCGGTGCCTGGTGGCGGCAGCGACGGTGGTCCCTGGGTCGGTTGCAACACGCCCGGTGTGACCGGTGCGCCACCGGCAGGCCCGTAGGCGGGCGGCCCAAAGCCACCGTTGTTGATGTTGATCGCGCTGCAACTTGCCAGCAGGCCGTTTCCGAAGGTGCCAAATGCACCACCGCCTGGTGCGCTGCCGTCATTCACGCCGCCCGATACGGTCGGCGGGCCGTTCTCGTCAATCTTCGTGTAGTCGGCGGTGAAGTAAGACGAGAAAGATTCCGTGATATCCCACAGCAGACTGCCGCGCAGTGAGTAACGATCGCGATCACCAGTCGTAAGGCCGTCAACAGCCCGGGTGACGTAACCATCCCGCTCGATCCAGTCGATCGCGAAATTCGCCGCCGCAGTATCGGACAGCGGCACATTAACCTTGCCCGTGATGTTGTACAGGCTGTCGTCACCCACGCGACCCTTGATGCTGCCAGTGAGCGCTTCCGGGTCCGGCCGCTTGGTATGCACCAGGATGGCGCCGCCGATCGTGTTGCGCCCGAACAGCGTGCCCTGCGGGCCGCGCAGCACTTCGACGCGTTCGATGTCGACGAAGTCCAACACGTTGCCAGGGGAGCGAGCCATGTAGATGCCATCCACGTACAGGCCTACACCGGGATCGGTGACCGGCGTGAAATCGGTCTGGCCAATACCGCGAATAAAGATCTGTGCGGCCGAACTGGAACCCGACGACGGCGAAGCTTCGTCGAACGTCAGGTTCGGCGTAATTTCGGACAGCTGGTCCGTGCGCTCCACTTGCCGGAATCGCAGCTGGTCTTCGGTAAAAGCAGACACAGCAACCGGCGTCTGTTGCAGACTCTCTTCACGTTTCCGCGCCGTAACCACGACGTCTTCCAGGACGAAACCCTCACCCGATTGGGCAAAAGCAGGTACGGCAACCGTCAGGCTCGCGGACAGCAGCAGCAAGCGCCCGCAGCCGGCAGTGAATGCGTTCATCGTGACCCCCTGTTTGTTGTATTTAAGCTACAGTAAGAGCTTGCGCCAAGTATACGCGTTCCACCCGCGGGTGGCCAAAAACCGCACGGGTACCGGGTTTGATAAATTGGGCAGGAGAACGGGGAGACGTAATGGGTGAGGCTGACCAGATCCGTATCGAGGCGCTCGTCGAGGACGCGCGCGTACACCGCGACGTTTATGCGTCGGAGGCCGTGTTCAAGCTCGAAATGGAACGAATTTGGGGCCGCGCGTGGCTTTATGTCGGCCATGTCAGCCAGGTGCCGGCGCCGGGTGATTTCATCACCACTACACTCGGCCTGACGCCGGTTGTGATGGTGCGCCACACCGACGGTGATACGGTGCACGTGTTGCAGAACCGTTGTGGTCACCGGGGCGCGATCGTCTGTTACCAGCGGTCAGGACACGCGAAGAGTGGCCTGTTCCGCTGTCCGTATCACGGCTGGATTTTCCGCAGCGATGGGTCGTTACGCACCACGCCGAGTCCGCGCGGCTACGAAGACGTGGGCTTCGATCGCGACGACCCGGCATTTGGCATGCCGCGATTGCCGCGCGTTGGCATTTACCGCGGCTTTGTGTTTGCGTCATTGAGCGAGACCGGTCCCGATCTTGAGACTTTCCTCGGTGAGACCCGCGCGACGATCGACAACATGGTCGATCGCGCGCCGGACGGCGAGGTCGAGGTCACCGGTCGGGTCGGGCACCGTTTCCGCCACCGCAACAACTGGAAGTTCTTTATCGAGAACCTGCACGACGCGATGCATCCAATGGTCGCGCATGCGGCGACCGGTGATGCGGTTCGCCAGTACGTGGAAGCCCATCCCGATACCGACGACGGCCGACCCGAGGCCGAGGTCATAGCGCCGTTTGGTGGCAGCTACGACTTTTTCGACGAGATGGGTTTCGTCGGCCTGCCGCTCGGTCACGGTTACATGGGCGGCAGCAAGAGTATTTTCAGTCACTACGAAATGTATCCTGACTACCTCGCGAGCATGCATGCGGTCTACGGTGAGGAGCGTACGCGCGAGATCCTGTCGTACAACAAGCACAACACGCTGGTCTATCCGTCTTGCACCGTGCGCGACGGCATTCAGTCGATTCGCGTGGTTAAACCCGTGTCGGTGAACGAGACCGTGATCGAGTCGTGGACATTCCGCTTGAAGGGTGCGCCCCAGGACATGCTCGACCGGACGCTGCGCTATTCACGGCTGATCAATTCCCCCGCGTCCTGCGTCGGGCCGGACGACCTGAGCTGCTACGACCGCATCCAGGAGGCCGCCGAGACTAGGGCCATCCAATGGATCGACCTGCACCGGCACCTGGGCCGCGACGAGCAGCATGGCGACACGCTGACCGCGATCGGCACGAGTGATCTTGCCCTACGCAACCAGTACCGGGCCTGGCTGGATTACATGGTGGTCGACTGACATGAGTTCGGGATACGCAGGCAGTCTGCATGACGAGATCCGGCAGCTGATCGCGCGCGAAACGGCCTGCCTGAACAGCGGCGACCTCGATGGCTGGATGAGCCTGTTCACCGACGACGGTTATTACTGGATGCCGCTGGAGGAGGAGCAGACCAGCCCGGATGCGCACGACTCACTCATCTACGACAACAAGGCGTTGATGGAAATCCGGCGCAACAATCTCGGCCATCCGCTGTCGCCGTCAATGGACGAGCCCGTGCGTTCGGTACGCATTCTGTCGGAGCTGGAAATCGATGCCGATGCCGGTGCAACTGAATACCAGGCGCGGGGCGTGGTCATTGCGGTCATCTACCACCGTCGCCAGGACACGTTCGCCGGGCGGGTTACCTACACGTTGCGACGGGAGGGCACGCATGGTGCGCTGCGCATTCAGTGCAAGCGGGTTGATCTGCTGAACCGCGATGCGCCGCTGGACCCGATCATGATCTACGTCTGAACGATCACCAATACCTCTTCGTTTCTTCAACAGGGAGGCTCGATATGAGCAAGAAGAAAGAGCCCTTCGAAACCACGCGTCGCGAGTTGCTGGCCGGCGCCGGCGCGGCCGGCGTAATCGCGTTGGCGCCCGGCGCTTCGCAGGCCGGTGCGCACGCGGGCGACAAGAAGATTGCCGCCGCCCAGCGTGGCGTCTACGAAACCGTGCCGCTGCGCCAGGACGCCATCAGCGTCGCCGCGATCCAGTCCCGGGTGCGCGCCGTGGATATCGACAACCTGAAGAAAACCATGCGCGCAAACCTGGACCACACGCTGAAGCTGATCGACATCGCGCAAGGCTCACCGGATGCGTGGAACCGTGAACGGCGCTGGGGCGGGAAGCAGGACCTGATCTGCATGCACGAATTCCCGATCCAGGGGTTCCAGCCCTGGACCCGGACTGAGCTCAACAAGGTCGCGTTCGATTTGCCCGGACCCGAGTCGGAGGAGATCGGCGCGCGCGCAAAGGAGTTCGACTGTTACATCGCCTTCGGCTGTTATGCGCGCGATAAAGACTGGCCGAATCATGTGATCAATATGTCAGTCATCGTGGGACCGACCGGCGAAATCGTGTCGAAGCAATGGAAGGCGCGCAATATTCTCGGCCTGTTCGGCGCCGGTGCGCTGATTGGGACGACGGTCTATAACGTCCTCGATCGCTACGTCGAAATGTACGGCTGGGATGCGACCCTGCCGGTGGCGCGCACCGACATCGGTAACATCGCGATGACCGCGGTCGGTATCGAGCCAATGATCTACCAGTGCCTGGCGTTGAAGGGCACGGAGTTGCTGATCATGACCGTGACCGGCGGCTCCAACGCGGCCAGCGCGACCGAGGCCGCGAAGACTAACCGCATTTACACAGTCGGTGTCGGCAATTCGGTGTCACCGGACAACATCGGTTTTCCGGATGCGGCCGGTGCGAAGGACGAGGGCACGGTGGTTATCGATCCGCGCGGTAACACGATTGGCAAAACGGGCAATCATCATGAAGACGTCGCTTATGCGCGCATTCCGATCGCCGACTTCCGCGAAAACCGTAGGTTCCGGGAGGTGCCGGCTGCGCTGATCGCGCCGGTGCTGCAGGCTTATCAGCCGGCGTTCCAGCCGAATGCGTTCCTGGAGAATTTGCCCGAAACCTACCAGGAGGCCGGCGAACTGGTGCGCCAGCGCATGCGCGGCGGCTGAGCGTCAGCCGCGGTCGCCAGCGCGCTCGATCGCTTCGACGATCATGCGCCGCGCGTCATCGGGACCATGCCAGTCGCCGATGCGCGCCCACTTGCCGGGCTCGAGGTCCTTGTAGTGTTCGAAAAAGTGCTCGATCTGGCGCAAGGTGATGTCAGGCAGGTCCCCGTAGCTGTCGATGTCGTCGTAGCGCTTCGTCAGCGCTTGTGACGGCACGGCGAGTATTTTCTCATCCTGGCCGGCGTTGTCCTCCATGATCAAGACACCGATGGGTCGCACATTAATTATGCAACCAGCTATCAGTGCGCGGCTGTTACAGATCAAAACATCGATCGGGTCGCCGTCTTCGGACAACGTATGCGGCACGAAGCCATAGTTCCCGGGATAGGCCATCGGCGTATATAGAAACCGGTCGACCACCAGCGTGCCGGCGGCCTTGTCCATTTCGTATTTGATTGGCTGGCCGCCGAGCGGTACCTCGACGATCACGTTGACGTCGTCGGGTGGCTGGTTGCCGATGCTGATGGCATCAATTCGCACGATCGCGTTCTCCGGTCGGTGATTCGCTAGCTTACCAGCGGATCGATATTGGCCTCTCGCCAGCGGCGTACCTGCGCGTCGAGCTGCTCCTGGGCAATCAGGAAAGAGTCGTGGCCTTGGTTCGCTTTCAGTACCGCAAGCTCCGCATTCGGAATATTCACTTCGAGCTCACGCTGTTCCTCCAGCGGGTAGAGGATATCGGTGGTGATACCCACCACCAGCGTGGGCTGCTCGATGCCGCGCAGGACGTCGAGGTAATGCCCGCGATCCCGACTGACATCGTGCGTGTCCATGACTTCCGTGAGCCGCAGATAACAATTGGCATCGAAGCGATCGACCAGCTTCTGGCCCTGGTGGCGCAAATACGTTTCCGCGTGAAACCCGTCATCGCTTTGTTCGCGCCCGAAACGCTCGTCGAATTCTTCAAACGACCGATAGGAAATCATCGCCATCATGCGGGCGACGGCCAGGCCGTCAACCGGCGGGTCATTCACGTCGTAGAGGCCGTCGCGCCAGCGTGAGTCGCTGACAATGGCACGCCGCTGGGCCTCGCTCCAGCCAATACACCAGGCCGAATGCCGGCCGCCGACCGCGATCGGCACCAGCCCCCGCACGAAGTCGCCGTGAAAAGCCCACTCCAGAGCCTGCATGCCGCCGAGTGAACCGCCGATGGCGAACGCGACCCGCGCCACGCCGAGCTGTTCGAGTAACTGGCGATGCAGGGCGACACAGTCGCGCACGGTTGTCGTCGGGAAATCTGGCCCCCAGGCCTGGCCGGTCTGTGGGTTCACGGTCAATGGCGATACCGAGCCATAGGGTGAGCCAATGACATTCGCGCACACGACGAAGTAGTGATGCGTGTCGATGGCTTTGCCCGGGCCGATCAGGCCGCTCCACCAGTCGTCGGCATCGGTATTGCCGGTCAGCGCGTGACAAATGACGATGACGTTATCCGCTGCGGCGTTCAACTCGCCCCACGTCCGGTACGCAACCGGCACGTGGTGCAGCACCTGGCCGCTTTCCAGCGACAGCCGGTCGATATGAGCGAGTTGCGTCGTCACGTTCTGCGCAGCGTGGCCAGCGCCGGCCGCCGTCAGGAATTCGCCGCGGCGAGTGCCCGGTCGATATCCGCAACGATGTCATCGATATGCTCGATGCCGACGGCGAGCCGCACCAGTCCCGGGGTAATGCCGGCCCCCGCCTGCTGTTCCGGGTTGAGCTGCGAGTGCGTGGTCGTAGCGGGATGGATTGCCAGGCTCTTGGCATCACCGACATTGGCCAGGTGCGAGAACAGCTCCAAGCCTTCAATGAAGGCCTGACCGGCCGCCTGGCCGCCCTGGATTTCGAAGACGACCATTGGGCCACCCATGCCGTTCAGGTACTTGTCGTTCTTGTCGAAGGCCGGATCACCGGGCAGGCCGGGATAGCGCACCCAGTCCACCTGTTCGTGTTCCTGCAGGTAGCGCGCGACCTGGTGGGCGTTGGTGCAATGCCGCTCCATGCGCAGTGGCAGGGTCTCGAGACCCTGCGCAAAAATCCAGGCGTTGTCCGGGCTGATGCAGGCCCCGAGATTACGCAATGGCACGGTGCGCATGCGCAGCAGGTACGCGATCGGGGCCAGTTCCTCCGGCAGGTCGTGCGCCCAGCGCAGGCCGTGGTAACTCGAGTCCGGCTCGTTCATCAGCGGGAACTTGTCACCGCGCCAGTCGAAGCGCCCGGCGTCGACCACCATGCCGCCAATGCCGGTACCGTGTCCGCCCATCCATTTGGTCAATGAATTCACGACGATGTCGGCGCCAAAGTCGATCGACCGCTGCAACACCGGCGTAGTGAAGGTCGCGTCGACGATCAGCGGCAGGCCGTGCCCATGCGCGACCGCAGCTACGGCCTCGATGTCGGTGACGTCGCAGGCCGGGTTCGACAGCGTTTCGCAGAACAGCGCCCGGGTGTTGTCGTTGATTGCCGCCGCAAACGCATCCGGGTCGTTGGCGTCGACAAAATGCACTTTCAAACCGAACTGCGGAAAGATGTCGTTGAACATCGTGAATGTGCCGCCATACAGGTTGCCGGCGCTGACGATCTCGTCCCCCGCCCGGCAGATGTTGTTGATGGCGTTAAAGATCGCAGCCGTGCCCGATGAATGCGCGAGCCCGGCAGCGCCGCCTTCCAGGGCGGCGACCCGCTGTTCCAGCGCATCCTGGGTCGGATTCATGATCCGCGAGTAGATGTTGCCCAGCTCGCGCAGGCCGAACAGGTTGGCCGCGTGTTCCGTGCTGTCGAACACATAGGCGGTCGTCCGATGGATCGGCATCGCGCGGGACTTCGTAGTCGGATCGGGGCTCGTACCCGCATGCAGGCAAAGGGTCTCGAGTTTCACGGTGGCTTCTCCGTTCTTGTGACGACGTCGGGCTCGACGCCGGGTTTGTTGTCAGGTCAGCGATTGTACGCGAATCGCCGGCTGCGGCCGTCGGTCAGGGTTCGCGCAGCAGGCGAATCAGCGAGGAGGTGTCCCAGCGGCCGCCGCCGCGGGCCTGCAGGCGCGCGTAGAACTCGTTGACGAGCGCGGTCAGCGGCAGCAGCGCGCCGGCCTCGTGCGCCTGCGCCAGGCAAATATCCAGGTCCTTGCGCATCCAGTCGACGGCGAACCCGAAATCGAACTCGTCCCGGATCATGGTCTGGCCGCGGTTGTCCATTTGCCAGGACTGCGCCGCGCCTTTGGAAATCACGTCGAGCACCTGGTCGGCATCGAGCCCGGTACGCAGCGCGAGATCCAGGCCTTCCGACAGTCCCTGCAGCACCCCGGCAATGCAAACCTGGTTGACCATCTTGGTGAGCTGACCCGCGCCCGCCGGTCCCATCAACGTGACGGTACTGGCGTAAGCGCCCATCACGGCGCGGCAGCGATCGAATACCGCCTGTTCGCCGCCGGTCATGACCGTGAGCGTGCCGTTCTGCGCGCCGGCTTCACCGCCTGAGACCGGCGCGTCCAGGAAACCGAAGCCGCGCTCGGTAGCAGCGCCAGCCAGCTCCTGCGCCAGCTTCGCTGATGTTGTCGTGTGGTCGACGAACACGGCGCCGGCGGACATGCCGTGAAACGCGCCGTATTTCCCAGTGGCGATTTCGCGCACATCATCGTCATTGCCGACACAGGCAAACACAATATCGCGATCGCGAGCTGCCTCGGTCGGGGTCGGTGCGCCGCGGCCCGTGAAGTCCGCGAGCCAGATGTCCATCTTGGTCGCGGTGCGGTTATAGACCACGACGTCGTGACCGACCCGGGACAGGTGACCGGCCATGGGAAAGCCCATCACGCCGAGGCCGATGAACGCGACTCGGGCGGGTTGGTCGGCGGCCATCGCGCTATCGCTTGCCGGCACCGAAGGCGTCGGCAGACTGGCCGGCTTCAGCGATCGCGTGATCTACTTCTGCCTGCAAATCGGCAAACACGCGCTGGATATAGGCCTCGCGCCACGCGCGCCGTTGTGCCTCTGTGTCGCCATCGGGCACGTAATTCTCGATATCGGCCGCGGTGACCTGACCTTTCTCCGCTAACAGGTGCTCCACTGTATCGAGCCGCTCTCGGACTACGGCAAGCTCCGTGGTCAGGTTCATGAACAATCGGACCAGTCGTTCCGCGATGGGTTCATCCGGACTGAATTCCGGGCGTTTCTCCTGGGCCGGGCGTTCGAACGGGCTGTCGGTCGACATGGCGGGTCAGGCCTTTTTTGCGGTCGCAACGTACCAACGAAACTTGTGGTCGGACTGATCGGCGAAGCCCACATAAACGTCGTCAGCCTTGAAACCGGCAGCGGTCATCAGCCCCGGTAAATCATTGGTGGCATAGACTTTCCAGAATGGTTCGCAGTTGTAGTTCAGGTCCCAGCCATAGTCGAACTGCATGTAGTCATCGAGGTTTTCGTAGCGCAGCGGCACGTCCTGGTGCACGCAGACGCCACCGGGTTTAAGTAACCGGTGCGACTCGCGCATCATCGCGCCGACCGTTTCGTCGGACATCTCGTGCATGGCGTTGTGCGACACGACGAGATCGAAACTCCCATCCGGGAAGCCCGTGTCCGTGACATTCCGCTGGTGGAAATGCACGGCGACGCCCAGCGCCTCGGCACGCGCATGCGCGTAACGCAAAAGCCCGGGCCCGATATCGATGGCATGAACCTCCGCCTCGGGGAAGGCCTCGGCGTAGGGCGTGGACGACGAACCTGCGGAGCAGGCCATGTCGAGAATCCGGGTCGGCGTGAATCCCGGGTAGCGGTTTTCGAGCAGGCGAATAATGATTTCAGCCTTGCTCTCCTTGGTGCCGACTCCCTGGGCCCTGGAATAGACCGCACCGCCGGACTCGTAGAACGCGCCGGCCAGGAAATCGTCGTCGCCGCGATCCAGGGTGTAGCCGCCGGGCTGCAAGTGGATTTCCGAGCGCCGAATGACTTCCGGCACGTCGCAATCGGGGTCGAGTTCCAGCGAGCCCCGCTTGTCCGACCGCTGACACAGCTCTTTCCAGACCTCGGTCAGGCGTGGCGTCTCGCGCAGCAGCGTGTCCTGCACCGAGGCCCACATCTGCTCCTGCGTGGCGCGATTCATTGCGCTCCAGAGTTGCCAGTGCGGATTGCCGTGCATGGCGGTGGAAATCTCCTCCGGCGTTGCCGGCTCCTTGCCGATCGCCACGGCATAGTCGGGTTTGGCCTCCAGTTCGAAGAACGCGCGATTGCCGGGCCGCAGGCGTCGACCGACATAGAGTTTCAGCGCCCCGATGAAACTCGTGCGGGCGGCTTCGTCATGACTGGCACGCGCCAGCATCGCGTGATCTGGATTTCTGGCCATTGTCTGCCTCCTTGACTGCTAAACAGTATAGGCCAAGCGGCGCTTGGCGCGGCGGCGCTAGCTGCTGCCCGCGACCGGCCCGGTCGATTTCAGCGTGCGTTCGTCGAGCTTGAAGAAATACAGGCAGATCAGCTTGATAGCCAGCGTGGCCATCGGGATTACCGCCATGCAGATCAGGATGGCGAGGAGGGCAGATTCGGGCTGCTCACCCGGCGGCAGCTCCTTGTCGAAGGCCATCGCGCTGAGGAAGCCGCCGATCACGACCCCGGCAAACGCCGACGAGATCTTTTCGATGAAACTGGCCATGCCGGCGTAGATGCCTTCGCGACGCAGGCCCGTGCGCCGGTAATCGTATTCCATGATGTCCGGCAGGATGGCCTGCGTGCCCAGCAGCGTGCCCGCGGCCGCGATGCCCAGCAGCACGCCGCGCAGACCATAGACCCATAACGGCTCCCCGGGTCCGGACAGGAACCAGGTCGCCGAGATGAGCAGCGTGGCGATGCTGGCGAGCACCAAGATGTAGGTCTTGCTCGTGCGTTTCGAGAGCTGCAGCCACATCGGAATGGTGACGATCTGCGCGGCGAACTGTGCCAGGCCAAAGATTGCGACCACGGCCGGCGAGCGCTCCATGATGTACACGACGAAGAACAGTTGCGACGCGAGCACGGCCGCGAGCGAAAACAGGCCGGCCAGCTTCAGGCCGAGATACAGCAGGAACGGTGTATTGCTCAGCATCAGCTGGATCTTCTGGCCGAGCGGCATCGAGTCGCGCACCGGATCGGTGAAGCGGGCGCGGGCGGTGCCGAAGAACGACGCAACCATCGCGGCTGACATCAGGCCGCCGATGATGGCGCCCATCAACCGGTAAGCGGCCGGCTCATTTAGACCCAAGCCCTCCTCGAACCAGGTAGGCATGGCTGGCGCGGCAGAGACGCCGATCAGCGTACCGACGGAAATCAGGAATACGCGGTAAGACATCATCACGGAACGTTCGTGATAGTCGTCGATCATTTCCGCCGGCATGGTCAGGTACGGCACGTTGAAGATGGTGTAGAAGGTTGACAGCAGGATCAGTGCTGCCCCGACATAGATGTACAACATCATCGGGTCGGACATCGGCGGAATTGCGAACAGCAACGCAAACGACAGGCCGCAGCCAAGGCCGCCGATCATCAAATAAGGGCGGCGCCGGCCCCAGCGCGTCCGGGTCCGGTCGCTGATCGCGCCCATCAGTGGATCGGTGATTGCGTCGTAGAGTTTCGAGCCTGTGATCAGTGCGCCTGCGATCACCGGTTCAATCTTCAGTACCGTCACAAGAAAAAACAGCACCATGACGGCAAAGGTATTGAGTTGCAGAGACACGCCCAGTGTGCCGACTGACCAGCCGATATGCACCGGATCGAACCGACGCTCGGCGCTCATCGCGTGCTGTCCGGTGCGCGGTTCAGGAGCAGTCCTTCAGCGTTGCCAGCTGTCCGTGCCGGTAGTTGCGCAGCGAATGCCAGTGCTGCTGTGCCTCACCGGCGGCCCGGAGTCCGTGACGCTGGCCTGCCGCCGCCGGCACGACGATTTTTTCCCATTGGCTGCGTACGCCCTCGACCTCGAGCTCAATCAGCTCGCCCGGGTCCATGCCTTCGATCTTTTTCTGCAGGTCCGTATTCCCGTGGATGTGTTCGACCCACAGGGCATAGTTCCGGGCCTCGACGAAACTCATTGTTCTTCTCCGACAGCCGCGTGGATGTTAGCTTAATCCCGATGACTACTCCTGTGCCAACTGCGGAGCGGCCCTATGACATCGTTGTCTGGGGCGCGTCGGGATTCACCGGGCGGCTGGTCGCCGAATATTTGCTTGCGCACTATCCGCCGGGTGACGTGCTGCGGTGGGCCGTCGCCGGCAGAAACCGGGACAAACTGGCGACGGTGTTAAACGATCTCGGCGCCGCACCCGACAGCGTGCCGATTCTGACCGGTGACAGTCATGACCGCGCCTCGCTGCAGCGGATTGCCGGCAGCACGCGTGTCGTGCTGACCACCGTGGGTCCGTACGCGAAATACGGCAGTGAGCTGGTCGAGGCCTGTGCGGGATGCGGCACGCATTACTGTGATCTGACCGGTGAGCCGCAGTGGATGCGGCGCATGATCGACGCCTATGAAGCTACAGCTCGCGAGACCGGCGCCCGCATCGTGCATGCCTGCGGGTTCGATTCGATCCCGTCGGATTTCGGCGTGTGGTTCCTGCAGCAGCAGGCGCGGGCGCGCTTCAGGGTGCCATGCGGAGAGATTCGACTGCTGGTGAAAGGTTCCCGCGGCGGTGTGAGCGGCGGCACCGTTGCCAGCGGTATGAATGCCGCGGCCGAAGCGCAGGCCGACCGTGAGGTTGCGCGTGTGCTGGTCGATCCCTATGCACTGAATCCGGCCGGCGAGCGGCAGGGACCGGACGGGCGTGACCAGGCCGGTATCGAATTCGACGCCGTGGCGGGCGGCTGGACGGCGCCATTCGTGATGGCCGCGATCAATACCCGTATTGTCCGGCGCACCAATGCACTGCTGGATTATCCGTATGGGCGGGACTTCCGCTATCGCGAGGCCGTTTTCACCGGTAAGGGTCCCGGTGGCTGGCTCGGCGCAGCCGGTGTGACAGCTTTTCTCGGTGCGATGATGCTGGCCAACGCGAGCAGTTGGTCGCGCCGGAATGTACTCGAGCGCCTGGCCCCGAAACCCGGCGAGGGACCTGATCGCAGAACCCGGGAGACCGGGTTCTTCAACCTGCTCTTGTGGGGCCGGATGCCAGATGGCGAGATCCTCCGCGCACGGGTGCGCGGCGATCGCGATCCGGGTTACGGGTCGACCAGCAAAATGCTGGCGGAGTCGGCCATCTGCCTCGCGCAGGACTCAATCGAGGTCGGTGGTGGATTCTGGACGCCGGTGTCGGCCATGGGCGAGTCATTGTTCGCGCGGCTAACCAAAAATGCCGGCCTGAGTTTCGAATTGGCGGAGAAGCCATGAAACTGTATGGCGCGCTCGCGTCACCGTATGTGATGCGCGTGATCATGTATGCGCGACTGAAGGGTGTCGAACTGGAACGCGCGCCGGTGCCCGGCGACAATCCGCGCTCGCCGGAGTATCACGCGATCAATCCGCTCGGTAAGGTCCCGGGGCTGGATCTCGGTGACCGGATCATCCCGGAGTCCGGCGTGATTTGTGACTATCTCGACGATCTTGGGCCGGACCGACCGGGCATGCCTCATGATCCGCTGGACCGGGTGACCACGCGCCTGGTGGCCCGCATCACCGATCTCTATATTTCGCCGCGATTTCGACCGTTGTTGCCGCACCTTGATCCGGAACATCGGGATCGGAACGTGGTCGATGAAATCGCCGCGGGGCTGGACCAAGCGTTTCGTTCGCTGGACTATTTCATGGGCGATGGACCGTTTTGTGTTGGTGACGCGCCGACACTTGGCGACTGTGCGCTGGGCCCCTACGTGCAGTTGTTGAAGAACGTGATCTTCCCGGCCTTCGACGAAATCCCGGACCCGACGGCAGCGCCCGGGCGGTTGGCCAGCTGGTGGGAGGCGCTGCAGACCGATGCGCTGTGCAAAACCACGCTGGATGAGTACGGTGCGGCGGTGGACGAATTCATGGCCGCCAACCGCGCGACGATTCTGCAACACCGCTGACCGGTCGTTGCCGGTCAGTCGGCTGTCAGTGGCGGTCGGCCGGTCGGTACGGCACCCTCGTGGTGATGCACACGCTTCCATTCGCCATCGATGCGGCGCGCGACCGTGGTGATGCGCACCGCGCCTTTGAGCGCGCCCGGCGGCTGGAATTCATAGTTCAGGTAGTAACGCGCAACCGCGAAATCGTCCCAGATGTCCACCACCGGCGGCTCGATGTCGATCGATAAGGGTCCGCGTTTGACCGAGTCGGACATATCTTTCTGCCGGAACTTTTTGCGCGCTTCCGGCCCGCCCTGCACCAGCTCCGGTTCGAACAGGTCCCAGATCGTGCACTCGGGCGCATCGCATTCGTTCAATCGGTCCGGGTCGAACTGCTGGTAGGTGGAAAAAATCCGGTGGACCAAATCGGTCACTGCCTGTTTGTCGGCGGCCAGTGGGTCGGAATCGTTCATGTTCAGTCCTTCACGATGTCAGTACTTGCGTCAGGCTGAACAGCCCCACCAACAGCAGGCTGAGGCAGGACAGGATCAGCGCGGCGTCCCAGGCCTTACCGGGCCGCAGACGTTTATCGGTCAACTTATAGCGCATGTACAGCGCGCTGAAACCAATCGCCGGCAGCACCAGCGATTGCACCAGGCCCCCGACGACGACCAGTCGCACCGGATTCCAGCCCGTCAGGTAGATCAGCAGGCAGAGGAGGGGCAAGCCGACGGAGAGCGTTGCGACCGAGCGCTGCTGCGCTTTTTCGGTGTTAGGCAGTGCGCCGAGTACGCGGCCGAAGTCCGTCAGCAATCGCGCCGCGCCGGCATTGGCGACCAGGAACGACGAATACAGCACCGCCAGCGCGCCGGCGAGAAACAGGGTTTTCGCATAGTTGCCAAACACCGGCACGTAGGCTGTGGCCAGGGTGCTGACCATGCGCATGCCGTCCGGATCACTGCCGTCCCGGTGCAGTACCGCGGCCCCGATGAAGAAGAACGCCACCGTCGTCAGCGTATAGATGCACAGCGACACGAGTGCGTCGATCTTCATGACCCGGAGCCAACCGCGCGCCCGGGCGACCCATTCCGGGTCGTCGCCACGGCGACCGATGAAACGCCCATAGCCGCGTTCCAGGCACCAGTAGGGATAGACCACCAGGTCGGTGCCGCCGACGCCGATAATGCCGAAAGCGGCCAGGGCCGTCAGCCAGACGCCGGGCTCGTCGGGCCAGGCGAAAGACAATCCGCGCAGGACATCGCCGACCGGGATGGCGTAGTCGGTCGTCTGCAGCATGAACATGTTGCCGACGCTGATTACTGTGAACGCGAACACCATGCCGACGCACAGCGTTTGCAATAGCGTATAGCGGCCGAAGAACAGCAGCAGCGCCGTGCCGACGCCAATGATGATCGCCCAGGTGCGCGGGTCCCGTGCGTCCGGTTCGGTCGCGGTCTGCAGCGCGACGACGTAGTCACCGGTCAAAGGAATGGTCATCGCCAGCGCCTGTCCCACGCCACCGAGAATGCCGCCGAGCATGCCGAAGGTCGTGGCCATCATCAGCAGCCACAGCCAGATGATCCAGTTGACGCCGAGCCGCGGGCCGGGGATGCGGTTGATTGCCGTCAGCGTGGTTTCATTACTGCTGACCGTGTAGCGCCCGAGTTCGATCTGCGCGAACACCTTCACCGTGCAGCCCAGCACGATCACCCACAGCAGGCCGATGCCGGCCTGCGCGCCCGCCTTGGTGGTCGCAATCAGTTCCCCGGAACCGACCAGGCCGGCCGCGATGACCATGCCAGGTCCGAGATAGCGCAGCGCGCCGTGCAGCGTGACGGGTGGATCGCGGACGCCGTCGGAGTCCTGCGACGATGGGGTCAAAGGTTCAGGCCGGGTAGCAGAGGGTGCGCGGCGTGCCGCGGGCGTCGACGGTTTCCAGTTTCACGGGGCGGCGCCACATGCGTTGCACGTACTCCAGCACCTTCTCGGAACGGCTCAGGTCCAGGCCGCGACCATCGGTTTCATGATGATGTTCGAGGTGCAGCGTGCCATCGATATCGATCTGTGTCGCCTGCACCGCCGGCGCACCGAAGTTGTACTTCGGCGCCAGGATCGTGTCCCGCAGCGCATTGATATCGTGATCCAGCACCGAGATCGGGCCTTCCTTGCTGGCCTCGTAACGGAACAGCTTGAGCTCCTCCGCCAGGTCTTCGGTCAGGTAGTTGCGGATGAAACTGAAGTCGTCGTCGTTCGCGCGGATTTCGAACGCCCGTTCCAGTCCCTGGTCCTCGACGATTTTCTCCCACATACAGAAGCCGAGGTGATAGGGATTGACGTTCAATGAGGCCTGGTGATCGGCCGCGTGCGGGCGCACGACGTCCGAGTGCGTCTTGATGGCATCCAGATAGTCACTGTGCGGCAGGAAGTCGGCCTCCCGCAACAATCGCGCGTGCCAATACGAGGCCCAGCCCTCGTTCATGATCTGGCAGGCGAAGACCGGATAGAAATAGAAGGACTCCTCGCGCACGGCGAGAAAGATGTCGCGTTCCCAGTCTTCGAGTTCTGGTGCGTTATTCGCAATGAACCACAACAGATCGCGCTCGCTCAGGCTTTCCGGCTGCGCGGCCTCGTCACCGTCAGGCGTAGCGCCGGGCGACTCTTCGCCGGGCAGGTTCATGAAACGCGCCTTGAAAGAACCATCCGACACGGCGGCCGGGCCTTGCGCATCGTCGTGCGTCACGCGACGCACGCCCCGGAACACGTCGATGTGGCTCTCGAGCGCCAGCGCCGCATCGAGCACGCGTTCGACCTTTTGCTCACCGTGTTCCTCGATCGCCATCGCGATTCGGCGCGCGTGATTCGCGGCCTGCTCGACAATCTTGTAGCCCAGCTGTTCCTGGCTGCGCTTGAACAGGTCATTATTTTTGGAAAAATCGGCGTGTCCCAGCACATGGGCGGTCACCAGCGTGTTTTCCTGCACGCTGTTGTTTTTCGCGAGATAGGCGCG
>JASJBD010000141.1 GCA_030066665.1 Gammaproteobacteria bacterium
CGCGCCAATTTCCTCGAAGGCAAAAATGTTGTCACGGAAGGCACAGGCTTCTGTGGTGCAGCCCGGCGTGTCATTCTTGGGATAGAAGTAAAGCGCCACCCACTGTCCCCGGTATTGCTCGAGGCTATGCCACTCGCCAGCCTGGTCCCGCAGTCGAAAGTCTGGCGCAGCCGCGCCTACCACCGGTTCCGCCAGGGCAACTGTGCCGAACGTCGCGCAGACGAGCAGGGAGAAAAGGCCTTTCTTCAGCTGGCTGGCTGCCATGATTCCACTCCGTTCCGGTCCGTGGCCCGCGGAGGCCAATTGTAAGCTCATACCGCTGGCCGGTCTCCGGCCCAGCAGTTAACATTTCGTGCTCATGGGGAGGAAGGATTCGCCGCCGGCCGCGCCGCGCTGGGACAGGAGCATCGGCCTGGTGTTGCCGGGCGGCGGTGCGCGCTGCGCCTACCAGGTTGGCGTATTGAAGGCGATCGCGGAAATCCTGCCTCGTCGCAGCCCGAATCCATTCCCGGTCATCAGCGGGACCTCGGCGGGCGCCATTAACGCGGTCGTCCTGTCCACGCGGGCGCGCCTGTTTCGCCGGGCCGTCGCGGACCTCGAACGGGTCTGGGCCAACTTTCATACCGGGCAGGTCTTTCGCTCCGATTCCAGGACGATGATCAAGAGCAGCCTGCACTGGATGGCGGCGCTTGTCCTCGGTGGTCTCGGTGGCAAGAACCCGCGCTCATTGCTGGACAATCAGCCGCTCGCCGAGTTACTCGAACGAAACGTCAACTTCGATGCCATCGAGGAATCCATCAACCAGGGCTACCTCGATGCCGTCGCAGTCACCGCTGCAGGCTATGGCTCGGCCCGGTCGGTGAATTTCTTCCAGGGGCGCGATGATCACGAAGCCTGGCGACGTGTCCGGCGGCTCGGCCGGCAGACGGAACTCCGGCTCGAGCACCTGATGGCGAGTGTCGCGGCCCCGATGGTGTTCCCGCCGGTGCGCATGGGCCAGGAGTATTTCGGGGACGGCGCCATGCGCCAGGCGACACCGTTATCTCCAGCCGTGCGGCTGGGTGCCGAAAGACTGTTGGTCATCGGCGTCCGGGATGAGGATCCGGAGCCGCTGCCGAAAGAGAATGAACCGGTGCCGCACCCCAGTTTCGGCAGCATCGCCGGTTACATGCTGGACGCGTTGCTGATGGATGGCCTGTCGTCCGACCTGGAACGACTGACACGTATCAATCTGATCCTCGATCAGCTGCCCGGCCGGCAGCTGCAGGGCGAGTTCGGCACGCTGCGTTTCATTGATGCACTGATCATGATGCCCAGTCGCGACATCCGGGACATTGCGCTGCGTTATCTGCATGAGATGCCGCGGCCGGTCAGATTGCTGCTGCGCGGGCTCGGTGCGTTGAACTATGGTGGTCGGCAGCTAGTCAGCTATCTGTTGTTCGAGTCCGGCTACACCCGGGAACTGATTCAGCTTGGCTATGAGGATGCGCACCAGCGTCGCCAGGAGCTGATCGATTTCATGGAAGGCGCGCCGCTGGATGCCCCGGCGGGCATACTCGGCTGGCGCGCCCTCAGTGAGGAGTATTCGCAGCGCCTGCCGGCGCTGAAACTGCCAATAGACTCGGCCTGAACCGCGCCGGGCCTTCAGGTCAGGAAAAGCGCCCCGAGGCCGAGAAAGGCCATGAACCCGACAACGTCGGTAATCGTGGTCAGCACGACCGAGCCGGCCAGCGCCGGATCGATGTTCAGCTTCTTCAGCACCAGCGGCACGCCGAAACCGGCCAGCGCCGCCACCAGCAGGTTGATCGCGATCGCCGCGGCAATCACGAGGCCGACTTCCCAGGTGCCGAAGAACAGGACCGTCACGCCGGCGACGACCACGGCCCACGCGAGGCCGTTCAGGATGCCGACGGCGGTCTCCTTGATTAACAGCCAGCGGGCATTCGAATCCTGCACACGGCCCAGCGCCAGCCCGCGGATCATCAGCGTCAGCGTCTGACTGCCGGCAATACCGCCCATGCTCGCAACCACGGGCATGAGCACGGCCAGCACCACGACTTTTTCCAGCGTCGCTTCGAACAGGCCGACCACGGCCGCGGCCAGAAAGGCGGTTGCCAGGTTGACGGCCAGCCAGACGGCGCGCCGCCGCGCACTCGCGACGACCGGCGCAAACATGTCATCGTCCTCGTCGAGGCCAGCCATACTCAGAAAATCATGCTCGGCCTGTTCTTCGATGACATCCACGACGTCGTCGATCGTGATCTGGCCAATCAGGCGACCGTCCGCATCGACGACAGGTGCGGACAACAGGTCGCGATCACTGAAATAACGCGCGACTTCGCTGGCGGGTTGGTCGAACGGGATTGGCTCCAGGCTGCGATCCATGACCTGGGATACTGCATCGTGCGGATCCCGCGACACCAGTCTTGCCATGTAGAGCGTACCGAGCAGACGGTCGTAGCGATCGACCACGAATATCGCGTCGGTTCGATCGGGGATTTCCCCGAGTATCCGCAGGTAGCGCAATACCACTTCGAGGCTCACGTCCGGCCGGACCGAAATCGTGTTGGGATCCATCAAGCCGCCGGCGCTGTCCTCCGGGTAGGTCAGCACCGTCTCGAGGCGTTCCTTGTCCTGGTCGGACAGTGATCGCAGGACCCGTTGGGTCAGCGCTTCGGGCAGATCAGCGACGAAGTCGGCCAGATCGTCGAGATCCATGCCTTCGGCAGCGGCCACGACTTCCTCGTCGTCCATGCCCGCGAGAATCGTCGCCCGAACCTCATCATTGAGCTCGACGAGGACGTCGCCTTCATCCTGCTCGTCGACCAGGTCGAACACGAGCGCACGCTCCGGCGGTGGCATCGACTCGAGCATGTTCGCGATTTCGGCCGGATGCAGCGAGCGGACCAGCGCCGCTACCTGTTGCCGCGTGCCGCTCTCGAGCGCTTCGCGCAGGCGGCCAAGATCGGACTCGTGGCGAACGTGCGTGGCCAAGGATTTCGCCTTAGTTGGGCTTTTCTGTCGGCCGGCCGGGATCGTTGTCGCCGCGCCGAAGCTCCGTGTGCCGAATCAACACATGGTCATACTGCTCGGTGAGCAGTGCCCCGAGCTTCTCCGCCATGTAGACGGAGCGGTGCTGGCCGCCGGTGCAGCCCAGCGCAACGGTCAGGTAGTTGCGGTTGAAATCCTGGTACTCCGGGATCCAGCGCTGCAGGAAGCTCAAGATGTCCCCGTACATGCGCTGAACCAACGGGCTCGCGTCGAGATACTCGATCACCTGCTGATCGCGGCCCGTCAGTGGCCGCAGTGTGAGATCCCAGTATGGATTGGGCAGGCACCGCAAATCGAACACAAAATCCGCGTCCGCGGGAATACCGTGTTTGAAACCAAAGGACTCGATGAGAATCGACAGCTCCGCATCCTGTCGCGAGCCGACGCGGTTACGCAACGCGTCACGCAGACCGTAGACGCTGGTGCGACTGGTATCGATTATCAGGTCCGCGCAGTCGATGATCGGGCCCAGCAGCTCGCGTTCCCTCGCGATCGCGTCGCGCAGACCGTGACCCTTGACGCTGAGCGGATGTTTCCGCCGCGTCTCGCCGTAGCGCTTCAGCAGAATCTCGTCGTCCGCGTGCAGGAAGATGACCTCGCAGCGAATACCACGATCGCGCATGCTGGAAACCAGGTCCGGCACGGCCTGCAGGTCCTCTGCGCGACTGCGCGCATCGACGCCGAACGCCAGGTCTTCGTAGTCGCCTTCCCGGCTGGCAACCATTTCGTTGACCATGGTATCCAGCAATGCTGCCGGCACGTTGTCGATGCTGTAGAAATCCAGATCCTCCAGCACGTTCAGCGCGACACTTTTGCCGGATCCGGACAGGCCGCTGACGATGATCAGCCGCATCACGCTATCTCGCGGACTCAGAGAAAGTCGCGCTTACCGGAATGACGCGGGTGATGGTCTGTCAACTTCTCCTTGTATTTCTTGATCTGCCGGTCGAGTTTGTCGACGAGTGCATCGATCGCGGCGTACATGTCGTCTTCCACCGCATCGGCGAACATCGTGCTGCCGGATACATGAACCGTCGCTTCGGCCTTGTGCCGGAGTTTTTCGACCGTCAGGATACAGTGGACATCGGTCACCTGATCGAAATGCCGTTCCAGGCGCTCCAGTTTGCTGCCGATGTAGTCCCGCAATGGCGGAGTAATTTCCACGTGATGGCCGGTCAGGTTCAATTGCATCTGCAGTTCTCCTTTGCGTTCTTGTCAGCCGTCTACCGGCTGTATTGGCGTTTGCGCTCGCTGGACGGCGCAATGCGCAGTGCTTCCCGGTATTTTGCCACTGTTCGGCGGGCAACATTGATACCTTCCTCGGTCAGCATGGCCGCGATCTTGCTGTCACTCAGGGGCTTGGCCGGGTTTTCGTGGCCGATCAACCGCTTGATGCGGGCCTTGATGGCCGTCGAGGATTGTTCCGAGCCATCCGTGCCGGACAACTGACTGGAGAAGAAATACCGGAATTCCACGACACCGCGGGGTGTGTGCATGTATTTGTTCGCCGTCACCCGTGAGATCGTCGATTCGTGCATGTTGATGGCTTCCGCGATGTCTTTCAGGATCATCGGTTTCATGGCTTCCTCGCCATGTTCCAGAAAGCCAGTCTGCCGCTCCACGATACAGCGGGCGACCTTCATCAGGGTATCGTCCCGAATTTCCAGGCTGCGGACCAGAAATCTGGCCTCCTGCAGCTGATGTCGCAACGTGTCATGGGCGCCCTCACCCTTCAGCAGGTCGGCGTAGGCCTGGTTGACCCGCAAGCGCGGCGCACCGGAGTGATTGACTTCGACAATCCAGCGGTTGTCCTGTTTTCGAACGTACACGTCCGGAATGACGTACTCCGCTGACGGTGGCTGGATCGATGCGCCCGGTCGCGGGTGGCACGCGCGCACCAGCTGTAGCGCAACTGCCAGGGATTCCTCGGAGATCCCGAGACGCCGGCGCAGAATGGCGTAGTCCTGGTTGGCGACTTCGTCCAGGCCATCGGCGGCGATTCGCAAGGCGAGCTCGCGTTCCGGAGTTGCCGGATCCAGCTGCGACAGCTGGATGCTGATGCACTCGGCCAGGTTGCGCGCGCCCACGCCTGCCGGATCCAGGCTTTGTACCATCGTCAGGGCCCGGTCGACCTCGTCGCGGGTAAATCCCGCTTCCACGGGGAGCGCGGCGTGAATGTCTTCCAGCGATTCCGTGAGGTAGCCGTCCTCGTCGAGCGCGTCCACGATCGCCTGACCGATGGCCGCTTCGCGCGGCGGAAAATGCTCGAGTTCGAGCTGCCACAGCAGATGCTCACGCAGTGATTCATCGCTATGGTCGGCGATTTCCGGGCGCCGCATATCATCGGCCCAGGGATCACTGCGGGTGCTGCCGGAATCGCGCAGGTCCCAGGGGCCGATATCGTCCGCTTCCCGCGCCACGACCTCCGGATTGTCGTCAGTGTCGGTCTCGAGATCCACAACCGACGGCGCATCGGCCGGCTCCGACGGTTCCTCGAGTTCCAGCATGACGTTTTCTTCCAGCGCCTCCTCCAGCTGGGTATTCAATTCCAGCAACGGCAACTGCAGCAGACGTAGCGCCTGCTGCAGTTGCGGCGTCATGACCAGCTGCTGGCTGACGCGAAGCTGCAACGATGGCTTCATGGCGCTCATGACTGCGGCGGTTCCCTAAAGACGGAAGCTGTCACCGAGATAGACCTCGCGGACTTCCTGATTTTCGAGGATCGTTTCGGGCGAGCCCTGCGCGATCATCGAGCCGTCATTCAGAATATACGCTCGTTCGCAAATTCCCAGTGTCTCGCGCACATTGTGATCCGTAATCAGGACGCCAATGCCGCGTCCGGCCAGGTGCTTGACGATGCGCTGAATATCGAGGACCGAAATCGGGTCAACGCCCGCGAACGGTTCGTCCAGCAAGACGAAACGGGGCTCCGCCGCCAGGGCCCGGGCAATCTCGACGCGCCGGCGCTCGCCCCCGGACAGGCTCAAGCCGAGGCTGTTGCGAACATGGCTGACATGCAGCTCCTCCAGCAGCTCCTCGAGAATGCGTTCGCGGTCTGCCCGCGAAAGCTCGTCGCGTACCTGCAGAATCGCCATGATGTTTTTTTCGACGGTCAGTTTGCGGAACACGGATGCTTCCTGAGGCAAATAGCCGAGTCCCATGCGCGCGCGGCGGTGCATTGGCAGGGTTGTCAGATCGACGTCGTCGAGATAAATGCGCCCCGCGTCGGCCGGGATCAGTCCGACGATCATGTAGAAAGCCGTGGTTTTGCCCGCCCCATTCGGGCCCAGCAGGCCGACGACCTCGCCGCTGCTGATGTCCAGCGAGATGTCCTTGACGACTTCGCGTTGTCGGAAGCGTTTGGCGAGGTTTTCCGCTAGCAGCCGGCTCACGGGAGATCCGGCTTACGGTCTTCCGGTGGAATGATTCGCATTTTCACCTGGCCATCTTCGTCGCCGGCGGCTTTGATCAGGTCGCGGGTGACGTCGTAAGCGATCCGCGGTCCGGAAACTTCGTTGGCACCGTCGCTTACCCAGGCGTCGCCGGTCATGCTGATGATGCCGGTTTCCAGCGCATAGTCCATCACGGCGGAGCGCCCCCGCGTGATGCGCTCGTCTTCTTCGCGAACCTGCTCGAAGCGCGCCGGACTGCCCTGCAGCGTCGCCGTGTCGACCTGGTGGTTCAGAAAGGCCACCTGCGCATCGTCAGACCAGACGCGCGTGGTGCTGTTTTCGATCAACACGTTGCCGGAAAATGTCCAGACCGTATCCTCGAAATCCAGCCGATCGGCCTCAGCCTCGTCCGCACGAATCGCCAGCGTCCCCTGCTTGATGTAGAGGCCCTTGAAACGCAGTCGCTCAGTCCGCCGATTCCTCGGAATTCGATCGGCGG
>JASJBD010000142.1 GCA_030066665.1 Gammaproteobacteria bacterium
GGCCTGCCGTGGAAATCGCGGTCAAACGGTCCGAGGATGAAGACGCGATCACGGTCGCCCAGCGGCTGTTCGCGTGGACCGAGCAGTCTCGCGAGAATCTGCCGCCTAACGTCGAGCTCGTGTCTTACGACGAGCCCTGGCAGCTCGTCGATCAACGCATCGACCTGATGATCGAAAACGCGCTCGGCGGCATGCTGCTGGTGATTGTCTCGTTGTACATCTTCCTGAACGGGCGCGTCGCATTCTGGGTCGCGGTCGGCGTGCCGGTCTCGATTCTCACCGCGCTGGTGGCGCTGTGGCTTGCGGGCGGTTCCATCAATATCATGACGCTGTTCGCATTGATCATGACCTTCGGCATCATCGTCGACGACGCGGTGGTGGTCGCGGAAGAAGCCGTGACGCTGTTCCAGCAAGGCGCGGGACCGCTCGCCGCGGCCGAGAAGGCCGCGTTTCGAATGCTGGCACCGGTGACGGCCGCATCACTGACGACGGTGGCCGCGTTCCTGCCACTGACCGCAATTGGTGGCCCGACCGGCCGCATCCTTTTCGCCATACCGCTTGTCGTAATCTGCGTGATCCTCGCATCACTGTTGGAGTGTTTTCTTGTCCTGCCGGGGCATCTGCGCCATTCCCTGCAAGGCACGGCAGAGCATCAACCCGGGCGCTTCCGTCGCACAGTGGATGTTGCCGTCGCCCGATTCCGCGATGGCAAGTACCGCGACGCGGTATCCTGGTCCGTCGCCAATCGCGGGACCACGGTGAGCCTCGCGGTCGCCGGCATCTTCCTCATCATCGGACTGCTGGGCGGCGGCTTTGTCGGTTTCGCGTTTTTCCCGCAACCGGAAGCGGACACGTTGACGGCGAATGTGCGCTTCGTCGCCGGTTCTCCGGAAGAACGCGTCAGTGCGTTTCTGCGCGATGCAGAAAAGGCATTGCGTGACATCGAGGCAGACAGCGACGAGCAATTTATCCGGCTGGTGGTGAGCAAAGCACGCGAGGACAATCGTGGCTCGACCGGATCCGAGCTCGGCCACATCATCGTCGAGCTTGTCCCCGGCGACAATCGCGAGATCAGCAATGCCGAGCTCACCCGCGCGTGGCGTGCGCGGGTGCCACGCCCGCCGGGCCTCGAGCGCTTTCTGATCCTCGGCGCCGAGGGCGGACCCCCGGGTGCCGACATCGAGGTCGAGTTCACCGGCCAGGATGTGGCGACTTTGAAGGCCGCCGCACTCGATCTCGGCGATGAACTGCGCGAGTACGTGGGCGTCAGCGGCGTGCGCGACGATACGCCGTTCGGCAAGGAGCAGTTGATATTTGAACTGTCGGCGACCGGCACCGCGGTCGGGCTGACCAGCCAGTCCCTCGGCGATCAACTCAGCGCCGCGTTCGAGGGCGAGCTGGTGCAAATCTTCCAGGATCAGGGCGAAGAGGTCGAAGTGCGCGTGCGCCTGCCGGCCAGCGAGCGCGAGTCGCTGCGCGCGCTGGAGACGTTGCCCATCGTGTTGCCGGACGGCGAAATCACCGCGCTGTCGAACGTCGCCGAGCTGCGTTACGACCGCGGTTTCGACGCGTTGAAACACAGCAACGGTCTGCTGGCCGTGACCGTGTCGGCCGACGTCGACTTCAGTAAAAACAACGCCAATGAAATTCGCGCCCAACTGGCGCGTAACGTCATGCCGCGTCTGACGAATGAATACGGCGTGATCTGGTCGTACCGTGGCGATGCCGAGAACCAGTCAGAGAGTTTCGGCGACGTGCTGCTGGCGCTGCCACTGGCCCTGCTGCTGGTCTACATCATCCTGGCCTGGGTGTTCGCTTCATACGTGTGGCCGTTCGCAGTCCTAAGTGTCATCCCGTTCGGCCTGGTGGGCGCGATCTTCGGCCACTGGCTGCTGGGCTTCGATGTCACGATGCTGTCGATTTTCGGTTTCTTCGGGCTGTCCGGAATCGTGATCAACGATTCGATCATCCTGGTAACGGTGTTCAAAGAGCTGCGCGAACAGGGCGAGGCCGCAATCGACGCCGCCATCGAAGCGAGTTGCCGGCGCATGCGCGCAGTGCTGCTCACATCGGTCACGACGGTCGTCGGTATTGGGCCGTTGCTATTCGAAACCGCGTTGCAGGCGCAGTTCCTGAAACCCATGGTGATCTCACTGAGTTTCGGCCTGATCTTTGCCACGGGAATTGTGCTGTTCCTGCTACCGGCCTTTCTCGTCGGGCTCGAGTCGCTGCGCGCCCGCATCACAGCCGTGCGCAGTGACGTGACCAAGCAGGCCCCGATGCCCACACCGGCCATGGCGCTTGCGGCCGAGCAGTCCCGCACGCTGACGGTCGATGATCCGATCAGCTATGGCAGCGGGCGGAGAGACTCATGACGCACGCCGACCCGATCGCTGCGGAACAGTTGGAATCCCAGGCAGGCTCCATTGCTGCCAGTGCCGCCGCAGCCGCGCTTGCTCGCGATCCGGGGTTGCGACAGCGTTTCGGCGCCATGGCGATCCAGGTGTGGACCGACCACATGCGGCAGCAACTCGTGGAGCTGGCCGTCGCAGTAGGCGTTGGCCGCCCGGCCTTTTTCGCCGAACAGATCAGCTGGCTGCGTATGACGATGACGGCACGTGAAGTCCCGGTTGCCGATCTGCGCACTGCGCTCGACGGGCTGCGCGACGCGGTCGTCGAGCATCTGCCACCCGACCAGACCGACGTCGTGCTTGCCTGCATTGATCAGGCGCAGCGCAAAATTGCTGACGACGTTGATGAGCTACCGGAAACCACGCTGGACCCCGGTTTCGCCCGCGACCGCCTGGCTATGCGTTACATGCAGGCAGTGGTTACCGGCAATGCGCTGGTCGGCATGGAGATGGTTTTGGACGCCGTACACGAAGGCATGAGCCTGCGCGATGCCATGTTGCAGGTTTTGCTGCCGGCACAGCGGGAGGCAGGGCATTTGTGGCATCTGAACCGGATCTCCATTGCCGAAGAACATATGGTCACGTCCACCACGCAGCGGCTGCTGGCGGTACTCGCGAGCCGGGCCGAACACACACCCGATCGTGGACGCACCGTTGTAGCGGCCACAGTTTCGGGCAACGCTCACGACATCGGCATTCGCGCCATCGCTTACCTGCTGGAGATTGAAGGCTGGCGCACAATTTATCTCGGGGCGGATTTGCCGCGCCGCGAATTCCCGGCGGCGATCGTGGGTTTCGATGCCGACCTGGTCATGCTGTCGCTGGCGCTGACCAATCAATTGCCGGCTTTGCGCCGCACGATCGAGTCTATCCGGGCACGCTCAGGCGACTCGGTGAAGATCCTGATCGGCGGCACGGGTTTGGAAAACGCCCCGGACATGTGGCGCGAACTTGGCGCCGACGGCTATGCGGCCGATGCCGAAACCGCGCTGAGCCTGGCCGCAGAACTCGTCCCGTTGCCGTAAGCGCAAGCTAGCCTTCGACCATCCAGGTGCTCGGACCCTTGATGAAATCCCGGACGCTCCGGGTGCGCGCCATGCCGGACGGATGGTGTTCGTAGAACGTATCCTCGAAGCTCTGCGCCGGATCCCGATAAATCACGCCAAGCACGACCGGGGCCTGCAAATCGACCAGCAACCGCGCAATGCCTGCATTGGTCTCGTCATGGACGAGCACGTCATCCGCTGCTTCGCTCGCGTCAATGATCTCCAGCGCGAATGTTTTGGGATTGAACCGAATTCCCTTGTTGCGATCTTTACCAAACAGCATCGGTTCCCCATGGCGAACGTGTAACTGTGTCTCCGCGGCAGTTTTTCGATCCGTGAAGGATGCGAACACGTCTTCGTTGTAGACGATGCAATTCTGGAAAATCTCGACGAAACAGGAACCGTTGGTGGCATGCGCCTGCTGCAACACATAACCCATGCCGAGCTTATCGGTATCGATCGCGCGCGCAAAGAACTTCGCTCCGCAGCCCAGCGCAAACTGTCCGGGCGAAACCGGTGCATCGACCGAGCCGGTCGGGCTCGACGGCGACTTGGTACCAATCCGTGATGTCGGCGAGTACTGCCCTTTGGTCAGTCCATAGATCTCATTATTAAAAAGCAGGATGTTCAGCCCGACGTTGCGGCGGAGCGCATGCAACACATGATTACCGCCAATCGACAGCGCGTCGCCGTCACCCGTCACGACCCACACATCCAGTTCCGGATTCGCCAGCTTGAGTCCGGTCGCGATGGCTGGCGCCCGCCCGTGAATGGTATGGAAACCATAGGTCTCGACGTAGTACGGGAAGCGGGCGGCGCAGCCGATACCGGACACGAAAACCGTCGACTCGGGCACCGCGCCAACATCGGCCAGCGTCTTGGTGACGGCTTTTAGAATCGCGTAGTCACCGCAGCCCGGGCACCAGCGCACTTCCTGCGATGTCGCGAAATCCTTGGCGGTCAACGAACGGGTCATGCGGCCGCTCCCCTGAGTTCAGATTCAATCCGTTCGACGAGTTCCGCGATCAAAAATGGCTGGCCGCTGACTTTCGAATACGAAATCGGTTCCATGCCAAGCCTGTCGCGCAGTACGGTCGCCAGTTGCCCGGTGTTCATTTCCGGTACGAGTACTTTGTCGAATCTTGCCAGGATCTCGCCAAGGTTGTCCGGCAATGGACTCAGATGTCGCAAATGCAGGAAGCTGACACCCGTCTGCCGCGCGGCCTGATAGATCGGGCCGTAGGTCGAACCCCAGCCGATGACGAGCAGCGGGCCGCTATCGTCACCAACATCGACATGCTGCGCGGGAATATATTTCGCCACTGAATCGAGCTTCGCCTGCCGCAAGTCCGTCATGCGTTGGTGGTTGTCAGGATCGTAGGAAATGTGGCCGGTTTCGATATCTTTCTCGAGACCGCCGATGCGATGGATCAGGCCCTCCAGGCCAGGCGTCACCCACGGGCGACCCAGCGTGTCCGGATCGCGCTGGAACGCCTGGCGCTGCGGACCGATATCATCGGACGGCGCCGGGGCCGGGTAGTGTTCGATCGGCGCCAGTGTATCGACATCCGGAATGCGCCAGGGCTCGGCCGCATTCGACAAATAACCATCCGCCAGCAAGATCACCGGTGTCATGTGGCGCAGCGCGATGCGCGTCGCCTCGATTGCGACGTCGAAACAATCACCGGGCGATGCGGCCGCAACCACCGGGATCGGAGTATCGGCATTGCGCCCATATACAGCCTGATAAAGATCGGATTGCTCCGTTTTAGTCGGCAGTCCCGTCGACGGTCCGCCGCGCTGCCAGTTCACGATGACCAGCGGCAATTCGGCGTTGACGGCCAACCCCATCGCTTCGGTCTTCAGCGCAATACCAGGACCGGAACTCGCGGTGACACCGATCATGCCGCCGTAAGATGCACCGATTGCCGCGCAGATCGCCGCGATCTCATCCTCCGCCTGGAACGTGCCGACACCCACCTCCCACAGACGCGTCAAGCGATGCAATAACGGTGACGATGGCGTAATCGGATAAGAGCAAAACATCACCGGTCGATCGGCCAACTCGCCGGCCGCGGCCAGTCCCAGCGCCAGCGCTTCCGCGCCGGTGATACTCCGGTACTCGCCCGGCGGCATTTCGGCAGCGGGGATCTGTCGCGGCGACACGGATGCAGACAGCTCCGCCGTCTCACCGTAGGCATGACCCGAGTTCAGCGCCTTGATATTGGCATCGCGCAGTTCCGGACGCCCGGCCAGGCGGCGATTGATCCATGCTTCAATCGGCCCGCGCTTCAGCCCGAACATCCACAGCATCAGGCCCAGAGCCCAGAAATTCTTGCACCGCCCTGCTTCGCTGGTACTCAGGTCAAACTCGGCGAGCGCTTCACCGTTGAGCCGGCCAATATCGGCGGACACCAGCTGATAGTCGTCCAGGCCGGCGCCGTCGCGAGGATCTACATCGTAGCCAGCCTTTTTCAGGTTACGCGCCGTAAAACCGTCGTTATTGATAATGACGAGCGCGCCCTTCTGCAGCAGCGGCAGACTGACCTTCAGCGCAGCCGGGTTGAACGCCACGAGCACATCCGGCGCATCGCCGGCTGTCGTAATCCGTCCGCCGCCAAGATTGATCTGGTAAGCGGACACACCAAAGGTCGTTCCAGCAGGTGCGCGAATCTCCGCCGGAAAGTCCGGGAACGTAGAAAAGTCGGAACCGGACATTGCCGTCGACGACGCGAATTGCGAACCCATAAGCTGAATACCGTCACCCGAATCACCGGCAAGACGGACGACAACTGACTCTATGTGCTTGGTATCACTCACGGGCTTTTGCCGGCATTATACGTGTTCGAAGAATAGCCCTGCATGCAATGCCTACCAGCCGACTCTACGCCGCCCTAGCCTATGCCGGCTCAGTACCGTTTGTCGTTTGCGCCGTATCGCCGTTAGTCGGTGTGGATTCGTTGGGCGTGCTTGGACCGGTCGATTACATCGCCGCAAGCTACGCGCTTGTCATCGTGTCCTTTATGGCCGGCGCGCACTGGGGCACTTATCTCTACAAGCAAGCCGCGAGTCCGTTGAACCTGTTTATCGCCAGCAACTTGATCACGCTGGTGGTTTGGTTCACTTTCTTGCTCAGCGACACACCGGGGCCAACACTCGTTGCGAGTATTCTGGCGTTCGGTGCGCTCTTGCTGATCGACTGGCGCCTATATCAAGCAGATTTGTTGACGCAGCCGTATTTTGTGATGCGCCGCAACGTCACCGCGATCGTCACGATCGCCTTGTTGGTCACCGTGATTGGCACATGACGACGATTGCGATCATCGGCGCCGGGTTATCGGGCCTGGTACTCGCAACCCGACTCTCGGAGCACGCGACAGTGACCGTGTTCGACAAGTCCCCGCGAGTCAGCGGACGCATGGCGACGCGTCGCGCACCGCCATACGAATTCGATCACGGCACGCAGTTCTTCACGGCGCGCTCA
>JASJBD010000143.1 GCA_030066665.1 Gammaproteobacteria bacterium
GTGGTACTGATCATCCAGCTGTTGACCGGCATCTGGCTGACCATGAACTACAAGCCGTCCGCGACCGAGGCGTTCGCGTCGGTCGAGTACATCATGCGCGACGTCGAATGGGGCTGGTTGATTCGCTATATGCATTCCACTGGCGCTTCGGCCTTCTTCATCGTCGTCTATCTGCACATGTTCCGCGGCATGATGTATGGCTCCTACAAGCCACCGCGCGAGCTGCTGTGGATCATCGGCATGCTGATTTACCTGGCCCTGATGGCCGAGGCGTTCTTTGGCTACCTTCTGCCGTGGGGGCAGATGTCGTACTGGGGTGCGCAGGTGATCGTGTCGCTGTTCGGCGCGGTGCCGGGCATCGGCGAGGGACTCGTCGAGTGGATCCGCGGCGATTACTTCATTTCCGATATCACACTGAACCGGTTCTTTGCCTTGCACGTGGTCGCCGTGCCGTTGGCACTCATCATGTTGGTCGTCGTGCATATCCTGGCCCTGCACGAAGTCGGATCGAACAACCCCGACGGCATCGAAATCAAGGAAAACAAGGGCCCGGACGGCATCCCGGTCGACGGAGTTGCGTTCCATCCCTATTTGACCGCGAAAGACCTCGTGGCGATTGTCGTGTTCCTGGCCGCGTTTTCCGGCGTCGTTTTCTTCGCCCCGGAGATGGGCGGCTACTTCCTCGAGCATGCCAACTTCGAACCGGCGAATAATCTGAAGACGCCTGAGCATATTGCCCCGGTCTGGTATTTCACGCCCTTCTACGCGATCCTGCGGGCGGTCCCAAGCAAAGGCGGCGGCGCCTTGCTGATGTTGCTGGCCATAGTCGTCCTGTTCCTGCTGCCGTGGCTCGACCGCTGCAAGGTCAAGTCGATTCGTTATCGCGGCTGGATTTTCAAAGTGGCGCTGGCGACTTTTGCCGTCAGCTTCGTGGCGCTCGGTTACCTGGGCCTGCAACCGGCAGTCGAACCCTTCGTTACCATCACGCGCATCTTCACCGTACTGTATTTCGCGTTTTTCCTTTTCATGCCGGTCTACACCAGTCTCGAGAAACCGAAACCCGTGCCCGATCGGGTGGTTTACCACTCGGAGTGATGCCAATGCCTGACAAGTTTCCGAGATTGGCGGCATCGTTCCTGCTGGCCGCCATGATCCTGACGCCGCAGCTGTCGTACGGCGCCGGCGCTGGCTATCCGCTCGATGCAGCGTTAAATGACGTCGGCAATATCGCGTCGCTCCAGCGCGGCGCGCGCAACTTCGTAAATTACTGCATGGGTTGCCATTCCGCCCAATACGTCCGCTTCAACCGGCTCGCAAACGATCTGCAGATCACCGAAGATCAGCTGGTCAACAATCTGATGTTTGCCGCCGAGAAGCCGCACGAAACGATGCAGGTCGCGATGCCCGCGGACGATTCGGCGCGCTGGTTCGGGCAGGCGCCACCAGATCTGACGTTGATTGCGCGATCGCGTGGCACGGACTATCTGTACACGTTCCTGCGGACTTTTTACGTTGACGACAGCAAACCTACCGGCGTGAACAACCTCGTGCTCGAGGGCGCGAGCATGCCGCATGTGCTTTGGGAATTGCAGGGTATGCAGCGCAAAGTCGTCGAGACCGACGAAGAGGGTCATGAGAGCATCCGCCTGGAGACGGTTACCGAGGGCAGCATGAGTGCGGACGAATACGATCAATTCGTGCGCGACATCGTCAATTTCCTGGACTACACCGGTGAGCCGATGCAGCTCGAACGCCAGCGACTGGGCTATTGGGTATTGGCCTTCCTGCTCGTTTTCGGTTTGTTCTCCTACCTCTTGAAGTCGGAAATCTGGAAAGACGTCAAGTAGTCGAGCAGGCGCGATCCGTCCATTCAACAAGAAGAAGTTATGACCTTGTATTCCAGTCCCACGGGGTTCCAGAGTCACCGCACCCGATTGGTGTTAGCGGAAAAGAACATCAATATGGACATCGTCAATGTCCAGGGTCCCGACATGCCGGAGGATCTTCTGGACCTGAATCCGTATCACAGCGTGCCGACGCTGGTGGACCGTGACTTGGTGCTCTACGATTCGCGCGTCATTATCGAGTATCTCGACGAGCGCTTCCCGCACCCGCCGCTCATGCCGGTTGATCCGGTCACGCGGGCGCAATTCCGGCTGGCCTTGTTCCGCATCGAGCGTGACTGGTACGGCGTTGCCGAGGATCTCGAGAGCTCCCAGGACAGCAAGCAGGCAACCCGTTTACGCAAGATGTTGAAAGAGAGCATCTTGTCCAGTGCCGAAGTGTTCAGCGTCAAACGATTCTTCCTGAGTGATGAATTCTCGCTGGTCGATTGCACTATCGCGCCGCTTCTCTGGCGGCTGGCATCCTACGGCATCGATCTTGGCAGCGGCGCGGCGGCGGTACACAAGTACATGGACGACGTTTTCTCCCGGCGGTCCTTCCAGGAGAGCCTTACCGAACTCGAGCACGAGATGAACCAGTAGGGTGGCTCGGTACCCGGCAATGAGCTCCGAATCGATACCTCAGCAGCCTTACCTGCTGCGCGCCATGCACGAGTGGATCACGGACAGCGGTTTCACGCCTTATCTGATCGTCGACGCGACAGTGTCGGGCGTCGAGGTGCCGGAGGAATACGTACAGGACGGCAAGATTACGCTCAATGCCAGCTACGCCGCGGTGCGCGGTCTCGAGCTCGGCAACGAGGCCGTGAATTTCGAAGCGCGGTTTGCCGGCACTCCTTTTCGCGTCACGTTGCCCATGTTGGCAATTCGCGGTATCTACGCCCGCGAGTCCGGCAGCGGCATGATCTTCTCGGCGGATGATTCCGATACGCCACCGGAGCCGGGAAACAACGGTTCGCCACCGAGCGGTGGGCGCGCGCACCTCAAGGTCATCAAGTAACGACTCAGCTCCCGCCGAACAGCGCCTGGTCGATGCCGTCGCAGAGACAGTGAAGCACAACCAGGTGGACTTCCTGGATTCGCGCGGTGCGTTCGTCCGGAACGCGGATTTCTACATCACCAGCATCCAGGGCGCCGCCGATGCTGCCACCATCGCGCCCGGTCAAGGCAATGACATGCATGCTGGCTTCGTGGGCCGCGTCGACCGCGGCTAGCACATTCGGCGAATTGCCTGACGTCGAGATCGCCAACAGACAATCACCGGGGCGGCCAAGTGCGCTGACCTGCTTTGAGAAAATCTGGTCGTAGGCGTAGTCGTTGGCAATTGATGTGAGCGTGGAGCTGTCAGTCGTCAGCGCCACCGCGGCGAGACCAGGTCGCTCCATTTCGAACCGGTTCAGGAGCTCCGCGGAGAAGTGTTGCGCATCACCCGCCGAGCCGCCATTGCCACAGCTGAGCACTTTGCCCTGCTCGCGCAGACAATCGGTGAGGATCGTGATGGCGTTCGATATTGGCTCCGCGAGCGCGAGCATCGCCTTTTGCTTGACCTCGATGCTCTCCGCAAAATGCGCGCGCACCCGTTCCTTTGCTCGCATGGTTCCTGCCTCGTTCGCTATGTGTCGTCGGAGTCGAACGCTGCCTGCCGCCAGACTAGTTTCGCCTGCGGCAATGGCCCTGACAAGGCGACGACATCGAAACGGATTTCGTGTTCGGAATACTCCGGGTTGTGCCGCAAATAATAGCGCGTGGCCTGGATGATCCGACGTCGCTTCGCCAGCGTGACGGTTTCCAGGGGCGTCAGCTGGCTCGTATAACGGCGATACCGGATCTCGACGACGACCAGTTTGTTGTCCCGCTGCATCACCAGGTCGAGCTCGCCGGATCGACAGCGAAAATTCCGGGCCAGCAGGCTGAACCCCTGTCGCCGCAGATACTTCAGCGCCTCCTGCTCGGCCAGGTCACCGCGGCGCAGGTGCGCGGCCCGTCGTTTCGGGTGCCTGGATGGGCTCGAGGATTTCCGGCGACGCACCGATCAACGGCTCCAGCCGCGCCGGGCGGCCCCCGCGCATTTGTGCCCAGACAAGCCGTCGATGGATTCGGCCGTCGCCATCCAGGTAGAGGCGGCCGGTGGCGCCGGCAACTTCGCCACCGCCGCTGGTCGTGCCGCCAGCCAGCTCTGGCACCAGCCGATAGGCGTCGAAACCCATAGCAAAAAGCCGCGCTCTTCGTGACGCATCGCCCGGCCATAACGCGTCCAGGGTGTCCCGCACGGCCTGAATTTCCGCGTCAGGTTCGACCAGCCAGGGCATATCCGGGAAGATAATGCCGTTGAGGTCGGAGTTGTTCCTGGAGTTTTCCTGGTAGATGGCTGAAGTCGAATAAGTCGGGACGCCGCCGGCATAGAAGAATTTCAACTGGGGGCGAATCAGTTTGCCCGCCTCGGGTCTGGCGCCGAGAAAGATAAGGTCGATGTCATCGCGACGTCGAGGTTCAAAACCCAGCTCCATACGCAGATTTGCACTGAGACGATCGTGCCGATCACGACTCTCGCCGATCAACAGCATGTCCTGGATGCCGTAGGAAAAATCCGGGGAACGCGGATCGAAAAACCGGTAGTCGATGACCTGTCCGCCCAGCCCCGTATAAGTCGCCACAAAACTGTCCAGCAAGCGACGACCGAAGCCGTTGCTTGGCACCAGCACGACTGCTCGGCGATGCCCTTCGGCAATGGCGCGATCTGCCGCCTGCACGGCTTCGTCTTCGGGCGCCAGCGCGAACTGCACCATGCCGGCCGGGGCCGGCAGTTCATCCGGTAGAAAGTTGAGCGCCAGTGTCGGCGCCGCGATTCCGCTTGCAGCCAGCTCCTGAACGGACTCCTTCAGCAACGGACCGACGACAAATTGCGCGCCTTCCAGCACCGCGGTCTGGGTTGCCGGCAGGACGCCCATCGCATCGATATCGTAGATACGTATCACGGGTGCCTGGCCAGTGATATCGGCGCTGGCGAAATGCGCCGCGAGAAAGCCGTCACGCACCGCCTGGCCGGCTGCTTTCTGCCGACCCGACAGCGGCAGCAGCAATGCGAGCCGCTCGGGCATGGCGGCAATGCCCTGGAAGTCGCTCAGCAATTCGGGCAACAGCACGTCGTTCGCCGGGTGAGTCGGGAACCGTGTCTGCCAGTTTTGCAACGCGAGTCCGAGGCCGGCGCGGCTGTCACGCCGGGTCGCCGCAATATAGCCGAGCTCGAGCCAGCCGGCGGTGACTACGTCGTCCACCCCCTCCACCAGGGCCGGGGTCAGCGAGTCGCCCCAGCGCTGGTAACCAATCCACAGCATCCGCTGGTTGGCGGCAATTTCAGCCGGATCGCGCAGCCAGATCTCACGTTCCTGAAAGGCGCGAGTCGCAGCAACCGGGTCGCCGAGCCGGAACAGTGCCTCACCGCGGATTCGTTCGAGTTCTGCAGCCGCGCCCGGTTTTGATGTCGCGGGCGCGCGGGCAACGATTTCCAGCGCACGCCGCGGTTGCCCGCGGGCCACCGCCAGATCGCCGGCAACCTGCGCCCAGCCCAGCAGGTTAGAGTCGTCGACCGGATCCGACAGGCTATCGAGAATGGCCTGGGCGCCGCCGAGTTTGCCGGCCAGCCGGCGCTGGCGGGCCGCCTGAATCAGGTAGCGTTCGCGCGCCGGACCCGCGGCGCTGCCGGCCAGCTGCAGGTAAGCTTCAGCGGCGTCGTCATAGCGTCCCTGGTCCGCCAATGCCGTGGCACGGGCATCCGCAGCGCTCACGACCGGCGGCTCGTCGCGTTGCATCGGCTCACAGGCGGTCAGCAGAAGCAGCAGGGCGATTGCCGACCAGCGCCGGTCGTTCCAGCTGCGGGCCCGGCGTACACTAGCGGCAAATAAACTCTGTCTGGCTTGCATCAATCCCGCCTGCGACCTCAATGCCTCAGAATTCCGGCTGCCTCTATGTTATCGCTACGCCGATCGGCAATCTGGGCGATATCACCGAGCGGGCGCGTGACGTCTTGGGGAAGGTCGACTGGGTGGCCGTGGAGGATACTCGGCGGACCCGGCAATTGCTAACACACCTGGGATTACGTCAGCGACTCATCTCGTTGCACGAACACAATGAGACGGAACGGGTTCACGAGTTGCTCGGGCGTTTGAGTGGTGGTGAGGACGGTGCCCTGGTCAGTGATGCCGGCACGCCGTTGATCAGTGATCCGGGTTTTCGCCTGGTCACCGCAGCGCGGGATCGCGACCTGCCGGTCGTGCCGCTACCGGGTCCCTGTGCCGCGATCGCGGCGTTGTCGGTCGCAGGTCTGCCAAGCGACCGGTTCCTCTTCGAGGGCTTTTTACCGGCCCGGTCCGGCCCGCGGCGCCGGCGCCTGGCGGAGCTGGCCGTGGTGCGCGAAACGTTGATCTTTTACGAGGCAGTGCACCGAATCGACCGCAGCCTCGCGGATCTCGCCGACGTGCTCGGCGAGCAGCGCCGGGCATTCCTCGCGCGGGAGCTCACCAAGCAGCATGAAACCTTTTACCGCGGCAGTCTCGAGGCCGTCCGCGCCCAGGTGGCCGCGGATCCGGCCGGCACCAAGGGTGAAATGACACTGATCGTTTCCGGCTGTCCGGATCCGGACGGCCCGTCGACGGCCGAGCTCGAACGGGTTTATGCGTTACTGGCGGCGGAACTGCCCCCCGGCAAGGCAGCCCGTCTCGCCGCACGGATAACCGGCGCGAAACGCGCCGATGCGTATCGGCTGGCCAGCTTGCCGGACGCGGATTGATTCCCTACTGTTGAGGGTGGAGTCGGCCAGGCAATCGCTTTTCCGGGCCGCTGGTCCGCAAAGGAGGAAAGTCCGGGCTCCTGCTGACGGGGTGCCAGGTAACTCCTGGGGGGCGTGAGCTCACGGAAAGTGCCACAGAAAATATACCGCCACGGTCCGAAACGGCTGCGGTAAGGGTGAAATGGTGCGGTAAGAGCGCACCGCGCGGGTGGCAACACGCCGCGGCAGGGTAAACCCCGCCTGGAGCAAGACCAAATAGGGGAGTAGGCGGCTTCAGGTCGCACCGTCGGTCCCGAACGGACTCCCGGGTAGGTCGCTAGAGGCTGGTGGCGACACCAGTCCCAGATGAATGATTGCCCTCGACAGAACCCGGCTTACGGCCGGCTC
>JASJBD010000032.1 GCA_030066665.1 Gammaproteobacteria bacterium
ATGACTTGCAGAATCCGCAGGCGGCGCCCCGTCCTGCGCGACTCGGCCACGGGCACGCGGACCGCCGGTGCCGCGGTTCGCACCGGCAATTTTGCTCCGTTAGCCGGCGTAGTATTTGTCGAGGTCGCCGCTGTAGGCCCCTGAGTCGCCATAGCCGTAATGCGCATTGCGTTTGGCGTCGACCATCGATAGCAGGCCGCCTGCGAGTCGGGCACCAGCGGCTTGAAGTTGTCTCACGGCCAGGCGCGCATTCTGGCGCCGGGTTTTGCCCCACCGCGCGACGAGCACGGTCGCATCGGCGAGGGTGCAGAGAATGCGCGAGTCGGCAGCGGCCATTACGGGCGGTGAGTCGATAATGACGAGATCGTAGCGCTCGACGAGTTTCGCCAGTAGTGCTTTCATGCGACGCGAGCCGAGCAGGTTCGGCGCATTCGGACTCGGCGTACCGGCCGCGATGACATGCAGTCCCGACCACTCGCTGGTTGCCAGCACATCGTTCAGCGATGCATCGCCGGCTAGCAGGTTGGTCAGGCCCGGCTCGCGGTCGACCCCGGTGAGATCGTGACATTCCGGCTGGCGAATGTCGGCGTCGATGAGCACCACCCGGCGACCGGCATTGCTCTCGGCCGTCGCCATGCAGCTCGCGATGGTCGTTTTGCCTTCGCCGGGTAACGCTGACGTAAACAGCACCGTGCGCGGGGGGTCATCGGGAAACGCGAGTCGCAGACTCCAGTTCAGCGTCCGCATCGACTCGCCAAAGGCCGAAGTCGGCCGGCCTGCGAGGTACCCTGGCATGGTGCGGTACTCCGCGGGTTTGCGCACGGTCGGCACGAAGCCGATGGAGGCTACGCCGGTGTACTGCTCGAACTGTTCGCCGCTGCGAAAACCGCTGTCGAGCAGCTCCAGTAGCAGCACGACGAGCAGGCCGAGAATAATGGACCCGACGGTAGCAAGCCCGAGCACGATGGCCTTGCGGGGATACGAAGGTTCGGCGGGAACGACCGCTGGCGAAAACACTGTGGCATCCGGTTGCTGGAAGTCGAGGTCTTCCTGCGACAGGGTTTCTTTCTGGCGAGCCAGCAGCGTGTCTAGCAAGGCGCGATTCGCTTCGGCCTCCCGTTCCAGCGCGCGCAGCTGGATTTCATCCTGGTTCGCAACCGTGACCCGCGCTTTCATCTGGTCGAGGCTTTCCGACAGCGCGCGCTCGCGCGCTCGTGCGACGCTCACCTGGTTTCTGAGCCCGGCAATAACCTTGTCGGCCTCGCGGTCGATGCGATTACGAAGGTCGGCGGCTTCCGCGCGCAACTGAATCATGCGCGGATGTTTGTCGCCCAGCTCCGAGGACAACTCGGCCACGCGGCGTTCGACTTCCGCCTCCTGTTCACGCAAGCGCTGGATCAGTGGCGATTCGAGCACCGCCGTGCTGGACGCAACCCCGGAAGGGGTCCGGGTCAGGCGTTCGACCTGTTGCAGCCGGGCCTCGGCCTCGGCGCGATCCGTGCGCGCGATTACGAGCTGCGTGTTCAGCTCTACCAGTTCCTGCGACGCCAGTGTGAGGCCGTCACCTTCCAGCAGTCCAAGTTCGCCACGCGCCCGTTCGACAGCCGCTTCGGCATCCGCGACCTTGCCGCGCAATTCTGCGATGCGTCCGCCGAGCCAGGTATTGGCCTGGCGCGTCAGCTCGAATTTCGTTTCGAGGCGCGATTGCAGATATTCGTTGGCGACGGCGTTCGCAATCTCGGCCGATTTTTCGGCGACTTCCGACGAAAACCGCACGGCGATTACGCGGGAGTTTTCCAGCGGCGCAATTTCCAATCGTTCGGCATAGGCGTCGAGCACGGCGCTATAGGCAGCCCCCGCCGTCAGGTCAGAATCGATTCTGGCAGTGAACTCCGGATCCCGGTCGAGCCCGAGCTGTTGCACGACCCGGTCGGCCAGGGCCCGCGACGCCAGTACGTGCGCTTCGCTCTGGATCGACTCCGCGTCCCCGGCCAGTCCGGCGACCACCGAGTCCAGCGACACGAACCGACTGTTGCCATCGGACTCGATCATGATCAGAAGTTCGGCCGTATAGCGGGGTGTAATCAGGGTGAGTGCCCCGAACGTCAGCGCGACGACCGGCAGCACAACCCCGAGCAGGACCCAGATCCGGCGGCGCAGCGCCGCGAGGATTTCACCAATGCCGACGTCATCGCTGGCGATATCGGTGTTAACGGCGTAGGGCATCGGGTTGACCATGTCGTGCATCAGAAGAATCTCTCGGGTATTTCGATCACGTCACCCGGCTGGACCTCGGTATTCATCTCGGCCTGAAGCTCGATCTTGCGCTCGCCCTGTTCGCGGACAATCTTGATGCGACCTTTCCGGGCCCGGTAAGTGAACCCGCCGGCGACCGCGACCGCGTTGACCACGGTCATTCCGCTGACATAGGGATAGCTGCCCGGCGACGTTACCTCGCCGATGATGTAGAACGGCCGGTAGTTCAGCACTTCCACACTGACGCGCGGATTCTTCAGATAGTCCGGCTTCAGCGCCGCAACGATCTCGACCTCGAGTTCGTCGGCCGTGCGGCCCTCGGCACTGACCTCATTGATCAATGGCATTGAAACGTCACCCGCGCCGTCGACCTCGAATTCGCCGGACAAATCCTCGTGACCGTAGACCGTGATCTTCAGTTGATCACCGGCGGCGAGCCGGTACTCCGGCTCACCGGAATTCCCACCAGCGCCCTGCGCGTGGCTGTTGGCAAACCCGAGGCAGGCCAGCACCGCGAGCACGCCGAGGCGATGCAATTGTGTCTCGTTCATCGGCACACCCATCGAGCAAGAACCCTCGTCATAGCTGACCAACGACACGCAGGAACAATTCATTGACCTCGAAAACCCGGCCCCCGGAATCTGACGGCGACGTGTCACGATCGCGATAGCGATAGCCAAACACCAGCTGCAGGTAACGATTCATCAGGTAGCGCCCACCGAGACCGACCCAGGCCAGGTCGTCGTCCCGCGGCAGATTTTCGAAATCGTCGTTGCCGATCCGGAGGTCGAATGACAGGATCAGGTTGCGCAGCAATTCATGATCGGCGCCGAATTCGAGCCGGGTCTTGGTAATGCCCGATGCGCCGACGACGGTGGTGCTGTCGATCGTCCGGCTGCCGCCGAACGTCAGCGTGGTCAGACCAGTAACATTCCAGGTGATCTCGCCGCCGAAGCTGGGACCGTCCGCGTCACTGAATCGTGGATCGTCGAAATTCCGCTTCAGGTAGCCGACATAGAACTCACCTGCAGTGCGGCCCGTAAAGTCGAGCAAGGTGCCGATGCGCAGTTCGTAGCCGTCGGAGCTGCGCGCGAAACCGTTGCGGTCGAAGTCCTGATCGTACTTGACCTCGTCAAAGCGGGCTTCGGCATACAGGGCATAGTCTGGCGACATCGACAGTCCACCGCGGAGACCGATGTCGAAAAAATCGCGATCGCGATCATCGTTACTGACCCCACCGCTGAGCGTGGCCGTGTCTTTGAAGTCCAGGTTCCCGAATTCGCCGTCGACTCTCAGCAGCAGGCGACCCGGTCGATGCGTATAGCCGAGGTACACGGTATTGCGATCAAACTCGGTCAGTTCGACGCCGCGGACGTCATCCGGCGAAGTCCGGTCTTCGTGCAGTTTGTTCAGGCGTAGCTCACCCCGCAGTTCGCCGTCGCCGATTTGCATTTCACCGAGTCCCCAGAGGCGGAAATCCTCGTAGTCCTCGGTGCCGAGATCGGAGTAACGCGCAATATCCCCGTTCCCGCCGATTTCCGCGCGATGCCGCGGGGAGCGCGACTCCAGGCGAATTTCCGGGGCCACCCGAACAGCGGTATCACTCTCTTTGATGTCGTCGTCCGCGAACACGTTGTCGTTGTAGCGCAGCTCGATCCCGACGTCCGGGTACAGGCGCATCGCACCCACCGGCATGCCGTCCGCGTCGTAGCCCGGGCGCGGCCGTTCGGCGACCGTATCGCGCCGCTCCAATTCCTGGGCAGCGGCGCTGGTCACCATGCACAGGACGAAAACCGCCGCGAGGGCGACTGCACTGGACACATTGATGGATTGCAGCAGCCGGTTCATCCCTGAACTTTTCCTTGTTCTTGTTCTGGCTGGGTCGCCCGATAGCTTACCTGTAATCCAGGCCGCAAGCTGCGATCCTCCCCTGGACCGAGGCTGACTTGGGCGCTGTGATCAGGGTACCCAGTAGCTCCTTTATAAACAGTTGCTTTAGACATAAATCGAGAATTTTTCTCAAGTTTGTGCCGGCGCTGCAACGCGATGCTCAGTCCCCACGCGAGTGCCAGTAGCAGCCACATGTGACGCCAGTGCGTGGAATCAATGAACAGGCTTTGCAGCAAAAGCCCGGTCAGGCAGGACACGACCAGGAACACGTCGTCTTTTAGCGGGTGGTTTCGGTAGCGCAACAGCGGCAGCAACCGCAGGCCGGTGAGTATCAGGAAAGCAATCATCGTGAGACCGCCCAGCCAGCCGGATTCGACCAGCACGTGCAGGTAGAGGTTGTGCGGCTCGAGGCCGAATTCCTCGTCACTTCGACCGGGTCCGACGCCGATCGGATCGCTGCCGATATGCGCTAGCGCCCGGCCCTGCGAATCGAAGCGCCCGCCAGTCTTGACGTCATATTGCTGGGTCAGCACGGCGCGCTGGAAAAACCGCTCGCCAATTACGTCCAGGGATACGGTCGCGGCCAGCCCGCCGGCGATCACGGCCAGCACGGCGATGCTGGCCAGGAGCCAGTTGACGCGCGTTTTGAGGCTGGGCGCGAACAGGAACGACAACAGCCCGAACACGCCGACCGAAATGATGAAATTGATCCAGGCGCCGCGCGAGAAGCTCAATAACACGCCAAAGGTCAGGACCAGGAACAGTGGCAGGAACAGCGCGCTGCGGACAGCCGGCCCGCCGGCCATGCGGCGCACCACGTGCACCGCGGCGGGTACGAGGAACGGGCCGAAGACGTTGGGATCTTTGAAACCGCCCTTGGCTCGCAAGCCACCGGCCCACAGTTCGCCGGGCAGGAACCCGAGGTATTCCAGTGCGCCCCAGGCGACCGCGAGCACCGCGGCGAACAGGTATCCGGCCCACAACGCCGGCAGGAGCTCCTGCGGACGGGCCGCGACGATGCAGGCGATCAGCAGAAACGTCAGCGGCATGTAGATTCGGATCGACAGGGATCGGACCGACTGCAAGGGATCCGGCGCGAGCAAGGCTGCCAGCACGTTGGCCGCAATGAACAGGCCGAGCAAGATCACGGCGGACTGCAACTCGCGCGGAAACCGCAGCCCCGCGGCCAGCAGGGCGAGAAACAGGCCAATCGCCACCAGATCATAGGGTGCGGGTTCGATGAATACGACCGAACCGAGACCCATCAGCAGCGCGAGCATGCCGGGTAACCATTGGGTGCGCGCATTGAAGTTGAGCTGCGGCGCCGAGACGACTGTACCGGTCGGGTTCATTTCCAAGCGTGGGGAAAGCGACCTGAAAAGGCCGTTTGTTCTATATTTTTGAGTGCGTTATCGCTATTTCTTAGACCTTGACGCATACTAGCCCGCCGCCCGACGGGCCGCAATGTGATTACGTTGAATCTGCCGAAACCAGGTCCTGCCGCGCCAGTCGTTGGAGTCGTAATCAGTTCGCAGCGGGTGCCGCCCGCATGAGGCCGGGCGCTGCAGTACAAGGGGGCTCGTGGGGCGAGCTCGTTCGCCTGATTCGCGGTTCCGGCTTTATTTTTGTCTGCCGGGTATCGGGTGCCGGCATTACCCTGGTCGCACAGCTGCTGCTGGCGCGCTGGATGGGCGCCGCGGAACTCGGTGTGTACGTGCTGGCATTTGCGTGGGCCCTGTTGCTGGCCAGTGTCAGCACGCTGGGCTTCATCCCGGCCGCCATTCGGTTCGTTGCCTATGGTCAGGCGCGCGGCGAACCCGGCTACGCGCGCTCGTTTTACCGTTTCGCCCTGCGCGTGGTCATCACCGTCAGCCTGGTGCTGGGCGCGGCCGCTGCCGGCCTGGCCTGGCTGTTGCCGCCGGGCACGGGGCCCGACGCCCACGTCGTCACGATTGCACTGGCCTTTATGCCGGTTCTGGCCGTCCTGCAAATGACCTCGGGCGTGGCCAATGGTTACGCGCAGTTCGTGCTGGGATTCCTGCCCGCCAACGTGTTGCGACCGCTGTTGTTCTGCACACTGGTGATCGGCGCGTGGCTGTGGTTACCGGCTCTCGAAGCCCGCCTTGCAATGTCGCTGCAGGCCGTTGCCGTCGTGACCATTGCGCTCCCGACCTTGATCGTGTTCTGGCGCTTCGTTGAGTCCCAGGGTGACGTGGGCGCCAGCAACGAGGATCGGCGCCTGTGGCTGCTCACGGCCGTGCGATTACTGGCCGCGACGCTCTTCGCCGGCTACTTCCCCGAGATGATCACCACGATCGCCGGCGTCTATCTGCCCAGCGACGATCTGGCCGTTCTGCACATCAGCCTGCGCATCTCGACACTCGTCATTTTCGGGGTCTTTGCGGTGGACGCGTTTACCGGGCCCGACATTGCGCGATTGCACGCGGACGGGGACCGCTCCGGCCTGGCCGCGGTGGTCAACCGGGCGACGCGCCTGCGGTTCTGGGCCGCAGTAGTCGTCGTCATGTTTTTCGCGCTGATCGGGCGCTGGTTGTTGCAGTTGTTCGGGCCAGAATTCGTCGCGGGGTATCCCGCCTTGATCATTCTCTCCGTCGGCCAGCTGATCCAGGCCGCCGTAGGGCCGGTAGTGCGCCTGTTGAGCATCAGCGGGCACGAAACCCGGTGTCTGAAGGTATTCGCCGCCGCCTTGTTACTTGCCGTAGTGCTGATCGCATTGCTGGCGCCCCGCTGGGGTGTGATGGGTGCCGCCGTCGCGGCGACACTCGATATGCTCTTCTGGGCGCTATGGATGCGGATACTCTGCGCGAAACATGTCGGCATTCGGCCGAGCTTTCTCTGGTTCAAATCCGACCGTTGACATCGTACGCGCCGCGCAGTCGAGACTGATTACGGCGGCCTGCGATTCCGCCAGCGTGATGCCGCGGGCTGGCTGACCGTCGATACGGCGTTGCCCGGATGGCAGGGCCAGCGAGATCGCGCGCGCGTCCGGCGGATTCAGTAACGCATAGCCGCACTCGAAATCCCGGCGCAACAGTCCGCGCCATTCGTACCGCGTTCCGCGGGCCGGGCCGAAGTCTGTTTTGTAGCCGCCCCAGAATGAGACCGGTGCGGTCCAGTCGAGCTGATTGCTGCTCAGCAGATCGCGACCACTGCTGATCAGCAGCCACGCAGCGAGAGCAAACTCGCGCTCGCGTGGTGTATCGCCATAGTCCATCAGGATGACGGCCCGGTCCCGGTCCTGCACGAGATCGATGAAGCCGAGAAAGCGGTCAAAACTCCACTTGCCATCGCCGCCGGTCAGGCCCGGATCCGTGGCGCCACGCTCCAGGTTGATGTAGTCAGCCGCGTCGATTTGCCGGAGGATCGCCGGCTCGTCGAACGGTCCGGCATACCAGATGCTGTTGTGCGCAATCTCGATGTCGGGAAACGCGGCGCGGATTTCCTCCATGAAAACGGCGAAATTCTCGCGCCAGTCGTCGAGCCGCATTTCCGTGCCGGTGCGCGGATCGATCGGGCGAACATGCCGTCCGTGCCCGTCACTGACGCGCCAGGTCAGGTTGACGTCGTCCACCCAGATGCCGCGATAGCCGGTCTCGACGAGTTTGGCTGCCTCGGCGATCCAGTGGGCGCGAAACGCGGGATTGCCCACATCGGCGGCAAATTGCGGGCACCGCCCGTCGCGACAGCCCCAGGGGATGTACAGCTCCCTGCCATCGGCGTCGCGCAGCACCCATTCCGGATTCGTGCGGTAGACCTCCCAATGCGGTTTGATCGCATAGCTGTCCTTATAAACCCACGCCAGCGGGTACCACCGCAGACGTCGATCGAAGTAGGGGCTGTAAGTCTGCATGCGCGCATAGTGATCCCGCATCCACTTTTGGTCGGCTCGTGACGGCGAGTGCGAATACCGATCGAAGTCGGAGTCGGCGATGTTGTAGAACCGGACCCGGCCGGCGGGCGCCGGTTCCAGGCCGGCGCCCAGCGGCGCGCAGGCAGCGAGCGCCACCAGCAGGCCGAACATGCGGGATGCGTTGGTCACGACGACAAAGGATGTCACGATTGGCCCCCGATGAAACCTCTGATCCGCCGCGAGCCCTTGCTCGCGTTCTATTTGCTCGCCTACGCGTGGACCTGGGCCATCGGGATTCCGCTGCTGTTGTCGCGTCGCGGCCATATTGCCGCCGACCTGCCGCACTGGCTGGAGCCGGTGGCCGCATTCGGCCCATTCATTGCCGCGCTGCTGGTCGCGTGGATCGTCGCGGGCCCCGACGGTCCGACACGCATTCTGGCGAGCCTCAAGCGCTGGCGGGTCGGCGCCGGCAACCTGGCATTTGCAACCCTGAGCCCGGTACTGCTGCTGGTGTTGGCGCTGGCGCTGGTCGTGGCGCAGGGCGAGCGACTGGACTTTGCGAGTCCGCGGCTGGGGGAGCTCGCGACCATCGCCGGTCTGCTCGACCTGGTGCTGGCGGGAGCAATCCTGCAGGCCCTGGGGGAAGAGCCGGGCTGGCGCGGTTTCGCGCTGCCGGATCTGCGGCGCCGCTTCGGGCCGCTGGGCGCGACCCTGGCATTGTTTCCCGTCTGGCTACTGTGGCACTTGCCCTTTTTTCTGAGTCGCCCCGAGTTCGGTCTCGTGCAATGGCTCGGCTTCTCGGTGGGCATTCTGTCCGCGGCAGTCTGGCTGACGCTGATCATGGAACGCAGCGGCAGCGTGCTGATGGCTGTCATCTGGCACGCCATGGTGAACATTTGCCGGGGCCTCGCGCTGGCGATTTCCATGGCGGCTTTTCTCGCCATCGGCAATGTCGTGCTGCTTGGTGCCGTGTTGATCGTCGGTCACTGGCTGTGGCAGCTGCGCGCCAGGCGAAGCCGGGCCTGAGCCTTCTTAACATAATAAGAAAACAAGGCTTTTCATGGGCTTGTGATTTTTATTTAATAGCGATTCAATGAATTGTCCGGCGGCATGAGTCAGCGGGCACCAGAAAACGGCGGGGGAGCATCATTCCGGACCGGGACGAATACGCACCAGCAAGCGAGCGCTCAAAGGCACTGGTCCGCGCGCAGCTGACCGGCCGCCAGGGTCCGGCGCCCGGTTTATTGCTGGACCGCCGCCTGATGACCGACCGGCGGAGCCACAGTTTCCGCTCGTTTTGCTACGGCAGCCTGCGGCCGCGGCGACGGCTGGGGCGACGCGATGGCGACGAGCACCGCATCTTTCTCGACTGGCACGAGCCGCGAGTCCTGTATCTGTCGCTGGCGATTCTGCTCATGAGCGGCCTCGACGCCCTGCTGACGCTGAACATCCTGAACGCGGGCGGTGAAGAGCTGAACGGCATTATGGATTGGCTGATCAAGACCGATCCGGCCTGGTTCGTGATGGCAAAACTGGCGATCACCGGCCTCGGCGTCACGCTGCTGGTGGTTGCCGTCAATCGGCACTTCTTCGGCGTAGTCCGCGTGATCCGGATCATGGAGATCATTTGCTTCGGCTATGTGGCGCTGATGGTCTGGGAGATTTCCTTGCTCGGGTACATGTTTCCATCAGTGCTGCGCGCCGGCCTGACTTCCTGGTTCGGTCCCCTCGGCTAGCCGGGCGGGTCGCGGCACCCGATAACGCGCCGGAATGCGCGTTTCGCCGCGCCCCGGCATCCGCTAAACTACCGCGCCTTCCCGCGCCCCAGTGCATTTCATCCATGCTCGCGCTTGGCTCATCACAGTCTGATCGAGAGTCCTGATGACGCAGTCATTACAGGAGCGTTACGCCTGGTCGCCGCTCTTCGGCAGTAACGCGGTATACGTCGAGGAGCTTTACGACCTGTACCGCGAGAATCCCGCTTCCGTCCCGGAGAACTGGCAACGCTTCTTCGCCGGCATCGGGTCCGCGGAGCGCGATGGTGAGGCCCAGTCTGACCGGGAGGTGCGGGCCGCGCTGGTGAGTGCCACGCCGACCCCCGGGCCGCAGCGCGTGCGGGCACCGCGACAAGTGGCGGCAAACGAAAAGCAGGCCGCCGTGGCCCGCCTGATCCAGGTCTATAGTCTGCGTGGACATCAGATCGCCGACCTCGACCCGCTCGGGATCACGGAGCGACGGAAGCCCGTCGTCCTGAAGCTCGACTACCTCGGTTTGTCGGATGACGACATGGATACCGAGTTTTTCGCCGGCGGTCTGGCGGGCACGGGTGAGGGCCGCCTGCCGCTCCGCGAAATCATGCGGATTCTGCGGCAGGTCTACTGTGGCCGGATCGGCGCGGACTTCGCCCATCTGTCGCGCGGCCGCGAACGCCGCTGGATCCGCGAACGGCTGGAGCGCGGCCTGCTGTCAGATCCTTTCACGGATGATGAGCGACGCGTCATTCTCGACCAGCTCACGGCGACGGAAGGCGTGGAGCGTTACCTGCACACCAAGTACGTCGGGCAGAAACGCTTTTCGCTCGAGGGCGGCGACAGCCTGATCCCGATGCTCGATGACCTCATCCAGCAGGGCGGCGTGGCTGGTGTGCAGGAGATCGTTATCGGCATGGCACATCGGGGCCGGATCAATGTGCTGGTCAATGTGCTCGGCAAGGCGCCGCAGGAGCTGTTCGAGGAATTCGAGGGCGCATTGGACCTCAGCCAGGTCAAAGGTTCGGGCGATGTGAAATATCACATGGGCTTTTCGTCCGATATTCGTACCCCCGGCGACAAGGTGCATGTCGTGCTGGCTTTTAATCCGTCGCACCTGGAGATCGTGAACCCGGTCGTCGAGGGATCGGTCCGCGCCCGCCAGGAGCGGCGTAACGACACAGTGGGTTCCGAAATTCTGCCGGTGCTCGTGCATGGCGACGCCGCGTTCGCGGGACAGGGCGTGGTCACGGAAACTTTCCAGCTCAGCCAGGCGCGGGGCTTCAGCACGGGCGGCACCGTGCACATCGTGGTCAATAACCAGATCGGTTTCACCACGAGTGACCCGCGGGATGCCCGTTCGACGCCTTATTGCAGCGATGTTGCGAAAATGATCGAGGCGCCGATCTTCCACGTGAATGGTGACGATCCGGAGGCTTGTGTCTTCGTCACCCGGCTGGCGCTCGATTATCGTCAGACATTTCGCAAGGATGTCGTGATCGACCTGGTCTGTTATCGCCGGCATGGGCATAACGAGGCGGATGAGCCGGCCGCGACGCAGCCGCGCATGTATCAGGCGATCAAGAAACACCCGACTGTCCGGCAGACCTACACGCGTCGGCTTGTCGAGCAGGGCATCGTCGATGCCACCAAGCCCGACGAGCTGGTGGAGGAATACCGTGCGCGCCTGGACGCCGGGCAACCGCTGCCGCAGGCCGTGATCGGCAACATCGGCAATGAGTTCACGGTCGACTGGACGTCGCATATGCGTGCCGATCCGGACGAGCACGTGGCGACGGCGCTGACAAAAGACGCCTGCGAGTCGCTGGGTCGGGAAATCACGCGGATCCCGCGGGGCTTCACGTTGCATCCGCGCGTGGCGCGAATCATCACGGACCGGGAACGCATGGCGGCTGGCGAAGTGCCGATGGACTGGGGGTTCGCCGAAATGATGGCTTACGGCAGCCTGCTGCGTGACGGCTTCAAGGTGCGCCTCACCGGGCAGGACAGTCGGCGTGGCACATTTTTCCATCGCCATGCGGCGCTCTACGACCAGGCCAGCGGCAGGTCCTATTTACCGCTCGACGATGTCGATAGTCGCCAGGGCTCGTTCACCGTCACGGACTCGCTGTTGTCCGAAGAAGCGGTCCTCGGTTTCGAATACGGCTATGCGACGACCGTGCCCGATACGCTGGTGCTCTGGGAGGCGCAGTTCGGTGACTTCGCGAACGGCGCACAGGTCGTCATCGATCAGTTCATCACGTCCGGCGAGGCCAAGTGGGGCCGGCTCAGCGGCATCGTGCTGCTGCTGCCGCATGGCCAGGAAGGGCAGGGGCCGGAACATTCATCCGCGCGGCTCGAGCGGTTCCTGCAGCTGAGCGCCGAGAACAACATCCAGGTCTGCACGCCGACCACGCCGTCACAGGTTTTCCACATGTTGCGCCGGCAGATACTGCGCGACCTGCGCAAGCCGTTGATCGTCATGACGCCGAAGAGCCTGCTGCGACACCGGCTCGCGAGTTCGCCATTGACCGATCTGATGAACAGCCATTTTCACCAGGTCATACCGGAGATCGACGACATCGATCCGGCCGCGGTAACGCGCATCGTGTTTTGTAGTGGCAAGGTTTTTTACGATCTGCTCGAGGCGCGTCGAAGCGAGAACATCAAGAACGTAGCAATCGTGCGCATCGAGCAGCTGTATCCGTTCCCGGTACGCGATTACGCCGCCGAGATCGAAAGCTACCCGGGTGCCAGAGAAATCGTCTGGTGCCAGGAAGAGCCGTGGAATCAGGGCGCCTGGTATCAAATCCGACACCGGTTGCAGGCGCCGCTCGATGACGAGCAGGAACTCTTTTACGCCGGTCGACCGTACGGGGCGGCGCCGGCCCCGGGAATTTTCCAGTTGCATGTCCAGCAGCAACAGGCTCTCGTCGAGCAGGCGCTGCGCGGTGATTACGAATGAGGTCGCTGAGCGAATGAACATCGAAGTCAAGGTCCCGCAGCTACCCGAGTCCGTTGCCGACGCGACTCTGGTGGCCTGGCACAAAGCGCCCGGGGACAGCGTCGCGCGCGATGAAAACCTCGTTGACCTGGAAACCGACAAGGTCGTGCTGGAAGTGCCGGCGCCGGCAGCCGGCGTGCTGAAGGAAATCAAGATCGATAACGGTGCGACCGTGACCAGCGGGCAGCTGCTGGCGGTACTCGAAGAAGGCGCCGGTGGAGCGGCCGCTGTTGCTGCGCCTGCCGCGGCGGCAGCAAGCGTGCCGGCGGAACCCGCGCCGGCCGCGGTGCCTGCGCCACCGCCACCGCCAGCTGATGCGCCACGATCGTCGGAACACGCCGCCAAACTCAGTCCGTCGGTCCGGCGCATGCTCGAAGAGCACGACATCGACCCGTCGCAAGTCCGGGGCACGGGTCGCGGTGGCCGCATATTGAAGAGTGACGTGCAGGCTTACCTCGACCAGGGTGTCCAGGCGGACAGCGTTACGGAAGACACGCTGATTGCTCTGGTGCCGCCGAGCATCGGTCAGCCGGTCGCGGCACGCGCTGAACAGCGCGTGCCCATGAGCCGGCTGCGAGCCCGGATTGCGGAACGGATGGTCGAGGCCCAGCAAGCGGCGGCCATGCTGACGACCTTCAACGAGGTCGATCTGACCGAGGTCATGGCGTTACGCAGCCGTTACAAGGAAACGTTCCAGGAAAAACACGGTGTCAAGCTCGGCTTCATGTCGTTTTTTGTGCGCGCCAGTATCGAGGCACTGCGGCAGTTCCCGGTCGTCAACGCGTCGGTGGAAGGCACCGACATTGTCTATCACGAGTATTACGACGTCGGCATCGCGGTCTCGAGCGATCGTGGCCTGCTGGTCCCGGTGATTCGCGATGCGGACCGCATGAGCTTTGCGCAGATCGAGCAGACCATCACCGACTACGGCAAGAAGGCCCGGGAAGGCAACATCACTATGGATGAACTGACCGGCGGTACGTTCACCATTACGAATGGCGGCGTGTTTGGTTCGATGCTGTCGACGCCGATCCTGAATCCGCCCCAGAGCGGCATCCTGGGTATGCACAAGATTCAGCAGCGACCCATGGTTGTCGATGGTGCAGTGAAGGCGCGGCCCATGATGTACCTGGCCCTCACCTATGACCATCGCATTATCGACGGACGCGAAGCCGTGCAGTTTCTGGTCGCTGTGAAGGACGCGCTCGAAGACCCGGGGCGCCTGTTGTTACAGGTTTGATTAAATGAGCAAGAAATTTGACGTTGTCGTAATCGGCGGCGGCCCGGCCGGGTATGTCGCGGCGATTCGAGCAGCCCAGCACGGTCTGGCTACCGCGTGTGTGGATGCCTGGCTGAATCGCGACAGCTCGCCGGCTTTCGGGGGCACCTGCCTGAACGCCGGGTGTATTCCGTCCAAGGCACTGCTGGAGTCGTCCGAGCTCTATCACCGGGCGCAAATCGAGTTCGCGAACCATGGCATTGGTGTCGGCGGCCTCGAGTTGAACCTGGATCAGATGCAGACTCGAAAGGCGGGTATCGCGCGCCAGCTGTCGGGCGGTATTGAAGCGCTGTTCAAGGCGAACAAGGTGACGGGCCTGTTCGGCCACGGATATTTGCTGCCGGATCATAAAGTGCAGTACACGCCACACGATGGCGAGCCCGAACTGCTGGACGCCGAGCATGTCATTCTCGCCACCGGTTCGTCGCCCATCGAATTGCCCATGGTGCCGTTTGACGGCGAACGTGTCGTCGATAGCTGGGGCGCGCTTGAGTTTGATTCAGTACCCCAGCGCCTCGGTGTGATCGGCGCCGGCGTCATTGGCCTGGAACTCGGCAGCGTCTGGGCGCGCCTTGGCGCGAAAGTCACCATCCTGGAAGCCATGGAACAGTTCCTGTTCATGGCCGACGCGCAAATTGCCCGCGAGGCGCAGCGGCAGTTCAAGAAACAGGGCCTCGATATTCGGCTCGGCGCGAAAGTGCAGGCCGGTGAAGTCGGCGACGACGAAGTGCGCTTGCGATATGAAGATGCGCAGGGTGGACATGAACTCCCGGTCGACAAGGTTGTGGTCGCCGTCGGCCGGCGTCCGTACACGGAAGGCCTCCTGGATCCGATCGCGGGCGTGGATGTCAACGAGCGGGGGTTAATCGAGGTCGATGACGAGTGTCGCACTACGGCGCTGAACGTCTGGGCCATTGGCGATTGCGTCCGCGGGCCGATGCTGGCCCACAAGGGCTCCGAGGAAGGCGTCATGGTCGCCGATTTGATCGCCGGTGAAGTCGCTGAAATGAATTACGACGTCATCCCGTCGATTATCTACACGGCCCCGGAGATTGCCTGGGTGGGCAAGACCGAGGAGGAGCTGAAGGCGGCCGGGACGGCCTACAAGGTGGGCAGTTTCAACTTCGCGGCAAGCGGCCGGGCGAAGGCGATGGACCAGGATGCCGGTCTCGTCAAGGTGCTGGCCGATGCCGAGTCCGACCAGATCCTGGGGGCCCATATTTGCGGACCGATGGCCGGCGAACTGATCGGCGAGGTCGTCGTCGCGATGGAATTTCAGGCCAGCGCCGAGGATTTGCAGCGCACCATCCATGGTCATCCGACCCTGACGGAGGCGATCCACGAAGCCTCGCTGTCCGTTGACGGCCGCGCGATCCACGCAATCAACCGGTAAGGCACGCCAGTCGCGGAATTACCCGTGGGCCCGGGGGCTGGGGGTATAATTGCGCCGTTGTTGTCGAGGACCCGAGGATGAGAAGGATTCTGATCCTGGCGGGCGCATTGTTGTGCACGGATCCGGCGCTGGCGAACGAGCTGGACCTGAGCTTCAACAGTGATGCCTTTCGATTTCGCTTTGCGCGCCCTTTCAATGCCAGTGCACTCGCCTGGGATGCCGGCTGGCTGCATCACAAGGATAACGGTGAGGCCATTCACGGTGGTTTCTACCTGACCGGCGAGGCGTCGGACGGGGCGAATCCGCTGCAGGGCGGGCTCGGGGTCCGCGCGACCTATACCAACGGCGATATCAAGGACCAGGATGGACTGGCTTTCGGCCTGGGCGGTTATCTGCGCTATGTCTTTCCGCGCTATAACCGTTTCTCGGTTTCGGGCCATGCCTTTTTCGCACCGGAGGTTTTCCACATCGGGGAAAGCGACAAGCTGCAGGACTACGAAGTCCGGCTCGGTTACAACGTGCTGCGCGAGGCGGACATCTACGTCGGCGCCCGGTACGTGCGCGCCGACTACGACAAGGCGCCTAAAGCTTATTTCGACACGGGGATGCACCTGGGACTGAGTTTGCGCTTCTGATGGCGTGATCGGTTCAGAAGATAAGCACGGGGCAGAGGGAACGAATGGCGGGTCACAGCAAGTGGGCGAATATCCAGCACCGCAAAGGCGCGCAGGACAAGAAACGCGGCAAGTTGTTCACCAAGTTGATTCGCGAGATCACGGTAGCGGCTCGCATGGGCGATCCGGACCCGGCCTCGAATCCACGGCTGCGGCTCGCAGTCGACAAGGCCAGGGCGCAGAGCATGCCGAAGGACAACATCGAGCGCGCCATCAAACGCGGCTCCGGGCAGCTCGACGGCAGCGACTACGAGGAGATTTCCTATGAAGGTTACGGCCCCGGCGGTGTCGCCGTGATGGTCGAGTGTCTGACGGACAATCGCAACCGGACCGTGGCGGAGGTGCGCCATGCGTTCACCAAGTTCGGCGGCAATCTCGGCGCGGATGGCTCGGTGGCCTATCTCTTCAACAAGGTCGGGCTGATCAGTTTTCCACCGGGTGCGGACGAAGATCGCATTATGGAAGCGGCGCTGGAAGCGGGTGCCGAGGACGTCATCACCGGAGAGGATGGCTCGATCGACGTGCTCAGCTCGCCGGACGATTTCGAGGCGGTGCGTGATGCCGTGCAGGCGGAGAATCTGCAGCCCGAACTCGCTGAAGTGACCATGCGGGCGTCGGTGGACGCGACGCTCGACGAGGATGACGCCGGCAAGATGGTCAGGATGCTGGAACTACTAGAGGACCTGGACGACGTGCAGAACGTGTATTCCAATGCCGACATTGCCGACGAGATTCTCGCCAAGCTGTGAAGGCGCGGGCTTGAACACGACGATTCGCATCCTCGGTATCGATCCCGGCTCGCGGGTGACTGGCTACGGCATCGTCGATAGCGACGGCAACACGAGCAAGCACGTGGACAGCGGTTGCATCAGGACCGGTGACGGCGATTTTCCGGCACGCCTGCACGAGATCTTCCTGCGCGTGCAGGAGATCATGGCGATGCACGAGCCGACCGACGTCGCGATCGAGCGCGTGTTCGTGAATCGCAACGCCGACAGTGCGCTGAAACTGGGCCAGGCGCGGGCAGCGGCCATCTGCGCGACCTTCGCTCGGCAGGTGTCGCTCCACGAGTACGCGGCCCGCGCCGTCAAGCAGGCCGTGGTTGGTCGCGGCGGCGCCGACAAGCAGCAGGTCCAGCATATGGTGCGGGTCTTGCTCAAATTGCACGACCTGCCGGCGGCGGATGAGGCGGACGCCCTGGCGGTGGCGCTCTGTCACGCTCACTCTCGCCCCCTGGCGTCGAATACCGCCCGCGTGTCGGTTGGGCAGGGAGTAGCGCGTTGATCGGCTTTATCCGCGGCACGCTCATTCACAAGGAACCACCCTGGTTGATGGTGGACGTGCACGGCGTTGGCTACGAGATCGAAGCGCCGATGTCGACTATTTTTGGGTTGCCAGCTGTCGGTTCGGAAATACAGCTTCGCACCCACCTGGCCGTGCGCGAGGATCAGCAGACGCTTTACGGCTTTGCCACCGATGCGGAACGCCGCCTGTTTCGCTCCTTGCTCAAGGTCTCCGGCGTTGGCGCAAAGCTGGCGCTGACCGTGTTGTCCGGCATTAGTGTGGAGGGTTTTGCGCAGTGTGTCGAAACCGAGGACAAGGCGACTCTGACGAAGCTGCCGGGTGTCGGCCGCAAGACGGCCGAACGCCTGATCATGGAAATGCGTGATCGCCTGGGAGTGGATGTGGCTGGCGTGACCGCCGGCGCAAGCACACCGACCGCGGCCGCAGCCGTGCCGCGCACCGAGGCCTTCAATGCGCTGGTCGCACTGGGATACAAACCGACCGAGGCGCGCCGGATGCTGGATGCCGTGCCGGCGGATATCGACACCACCGAGGACGTGCTACGACGGGTCCTGCGGTCGGCCGCGAGTTGACGGGACGGGGAGCATGCAGGAACAGGACAGACTCGTGACGACGATGGGCCGACCGGATGATGCTGCTGTAGAAACCGCGATTCGGCCACGGCGGCTGGATGACTACGTTGGGCAACAGGCCGTCAAGCGCCAGATGCGAATATTCATTACGGCGGCGGCCCAGCGCGCCGAGGCGCTCGATCATGTGCTGGTGTTTGGCCCGCCGGGGCTCGGCAAAACCACATTGGCGCACATTGTCGCCAACGAACTCGGCGTGAATTTGCGCCATACCTCCGGCCCGGTGCTCGAACGGCCCGGGGATCTTGCCGCGATGCTGACCAATCTCGAACCGCGCGACGTGCTGTTCGTGGACGAAATCCATCGTCTTAGCCCGGTCGTCGAGGAAGTGCTGTATCCGGCGCTGGAGGATTTCCAGCTCGACATCGTGATTGGCGAAGGTCCGGCGGCGCGCTCCATCAAACTGGACCTGCCGCCGTTTACGCTGGTTGGCGCGACCACGCGGGCCGGCTTGCTGACCTCGCCGTTGCGCGACCGGTTTGGCATCGTGCAACGGCTGGAGTTCTACGATCACCAGGAACTGCAGCAGATCGTTACGCGCGCGGCCGCCATCCTGGGAATCGAAATCGATGCCGACGGTGCTAGCCAGATTGCGACCCGGGCCCGGGGCACGCCGCGTATTGCAAACCGCCTGCTGCGGCGGGTGCGCGATTACGCGCAAGTCGAGGCAGACGGTCACATTGACGGTCCGGTTGCGGCGGCCGCGATGGACATGCTCGACGTCGATCCGCACGGTTTCGACGTCATGGACCGTCGCCTGTTGCTGACGATCATCGAACGCTTCAATGGCGGTCCGGTGGGCATCGATTCCATCGCCGCGGCGGTAAGCGAAGAGCGCGGCACGATCGAAGACGTGCTCGAACCGTTCCTGATCCAGCAGGGTTTTCTGCAGCGCACCGCGCGTGGCCGCATTGCCACGCGCCGCGCGTACCAGCACTTTGGTTTGCCGGAAGGTGGTGGCGCGGAGCCGACGCCGTCGCTGTTCGATTCGGATTGACGGTCGGCGAACGATGGTCGAGTGGCATGAATGGCCAGTGCGCGTTTACTACGAGGATACCGATGCGGAAGGCGTGGTGTATTTCGCCAACTACTTTCGTTTCATGGAACGGGGTCGTACCGAATGGTTGCGCGCTCTCGGTGTCGAACAGGACCGGCTGCTCGAGGATGAGTCGCTGTTTTTCAGCGTGACGGAGACGCACGCGAATTTTCGCCGGCCGGCGCGTTTCAATGACCAGCTGATCGTGCGCACCCGGTGCATCGAGCACGGGCGAGCGCGCTTCAAGCTGTTACAGAGTGTGTGGCGTGGCGATGAAGAACTGGTGGGCGGCGGCTGCACCGCCGCCTGTATCGATGCAGAGACCTTTCGGCCGCGGCGGTTGCCCACCGCGCTGCGGGAACGGATCACCGGTGAACAGTGAGCGAGGCGCCTTTTGAATGAGCGGTAACATGTCGATTATTGAACTGGTGTTGTCAGCCAGTTTTGTCGTGCAACTGGTGATGGCGCTGTTGCTGGCGGCCTCGATCGTGTCGTGGGCGATCATCCTGCGCAAGCGCGGGGTGCTCAAGAAAGCGGTGGCCGGTTCGGACACGTTCGAATCGAGTTTCTGGTCCGGCAGCGATCTGACATCGATCTATCGGGACATCACCCAGGGCGGCCAGGCCCCGTCAGATATGGCCGGTGTGTTCGAGGCGGGCTTTCGCGAGTTCCGTCGCCTGACCCAGCAGGGTTCGGTGCCCGCGGTGCAGGTCGTTGACGGCGCGCAGCGGGCGATGCGGGTTGCACAGATGCGGGAAATGGACCGGCTCGAACACAATCTCGCCACGCTGGCCACCATCGGCTCCACCAGCCCCTACGTCGGCCTGTTCGGCACGGTGTGGGGCATCATGAATTCGTTCACCGCGCTCGGTAACGTGCAGTCGGCCACACTGGCCATGGTGGCACCGGGCATTGCGGAGGCCCTGATCGCGACCGCGATGGGTCTGTTTGCCGCGATTCCGGCGGTCATTGCTTACAACCGCTATGCCGACAAGGTGACGCGCCTGGAAGTGCGCTACGACACCTTTGCGGAGGAATTCTCGACCATCCTGGAGCGGCACGCGCACGGGCGCGCGGCTGCGAGGCAGAGCTGACATGGCACGCCAGAAGCAACGCCGGCTGATGGGCGAAATCAATGTGGTGCCCTACATCGACGTCATGCTGGTGCTGCTGATTATTTTCATGATCACGGCACCGTTGCTGAGCCAGGGTATCGAGGTGGATTTACCGAAAGCGGCTGCCGAGCCGCTGGATCCGGACCTGATGCGAGACAACGAACCGCTGGTTCTCACTGTCGATGCCGCCGGTCAGCTGTATTTGAATGTCGGTGACGACGAAGAGTCGCCGCAGGCGCCCGCCCGCATCGTCACATTGGCAAGCGCCGTGATTCGCCAGAAACCCGAGACGCCGGTGTTGGTCAAGGCCGATCAGCAGGTGCCGTATGGACGCGTCGTCACAGCGATGGTCCTGCTGCAGCAGGCCGGCGCGGCAAAGGTGGGATTTCTCACGGATCCCGCCGAACTCGAACAGGCGCTAATGGACGCCGGGCTGACCGGTTGAATGACCGGGGCGTTAGCCTTGAATGCCGCGGTAGGTCGGTCGCTCAACCCGATCAGCCTGTCGATCGGTGGCCACCTGTTGGTGGTGTTGCTGCTGACGGCCAATCTGTCGGTCTGGCAGTCGCGCCCGGACCAGCCGGTGCGGCTGGCGATCGATGCGGCGGTGGTGCTGGATACCGAAGCCGTGCAGCAACGCGAACTTGCGGCACAACAACGACGCGAGGAGGCAGCCCGCCAGCGCGCTGCCGACGAGCGCCGCCGGCAGCAGGAGGCCGAACAGCGGGAGCGCGAACGCCAGGAGCTGGAGCGTCAGCGCCGCGAGCAGGAACTTGCCCGGCAGCAGGCGGAGGCAAAGAAACGGCAGGAGGCTGAGGCCCGGCGACTCGCTGAGGAGCAACGTCAGCGCGAAGCGGCCGAACGCAAGGAGCAGGAAAGACTGGCGGCGGAAAAACGGCGCCGGGAAGAGGAGGCCGCTCGCAAACGGGCCGAGGAGCAACGCCGGCAGGCCGAGCGCGAAGCGCAACTGAAGGCGGCGATTGCAGCGGAGCAAGAGCGCGAGGCCGCAATCAGTGGCGGGTTGCTGGATCAGTGGATCGAGGTGATCCGGCAAAAGGTACAGCGGAACTGGATCAAGCCGGCCAGTGCGGGCGCCGGTCTGGAGTGCGAAGTGCGGGTGCGCCAGATTCCGGGCGGCGATGTCGTGGATGCGCAGGTCACGGTTTGTAATGGCGATGCAACGGTCGTGCGCTCCATCGAGAACGCGGTGTTCAGGTCGTCACCGCTACCGCAACCGCCGGATCCGTCGCTGTTCGAAAGAAACATTGTGTTCGTGTTTCGCCCGAGTGATTGACCCGCAAATCAGAGGAGAGACTGGCTGATGCCGCGAAAACTGGGTCTGTTTTTCTCATTGCTGATTCTCAACAGCAATGCCAGCGCCGAGCTGCGCATCGAAATCAGCGAAGGCACCGAAAAGGCTGTGCCGGTTGCGGTGGTGCCGTTTGGCTGGAACGGTCCCGGCCCGGTGCCGCAGGACGTTGCCGAGGTGATCACATCGGATCTCGCTGGTTCGGGGCGATTCGCGCCGATCCCGGTCGGGGACATGCTGCAAAAACCGATCACCGGGCGCGACGTTGACTTTGACGACTGGCGCATTCTGGGCGTCGAAAACGTGATCATCGGGCAGTTGCTGCCGGTCGGCGAAGATGAGTTCACGATCCAGTTCCAGGTATTCGACGTGTTTCGCGGCAAGCAGTTGCTCGGGTATCGACAACCGGCAAGTCGCCGGGTGCTGCGGCCCACCAGCCATCGCGTCGCGGACATGATCTACGAAGAGCTGACCGGCATTCGTGGGGTGTTCGGCACGCGCATCGCGTACGTGACCGTGACCGGCGACGCGGGCGCGCAAACCTATCGGCTCGTGGTCGCGGATGCCGACGGCGCCAACGCGCGCATCATGGTCGAGAGCGGTGCGCCGCTGATGTCGCCCGCATGGTCGCCGGATGGTCGTAAGCTCGCGTACGTCTCGTTCGAAAACAATAATTCCGAGGTCTATATCCAGGATTTGCGCTCCGGTGCGCGGCAGCGGGTGTCGGCACGACCCGGCGTCAACAGCGCGCCGGCGTGGTCGCCCGATGGGCGCAAGCTGGCGCTCACGTTGTCGAAGACTTCCGGCAATCTCGATGTCTACACGCTGGACCTGGGCAGCCAGGTACTGACGCGTCTGACGCGCCGCAATTCCATCGACACCGAGGCCACCTGGTCACGAGACGGCCGCTATGTGCTGTTTACGTCGGACCGTAGCGGCGGACCGCAGGTCTACCGGGTTCCAGCCGACGGCAGCGGTGCCCCGGAGCGCCTGAGTTTCGAGGGCAATTACAACGCCCGGCCGCGGATGAGCCCCGCTGCAGAGCAGCTTGCCGTGGTGCATAACGACCGTGGCAACTATAGAATCGCGAGCTTCGACCTGCGGCGGGGATTCCTCCAGATCCTGACGGACGGTCAGCTCGATGAGTCTCCCAGCTTCGCGCCGAATGGCGAGACGCTGATTTACGCGACCCGGGTAGGGAACCGGGGCGTGCTGGCGACGGTATCCGTGGATGGCCGGATCAGGCAGCGGATATCAGCGCTGGAGGGCGATGTGCGGGAACCGGCCTGGTCGCCGTTTCCCAGATATTGAAACAGGACGCGATCGATCGATCACGGCCTGCGGGTTATTGAGGTAGCGAAGACATGATGATGAATTTTGTGCGTGCCGGCATGCCGGTGCTGTTGGTGCTAGTGCTGGTTGGCTGCGGGGGCCAGTCAACGACGACTCAGGACGACGACGACCTGTTTGGCGAATATGGCGGCGGCGCGGATGCCGGGGCCGATGCGTCGACGAGCGGTATGACGGACGACGAGTTTCGCGAGGGCGCCGCGTTTGATGACGCGGACAGCGGTGGTCCGATCGGCGGACCCGCCGGCAGTCTCGAAAACCGGGTAGTGTATTTCGACTTCGATCTGAGCGACGTCAGCGAGCAGTACCTCGAGCTGCTGGCCGCACACGGCCGTTACCTGGCCGCCAACGACGGGGCGCGCGTGCGCCTGGAAGGCCATGCCGACGAGCGCGGCAGCCGCGAATACAACATCGCGCTCGGCGATCGCCGCGCGCAGTCGGTTC
>JASJBD010000144.1 GCA_030066665.1 Gammaproteobacteria bacterium
GCGCTGCAGGTCAGCGAGATGGGCGACACGGTCGATATGCCGCGCGACGATGCGACGGTCGAGCAGCCGCGTCCGGTACCGCCGGGCGAGACGGTAGAACTCGCACCGGAGGACCTGAGCGCCGATCTGGACGAAGCGCGGACGATGACCGAAGTCGGCACCAAGCTCGACCTGGCGCGGGCCTATCTCGACATGGGCGATCCGGATGGGGCGCGCAGCATTCTCGATGAAGTCGTCGAGGAAGGGGACGAGTCGCAGCGGCAGGAAGCGCAGCAGTTGCTCGATCAGTTACCGCGCTGAGTCCGTTCGCCGGAGCACTGCGTGGCCGGACCGTTAGCGACCGCGGGCTTTAGACATGGGTCGCGTGGCGCTCGGCGTTGAATACGACGGGACGGCCTACAACGGCTGGCAGACTCAACCGCATACACCCAATGTCCAGGACACGCTAACTGCAGCGCTCGGCATCGTAGCCGCGGAAGCGGTCACGTGTACCGCCGCCGGTCGCACCGATACGGGCGTGCATGCGACGGCGCAGGTTGTGCACTTCGATTCCGCGTCCGAACGCGCACCGCGGTCGTGGGTGCTGGGACTCAACAGCAATTTGCCCGACGACATCGCTGTGCAATGGGCGCGCCCGGTCAGCGATGACTTCCACGCGCGCTATTCGGCGACTGCGCGCGCCTATTCTTATCGCATCCTGAATCAACCAGCGCGTTCGGCGCTGGCGCGCCATCGCGCGTGGTGGGTGCATCGAAGACTGAATGAACGGGCGATGGTGGAGGCCGCTGCAACCTTGCTGGGCGAACACGACTTCTCCGCGTTTCGGGCGGCCGCCTGTCAGGCCCGGACCCCAGTCCGGCGGCTGACCCGACTCACTGTGGAACGGCACGGCCGGGAGATTCTTGTCGAGTGCGAGGCCAATGCGTTTCTGCATCACATGGTGCGCAATATCGTCGGGACGCTGGTTTACGTGGGTCGCGGCGAGGCATCCCCGGATTGGGTGGGTCGATTGCTGGCTGGGCGTGACCGGCGCCTGTCGGGAATGACCGCGCCGCCCTGGGGCCTGACACTGACCGCTGTGCATTACCCCGCCGAGTTCAATCTGCCCGTGCCCGGTGACGTGGCACCGCTGAATGCTGATGAATAAGCCGGTGCCGTTGTTTATGATGCCGAAGCTATGAGCTGGTTCGACAAGATCATGCCATCGCGCATTCAGACGGAACGGCGCACACGTTCCGTGCCGGAGGGTCTCTGGCTCAAGTGCGGGCAATGTGGCGCGCAGCTGTTTCGCGCCGAACTGGATCGGAACCTGTCGGTATGCCCCAAATGCGGTAACCACATGCGGGTATCCGCGCGGGAACGACTCGAGATGTTCCTGGATCCGGATACCGGCGAAGAAATTGCCGAGAAGCTGACCCCACAGGATCCGCTGAAGTTTCGCGACAGCAAACGCTACCGCGATCGCATCACGACGGCGCAACGCGCCACCGGTGAGAAGGACGCGCTGCTGACCATGCACGGAGAGCTGAAGGGCATTCCGGTAGTTGTAGCCGCCTTCGAGTTTGGGTTCATGGGCGGATCCATGGGTTCCGTCGTTGGCGAAAAATTTGTTCGGGCGGCGCGCCACGCGCTCGAGCATCGCGCCCCATTGATATGCTTCTCGGCCAGCGGAGGCGCGCGGATGCAGGAAGCGCTGTTCTCCCTCATGCAGATGACGAAGACGAGCGCGGCCCTGGCCGAACTGTCGGCCGCCCGCGTGCCCTTCGTGTCGGTACTGACGGACCCTACCACCGGCGGTGTGTCCGCGAGCCTCGCCATGCTGGGCGACATCAACATTGCGGAGCCGAACGCGTTGATCGGGTTCGCGGGGCCGCGGGTAATCGAGCAAACGGTGAGGGAGAAACTGCCTGAAGGATTCCAGCGCAGCGAATTCCTGCTGGAGCACGGCGCGCTGGACATGATTGTCGACCGACGCGACCTGCGCGACGCGATCGGCGAGCTGCTGGCCAAGCTGTTGCAGTTACCGGCGATCGCCGACTGAAGCGTGATCTCCTCGTTGCCCTAGAGTGCCACGCGAGTGTGCGCCACCCGTTCACTGTCTGACTGGCTGAGCTGGCAGGAATCGCTGCATCCGGCAAAGATCGACCTCGGGTTGGAGCGGGTTGCGCGCGTCGCCAAGCGGATGCAGCTACGGCCGGGCGACGCCCGCGTGTTGACCGTCGCGGGCACCAACGGCAAGGGATCGACCGTGCGTTTCGTGGATGTGGCGCTGCGCGCGGCGGGACTTCGAACTGGCGTCTACACGTCGCCTCACCTGATTCGGTACAACGAGCGCGTGCGCGTGGCCGGCGCCGTCGCGAGTGATGCCGAGCTGGTTGCTGCTTTCGAAGCCATCGAGCTCGCCCGGGCAGGGGATACGCTGACGTATTTCGAATTCGGTACGCTGGCCGCCGCCTGGCTGTTTTCGCGGGCCGAGCTGGATGCGTGGATCCTCGAGGTAGGGTTGGGCGGGCGTCTGGATGCCGTGAACGTATTCGAGCCCGATGTGAGCCTGATTACGACGATAGCGCTCGATCATCAAAACTGGCTGGGCAACGACGTCGAGTCAATCGCTGCAGAGAAGGCTGGCATCATGCGCGCCGGCAAGCCAGTGCTGTTTGGCGACTGGCCGGTGCCGCAAGCTGTCGAGTCGACCGCCGCGGGATTGGGTGCGCTGTTGAGCTGGTTCGGCCGGGACTTCGGTTACCGTCGGCGTCAACGTGCCTGGACCTGGTGGAGTGCGCGCCGGCGCATATCAGGTCTGCCATACCCGGACCCGGCAGACGATGCACAGCTGCGGAACGCATCGCTGGCGCTGGCCGGCCTGGAGGCCCTGCACGAAGGCTGGCCGACCGACGAAATGGCATTGGCCAGCGTGCAGGAAGCGGCACCGACGGCTCGCTTCCAGCGGCTGCAGCGCGATCATGAGTGGGTGCTGGACGTCGCCCATAATCCGCAGGCCGCCGCCGTGCTGGCGACTCGCCTCGCTGAACTACCGGGCGCGTCGAGCACGACGGTCGTGCTTGCACTGCTCGGCGACAAAGACCTCGAGGGAATCGCGGCGGCACTTGGTCCTGATGTGGACCGGTGGATTGTGGTCGGTCTGGACAGCCACCGTGCGCGTGCCGCCGATGAACTTGCGAAAGAGCTGGCCGCAATCGTGGACGGCCCGGTCCTGACCGGGGAAACTGCAACGCGCGGCCTGCAACTCGCCGAACGTGAAGCCCCGACGGGCTCGCGGATCGTGGTCTGCGGATCGTTTCAGCTGGTCGGGCCCGCGCTTGAGTGGTTAGGTCTGGGGGCCGAATAGGATTTATACTGACGAACGTCTTTTCCGGGTCTGCTGATGGATCGTCAACTCCTTGAGCGCATGGTCGGCGCGACGGTGCTGATCGTGGCCTTGATCGTGATTGTGCCTGCCGTGCTGGACGGTCCCGGCGACGAAGGTTCGGGGGATGCGCTGCGCCTGGAACCGAGTCGCGGGGAAGAGTTGCGCACCGTGACCATCACCGCGGATGTGGACGACGGTCCGCCGGTGGCCACTACCGCAGCACCCGCACCGGAGATCGAACCGGAGCCGGAACCGGACACGGCGGCCGCGGCGGCTCCGGCGGTCGAGCCAAAACCGCAGCCAAAACCGCAGCCAGCGCCGAAGGCCGAGGCAAAAACGCAGCCCGAGCCGGCCGCGCAACCGAAGCCGGAGCCCGCCCAGGTAGCCAAATCCGCCGTCGCAGACGGCTGGGCTGTGCAACTCGGCAGTTTCTCGAATCGGGAAAACGCGGAACGGCTGGCAGCCCGGGTAAGCGACAAGGGATTCCGCAGTTACCTCGAGCCGCTGCAGCGCGACGGCAAGACGCTCTATCGGGTGCGGGTCGGTCCCGAGTCCAGCAGAGCCGATGCCGAGGCCCTGGCAAAGCGCTTGTCGGGCGCCGGTTTCAAAGGGCAGCTGGCGCGCCAGGAGGCGTCCTCCTGACCGGGTTCCTGACATGATCTGGATCGACTACGCATTGCTAATCGTGCTGGCCGTGTCGGGGGTTGTCGGGCTGTTTCGCGGATTGGTCAAGGAAGCCTTGTCCCTGCTGGTCTGGGTGCTGGCAATCTGGGTCGCGTGGAAGTTCTCACCACTGATCGCGCCGCAGTTAAGTGGCGTCATTGGTGATCCGGTCCTGCGCCTGTGGGGGGCGCGCATCTTGACGCTAATTGCAGTTCTGCTGCTCGGGGGTCTCGGCACGTGGTTGATTTCTTATTTGCTGGATCGTACCGGCTTGACGGGGACCGATCGTCTTTTGGGTGGTTTATTTGGCGTAGCCCGTGGCTCGGTCCTGGCGGCCCTGGTCGTGATCGGGCTGCAATTCACCGGCTTTGACGAGGCGCCTTGGTGGCAGGAGTCCAAACTGATACCTTATGCCGCGCCAATCGCTGACAAGTTGCGCGTGGTCGCAGCCGAGGGCATGGATATGCTCGACGACGTGGTGGAACAAGAGTGAGCGGATTATTTACCAGTCCGCTAATTCCCCGAACGCGGGTGTAACGATCGTGTGTGGCATTGTTGGCATCGTCAGTCACCGGCCGGTCAATCAGGCGTTGTACGACGCCCTGACAGTCCTGCAACACCGGGGCCAGGACTCGGCCGGTATCGCCACCGACGCCGATGGCACGCTTTGCACTCGGAAAAGCAATGGCCTGGTGCGCGACGTTTTTCATCAGCGTCACATGATGCGCCTGCGTGGCAACATCGGTATCGGCCATGTCCGTTATCCGACCGCCGGCTGGCTCAGTTCCTCCGAGGCGCAGCCGTTCTACGTGAATTCGCCCTACGGTATCGCGCTTGGTCACAATGGCAACCTGACCAATGCCGAATCGTTGAAGCGCGTTCTCAGTGAGCAGGACCGGCGGCACCTGAACACAGGCTCTGACACCGAAGCCCTGCTGAACGTGTTCGCGGACGAATTGCAGAAGCAGAACGGTGGCGGCTTGGCACCGGAATCAGTATTCGCCGCGGTGGAAAACCTGCACCGCCGTTGTAGCGGCGGTTATGCGGTGATCGCGCTGATAATTGGTCACGGCATTGTCGCTTTCAGGGATCCGTATGGCATTCGACCGGTGTGCCTCGGACGGCGGGAATCGGACGAGGGCATCGAACACATGGTCGCGTCGGAGAGCGTGGCCCTCGACGCACTCGGCTTCGAGCTGGTCCGTGACCTGGCGCCCGGCGAAGCCGTCTTCATTCGCGGCGACGGCAGCCTGTTCAGTCAGCAATGCGGCGAGCCGAAGGATTACACGCCCTGTATTTTTGAATACGTCTATTTCGCACGTCCCGATTCCATCATCGATCGCATTTCGGTCTACAAGGCGCGTATGCGAATGGGCGAAGCGCTCGCCAGCAAGATCATGAAGGAGCGTCCACATCACGATATCGACGTGGTGATCCCCATCCCGGATTCCAGTCGTACCAGCGCCCTCGAAGTGGCGAACAGGTTGCGAGTGAAGTACCGCGAGGGCTTTGTAAAGAACCGGTACATCGGTAGAACTTTCATTATGCCGGGCCAGGAGATGCGCAAGAAGTCAGTGCGCAGCAAGTTGAACGCGATCGACCTGGAGTTTCGCGGCAAGGCGGTGTTGCTGGTGGACGATTCGATCGTACGGGGCACTACCTCGAAACAGATAATTGAAATGGCCCGCGAAGCGGGTGCGCGCAAAGTCTATTTCGCTTCGGCGTCACCACCCGTTAGATACCCGAATGTTTACGGCATTGATATGCCAGCGGCGAGCGAGCTGGTGGCAGCCAACCGGACGGAACGCGAGGTCGAGAACTTCATCGGGGCGGATTGGCTGATCTACCAGGACCTGGCGGATCTCGAGGCGTCCGTGCGCTACGACAACGGGAGTATTCGCGACTTCGACACGTCCTGTTTCTCCGGTCACTATGTCACGGGCGAAGTGAGCACCACGTATCTGAAACGACTCGAATCCGAACGTTCGGATCACGCCAAGACTGAGCGTGAGTCCCAGCGGCGCAAGTTGGAAGGTGATCTGGACGACCCCGCCGACGATGACGATCTCGACGACAGTTCACCGGCGCCGCGCGCCGGCGCGGCATGAGCGCTTCGGCTGCGTGACTCTGTGGCCATGAGCACGAGGCCCAAGATATTCGTCATCGATGCGAGTGCGGAGTATCGCGCGCTGCTCGGTCATCACATCACCAGCCACTGGGGCGAAGCGGAAGTCAGGGAATATGACCCGGACACCGCCGGGCGTCTGCCGGACAGTTTTTCCGGTGCGGGCAATGACCTCGTCTTGCTCGGAGAGCCGGGCCGCGCCGGCGAGATTCTCGACTGGTTGAAGCAATTCATGCGAGTGCCACGATTCCCACCAGTGATCGTGCTCGGCAGCGGCGATGAACGCGAAATTATCGACACGATGAAGGCCGGTGCCGCGGAGTATCTCTCCAAACCCCGCATGAACCATCAGCATCTGGTCGCAGTTGTCGAATCGGTCCTCGAGGCAGACAGGCCGAAAACCGACCTCGCCGCGGCGGGTTTGCCGAGTCTCCGCGGGTACGAGATCCTGGAGGAATTGTCAGCGAGTGATGTGTCCGCGGTTTACCTGACGAAGGATCCGTCGAGCGGTGAAAAAGTCGTGCTCAAGGTCCTGCGGCAAACTCCCGACTCGGGTGGAGAGGTCGCGTTCGATCGCTTCCTGCGGGAGTACGAGCTGATCGCGGCACTTGATCATCCCAATATCGTGCGCATCTATGATCTGGGTGTTGCCGATGATCATGCCTACATTGCAATGGAGTATTGCAGCTATGGCAGCCTGAAGCGAAGAATCTCGGCCGGCATGAATCCCGACAAGGCATTCAGTTACATGCGGCAGATCGCTGCGGCGCTCGGCGCATTGCATGAAGTCGGCATCATGCACCGCGATTTGAAACCCACCAACGTCATGTTTCGCGAGGATGGTAGCCTGGTACTGATCGATTTCGGACTGGCCAAGCGAGCCAAGATGCGGGCAGAGATAACTGGCACGGGTGAGATCTTCGGGACCCCGTACTACATGAGCCCGGAACAGGGGCACG
>JASJBD010000145.1 GCA_030066665.1 Gammaproteobacteria bacterium
TGCCGGCGAACAGCGTGAGGTGGCGTGCATTGGACGAGCCGCCGGTGCGAGTGCCACTGGCAATGGCGAATGGGATACCGGCCGCTTCGAGTTTCGCCGGCAGGGTGAACAGCACATCGCCGGCTCATCGCGACGTGACGACGAGCCCTACGATGTGCTGTTCACCCTGCCGGCGAAACTCGAAGCGGCCGGTATCCCATTCGCCATTGCCAGTGGCACTCGCACCGGCGGCTCGTCCAATGCACGCCACCTCACGCTGTTCGCCGGCATCGCCGCAGCGCATGGCCTCGATCGTGAAGCCGCTTACCGTTCGGTAACGCTGTACCCGGCACGGATTCTTGGCGTGGATCACGTGCTCGGTTCGATTGCCGTTGGTAAATCGGCAAGCTTCGTGCTCACCGACGGCGATCTGCTCGAACCCGCCTCGACGATCGAGCAAGTCTGGATCGACGGTGTGCGCCCGTCGATGGATGACTCCCAGAAGGCCGCCTACCGGAAGTGGGCCAGCCGCCCGCGCATACAGTCGCCGCGCCCTGCTGCTGAGAACTAGCACCAGATTGCAGATGCGTTGCCGGCGATTGAGTCTCCTGTTAATACTGCTACTGCCGATGCTTGCGGCGGCAGCCGACCCGACCAATCTCCTGCTGATTGTCACCGACAACCAGAGCCCAGGCCTGCTCGGCGCCTATGGCAACCCGGATATCCGCACGCCCAACATTGACCGACTCGCCGAACAGGGCTTGTTGTTCGAACAGGCCTATGCGACCAGCGGCGTCTGTTCGCCAACCCGCGCCACTTTGCTAACCGGTTTGCTGCCGTCACAGACAGGCGTGCACAACGGCCTGCCCGGCCGCTACAAGGTGGCGAACTGGTCTGCGATCGAGGAGTTTCGCAACCTGCCGCAGACGCTGGCGGATGCCGGCTATCGCACTGGCCTCGTCGGCAAGTACCACCTCGGGGATCACCGCAATCCCCAGCTCGGCTTCAAATACTGGGTCACGTTTCGTGGCGGCCACACGGAAAGCTTCGTCGACATGGACGTCAACGATAACGGCACAATGCTGAACGTTGCCGAACTCGGTCAGCATGTAACGGATTACTGGACCACCCAGGCTGTCAGATTCCTGGAACAGCAGAACGATGAACGACCGTTCTTCCTCATGCTGTCGTATAACGGCCCCTATATCCTGCCGCCGACCGTGAATCGACCAGCGATAGGGCGACATGCACAGTACTATGCGGCCAATCCGCCCGCGATGCCGCAACGGCCCGTGCATGGCTACCTGCGCGAATGGGCCAAGACGATGCGGATGCCCGTCGACGTGACCGGCGGTACCTATGCCTGGGCCGCGATTGATGCGCTGAATAATCAGCAAGCCATGAACCGGATCGCTGCCGAAATGACCCTGGTCGATGACGGCGTTGGCGCCGTAATGGTTGCTCTGCAGGCTCGTGGCCTGGCCGACAATACGCTGGTGGTCTTCCTGTCGGACCAGGGCTCCGCCTATGGTCAACTCGGCCTGTGGGGCAACAGTTCCTGGGGTGCACCAGCACCAGCCTATCGCGCGAACATGCAAATCCCGTTGATATTTTTTCATCGCGGGGAGATCCCGGCGGGTGAACGACGCGAGCTGATGATCGACGAATTCGATCTGTTTCCGACGTTGCTGGACTATCTGGGCTTCGGCGACCGTGTGATCGCGAATACGCCCGGCCAGAGTTTCGCACCGGTACTGCGGGGTGACGGTATGGCCTGGGACAACACTGTGTTTTTCGAATACATCGACACGCGTGTGATCCAGACTTCGGACTGGAAATACACCAAGCGTTTTCTGGCCGAGCCTAACGAACTGTATGACTTGTCTACCGATCCCGGTGAAACGCGCAATCTCGTTGACGACCCGGCCTACGGCGAGGTCGTCGTGCGGCTGGACCGACGGTTGACGGAATTCTTCGATCGCCATGCCGACCCCCGCTTTGACATCTGGCATGGCGGTACCGCAAAGGCGACGCTCTTCTACGGAGGTAGAAACGACCGCTTTGCCAATCACTTTCCGCACTGGACACCGCCGGTCGTGGAACGAGCGACCGCGTTCAGGGACTGACTCGAGAGGGGACGAATCATGAATAGCCAAAGACTCTGCTGCCTGCTCGCTGGGCTTGCCGCAGCCGCGCTAGCCCACGGCGGCGGGCATAACCGGTCAGATACTGTGTCCGGTGCAAGCCCGGACGGAGCGCCGAAAATCGACAACAGCCTGGAACCGCCAGTTCGCAGAATCCCCAATATTCCACCCGCGGCCGAAGCGTATTACGCACCGGACGACTATCACTTCATTGTGCAGACCCAGGATCCCGATGCCCAGAAGCCGGAAGGTGACCGCATCGGCGGGGCATTGACCTACATCTTTACGGACGATGGCAAAACCTCACGCCGTATCAATGATCGTGGTCAGGATGCCTGTTCGTACTTTTTTCCGGATCAAAAACGCATCGTCTGGACATCAACCCGGGACAACATGGATATGCCGCTGGGGGACTGGTCCAGCCAGGACCTCTACCCTCAAGGTGCGGAGTTATATACGTCGGACCTCGATGGCAATGACATCGTCAGACTCACGGACAACGAGTGGTACGAAGCCGAAGTATCGATTTCGCCGAACGGGGAGTGGATCGTCTTCACGCGGCAGATCGACGGGAATTTAAACCTGTGGCGGATGCGGCCAGATGGCAGCGACGAACAACAGATCACGTTCACCGAAGACTGGCAGCCGGGAGCGCCATTCTATTTGCCGGACAATGAAACGATCATCTTCCGCGCCTGGCGCTCACGCGAGTACGGCAAAGTCATTCCGACACCGATGACGGTCTTTACCGTCAAACACGATGGCAGTGGCCTGACGCAACGCACTTTCGACGGCGAGATGAACTGGGCACCCTACCCCGCCAGTAACGGCCGCCACTATGTATTCGTCCGCATCGTCGACCGCAACTGGGAGGTCTTTCTCGGTGACCTGGCCGGCGGCGAGCCACAGCGGCTCACCTACAACTGGGGCTTTGACGGCCTGCCGTCTCTGTCCAAGAATGGCCAGAAGATGCTTTTTGCGCGCTCCGAGAGCGGTCGCGGCAATCTCTCGACCTACGTGATGGATATGTCGGCCTTCGAACTCGGCCCGGACAGCTATCGTGGCGTACCCGACCTGGAAATACCGGCCGATGCCAAGCTTGTCGTGACTGATTTCAATATTGGCCCGTAGCCCCGGTCCCTCTCCATGCAAACGCTCGGGCATCGGCTCACTATCACGCTACTAATCACCCTTGTCGGGTTGTCCCTGTCGGCGCAGGACCATGCGGGGCACGCGGGGGGTGCCCGTGAGACCTCACACGGCGGTCACGAAATGACCGCCGAGATGCTGGCCGTGCTGCGGGAACGCATACCGGCGTACCGGGACTATCCGGACCAGCAGATCCTGCTGGAAATGCAAATGATGGGACCCGACAAGTCCCGCTATCTCAGCGCGCCGGACCAGCAGGGTGAAACCGGGGTGCTCGTCCTGATTCACGGCTTTGGCCCGACCGGTGACCGCATCATGAGCGAGGCGGTGCAGCCGCTGGCCGGGATTTTTCCCACCTCGATGAGCGCGGGCATGTCCATGATGGATTCGGCCCATATCCAGCAGTCCCTGGATGATCTCACCAGAGCGGGCGCCGAAACGATCGTCGTAGTGCCGATGGTGTCGTCCAAGCGCAATACACTGATCCACCAGTGGCAATACGTCTTCGGGGAACGCGACCGCGGCGCTTACTATGATGCACCACAGGTCAGCACCGCTGCCCGGGTAATCATGGCCGAGCCACCCGCCGAACATCCACTCATCACTCAAATTGTGCTCGACCACGCGCTGGAACTCAGCGCGGATCCAGCCAAAGAGGCGGTCATCATCGTCGCTCACGGGCCCATCCACGCCGATGACAACCAGGCCCAACTCGAGGCGATGATTCCGCAAGCGGCGCGTATCCGGCAACGGGGCGGATTCGCTAGCGTCGAGGGGACTACCCTGCAGGACGACGCCGCGCCCGATATCCGAGCCAGGAATGTAGAAAAACTGCGCGGCATGATCGAGACTGCCCAGGCCGATGGCAAGCGAGTCCTGATCGTCACCGACCTGCTTGCCGCGCAGAGTATCCAGTGGAAAATCGAACGCGACCTGATTGGCCTGGACTATGAATTCAGCGCCAAAGGCATTTCGATGCACCCGAATTTCACCCGCTGGTACCAGGAAACGATTCTCGAAGCGATGCAGAAGTGAGCCGTCGCCCACAGCATCAGCCCGACCCCGCCGGTAAACGGCTCTGGTTCTACTGGCTGACTCCCGGCATCAGCCACGGTAACGCGCTGACCCTGATGTTCAGCGGCTTCAGTCTGATCTCCCTCTTTACTTTCAACAGTTTCGTCCAGCCGTACCTCCTGCAGGAGGTCCTGCTGATCCCGGAGGAAAACCAGGGCTCGCTCATCGGATCACTGCAATTCGTGCAGGAACTCGTGGTCATCTTGCTGGTAAGTTTCATCGGCGCCTCGTCCGATCGCCTGGGTCGGCGAGTCGTCTATGTCACCGGTGTCTGCCTGCTCGCCACCGGATTCGTGATTTATCCGCTGGCCGACACCGAACTACAGCTATTCGGCGTGCGAATTTTCTATTCGCTCGGCTTCGCCGCGGCGTCGGTAATGCTGCATATCTGTCTTGCCGAGTATTCGCAGGACGCCACCCGCGGCCGGTGGATGGGCACGATTGGCGTCTTGAATGGCAGCGGGGTCGTACTGATGGCCCTGCTGCTGTCACGGCTGCCGTCCTGGTATGTCGCGGCCGGGTTCGACAGCGTCGAGGCCATTCGCCTCAGCTACTGGACCTTTGCCGCTTACCTGTTCCTGCTGGCCGTGCTGCTCCGGGTGGGACTGTCACCCGGTACCGTGAATATCAACCGACAGGACAGCAGTATCGAGGTCGCCACCCGTGGCTTCGCCGAGGCGCGCAAGAATCCACGCATTCTGCTCGCCTACGCTATGGCCTTTGCGTCCCGCGGCGACCTCGCCGTGCTGACGGCATTCTTTTCCCTGTGGCTGGTGCAAAAAGGTAACGAAATGGGCCTGACCGCTGCGGAAGCGACGGTAAAGGCCGGCATGTTTTTCGGGCTCAGCCAGGCAGCCGGCCTGCTCTGGTCCTTTCCGATCGGCTTTATCCTCGACCGCCTGCAGCGCATGACGGCCATGTGCGTGGCATTCGGCCTGGCGAGCGTCGGTTACTTCGCCCTTGGGCAGATCGACAACCCGTTCGGCAGTGCCATGCTCGTCGCCTGCGTGCTCGCCGGCATGGGCGAATCCAGTGCCGTCGTTGCCGCCGGTGTATTGATCGGCCAGGAAGCACCGGCCCGCAGTCGCGGTGCCGTGCTGGGCACCTTCAGCCTGATGGGCGCGTTCGGAATCATGCTCTTGACGTTTACTGGCGGCGTGGTCTTCGACGCAATCGGCCAAACGGCGCCGTTTACGATGATGGCAATCATTAATTTTGCAGTCCTGCTGGCAGCACTGACGCTGCGACTGCGCGAGGGTCGCGCGGTGGGACCGGCGAGTACGCAATCCGAATCTTCGTGATGAACGATTCGCGGGCACTGATCATCGGCGCCGGGATTGGCGGACTGACCGCTGCGCTCGCATTACAGCGCTCCGGCTGCCGGGTCCGGGTGTTCGAGCAGGCGGCCGCACTCGGTGAGGTCGGGGCCGGGGTCACGATCACGCCCAATGCCTGCCACGCACTGAACCACCTGCTCGGCGAGGAACTGGTCGAACATATCTGCCATGTGCCGGCGTCCGGTGCGGTCAAGCACTACCAGACCGGGAAGACACTGGTCGATACGCGTCGCGGCGACCGGCCGAAGCAGAAGTATGGCGCACACTACTGCCAGGCCCATCGGGCCGATCTGCACGATGCGCTGGCGGATGCGGTGCGCCGCAATGACGCGAATTGCCTCGTGATTGATCGACGGTTTATCGCCCTTGAGGATTCGAGCGACGGCATCACGGCGAGATTCGCCGATGGCAGTTCGGCCCGTGGCGACTACCTCGTGGGGTGTGACGGGATCCATTCCGAAGTCCGCCGTGCGCTGTGGGGCGATGATGAACCGCGTTTCACCGGGTATATTGCATGGCGTGGGCTGGTGCCGACAGCAGCTTTGCGGCCGGAATTCCTTGTGCCGGATTCGGCGGCCTTCGCGGGTCGGGGTCGAACCTTCACGCGTTACAAGGTTCGCCGGGGTGAACTGTTCAATTTTGTGGGTTTCAGTCAGAGAGACGAGTGGGCAGCCGAGAGCTGGTCCGAACGCGCGCATATCGACGAAGCCCTGGCAGAATTCTCCGACTTCGCGCCGGAAGTCCAGGCAATTCTCGATGCCGCGCCGCCGGACCAGTGCTTCAAGTGGGGCCTATTCGATCGCCGGCCACTGGCGCAATGGACCAAGGGTCGTGCGACGCTGTTGGGTGATGCGGGTCACCCGATGACACCCTTCCTTGCTCAGGGTGCGGCGATGGCCATCGAGGATGGTGTGGTGCTGGCGCGTGCGGTGGCCGCCTCGGCTGATTGGCGGGAAGCACTGACGCGCTACGAGCAAGCCCGCTATGAACGCGGCACCTTCGTCATGCTGCAATCGCAGGTCAACGCGAAGCGCATCTACGCACGCGATCCGGACCGACTCGATCGCAATTCTCACCGCAATGCCGAGGCACTGGGTTTGTATGCCTACAACCCGGTGACGGTCCCGGTCTAGCTTGCAGGGTTTGTGATGTCGATGCGCCGAAACTCTCCCGCAGCAACCGTGATACTCGGTTTGAGCCTGGCGTGCGGCGCTGCGGCTGACGAATCACTGTCAGGCGACTGGTACTTCGATGTCATGTCGCCGAACGGCCCCGGGTATCGTGACGTGCTGTTCCTGCAGGAAGGCGAGCGCGTGATTGGTTTTATCGACAGTGATGCAGCGTCCGGGCGTTTCGTGGGCCAGTTCGACGGCCAAACCCTGGAATTCACGGCCGTGCTGGAATTCGGCGGCCAGCCGATGGCAG
>JASJBD010000012.1 GCA_030066665.1 Gammaproteobacteria bacterium
GGCCGTGCAGGAACAGTTGCCGCAGTGGCTGGCCGATCTGCAGATCGAATCGTGCCTGCGCCGACTCGCCGGTGAGACCCGAAAAGGCCCCGGTGATTGCCAGGCCAAGGTAATCGAGGGACCAGGCCGCCACCACCGCGTAATAGGTCATGCCGAGAAATGGCACCAATACGCTGAGCCAGCCGATGCTTTTCCAGAATGGTGAGTAGTTGCCCTCACCGACAAGCCGCTGCATGGTGCCGACCGCGCTCTGCCCGCCGCGGCGGCCAACGACCATTTCACCGACCATTACCGGCAACCCGAGCAGAAACACGAAGCCGAGATAGATCAGTACAAAACCAGCGCCGCCATTCTGGCCAGCGATATAGGGAAAACGCCACAAATTACCGAGACCTACCGCAGCGCCAATCGTGGCCAGCATGAATGCGCGGCGGGAGGTCCAGTGTTCGTGCTGGAATGCAGTACCGGAGGCGGTCGCCATGTCAGTTCAGGACATGCTAAATTTCAGCTAGCTACATGCAAATGAATATATCTGAATTGCCTAGTGAGTAAAAGCGCTGGCACTTCGGGAGCGAGTTGATATGACGGGCAAGCGCCGCCGCCGGGGCAATAAGTGGCTTGAAGACTACGTTCCCTACCAGATCTACCGCATCACGAATCGCCTCAATCAGCGCCTGCGAACCCGGCTGCATCGCCAACCAATCAGCGTCAGCCGCTGGCGGGTACTCGGCGTGTTGCGCGCGGGCGGGACGCTGACGATCAACGAGATCGCGGAGATGGCCGTCATGGAACAGCCCACCGTGAGCCGGACCGTAGATCGGCTGGTGCGTGATGGCCTGGTGTCGCGGCAGGCCGCCAAGCGCGATTCACGCTATGTGGAAGCAAGCCTGACCGACGCGGGCAAAAAAGCGTTCAAGGCGATTTATCCAATCGCCGTCGAGCATCAGACCAAAGCGTTACGCGGATTCAGTGACTCGGAAGTCACCCTGCTAAGCGAATTTCTGCACCGTATCCACGAAAACATCTATGCCGAATCCGATGACGCGGAGGGCTCCGTCTAGTCGTTCTCCATGCATGTCGAGATTCACAAGCTTTTCCAACAGTTCCAGACTGCGCTTGCACGACGACCGCAAGCATCGATCGTGGAATCACTCACCGAACCGCCGAAACTTGGCGATTTTATGGACCGGCTCGACCCGAACTTGAGACTGGACTGGTCGGGCCAGTCCTTTCACGGCCTGCCGAGCCTGCGGCACAAAGTCCTGCAGCGCATGGAACTCGCCGATGCCTGTTCAATCGACGACGTGTTGATCACGGCTGGCACCGCGGAAGCCAACTTCCTGGCGATCATGCAGCTCGTCCAGCCCGGTGATGAAATGATTGTCGATACGCCCGGGTGGCCGCAGCCACTGGTCCTGGCAAATGCCATTGGCGCAAAACTCCACACGCTACCGCGCGACGAGTCGCGTGGCTGGGCCATAGACCTCGATCAGCTCGCGAATCTCATCGGCGACAACACTCGATTGGTTTTTCTGTGCAATCCCAACAATCCCACCGGTCACCTCATTCCGGTGGAGGAATTGCGGAAGGTGGTGCAACTGGTCGATCGCGTCGGTGCCTATCTGCTGACCGACGAGGTCTACCGCGGCCTGGAGTGGGGTGAGGAAAAAACGCCGTCATCGGCCGCCCTGTATGAGCGTGGTATCAGCACCGGTAGCGTATCCAAGGTGCTGGGCTTGCAGGGCATCCGTATCGGTTGGCTGGTGTGCCGGGATCCGGCAGTTATCACTGACGCCATCGTGCTGCGCGAGGACAGCAGTGAAATCATGAACATCATGGGTGAGGCAATCGCCGACATTGCGCTGGGTGACGACTACTATCCAGACGCGATTTCGCGGGCACGGCAAACAGGCCGGCACAATCTCGAACTCATCGACCGCTTGATTCAGGCACAGGCTGCGCTCGATTGGCAGCGTCCGGCGGCCGGTCTGATCGGCTTTGCCCGATTGCAGCTGGACATAAGTGCGGACGAATTCTCTGCGCGCCTTCTGGATGCGCCCTACGACACGTTCGTGATGCCGGGATCGGCCTACGATCGCCCGCAGCATCTACGCCTTGGCGGCGGTGGTACAACCGCGAGACTGGAAGATGGTCTGCAACGGCTGGGCAATTTCCTGGCTACGCTGCAATGACTAGGAGCCTGCAATGAAAACCGTGGATCTGCGCTCGGATACTTTCACGCTGCCCGATGACGGCATGCGCAAAGCGATTCAGGCGGCGGAGGTTGGCAACTCAGCCTTTGGTGAAGACCCGTCCGTGAACCGTCTCGAAGAGACCATCGCCGACTATTTCGGCATGGAGGGCGGCATTTTCCTTCCCTCCGCTACCATGGCCGGCCAGATCGCCTTCAAGGTTTGGACGCGGCCGGGCGACTACATCATCATTGAGGAATACGGGCACGGTTACTACTTTGAAACCGGCGCAATGGGTCTGATAAGCGGGGCTATGCCGCGGCTGTTGCCGGGTGAGCGCGGTATTCTCGACCCCGACGATATTCGCGACAATATCGAGCACATTGAACATCACTACGGCCGCGCCGCACTGGCGGTACTCGAAAATACGTCGAACTACGGCGGCGGGACGATATATCCGCAAGCGGTACTGGATCGCATCTTCAAGATCAGTAAGTCCGAAAAGCTGCCGATTCACGTCGACGGTGCGCGAATCTGGAATGCGATCGTCGAGACCGGGGTCGACCCCCGCCGCGTCGCGCCGCCGAACGGGTCAATGTCGGTGTGCTTCTCGAAAGGCCTGGGTGCGCCAATTGGTGCAGTTCTGCTCGGCTCGAAGGATTTCATTACCGAGGCCCGCCGCGTACAAGGCATGCTGGGCGGCGTCATGCGCCAGGTGGGCTTCATGGCCGCAGCGGCACAGTACGGATTTGAGCACAACATGCACCGGCTAGAGCAAGATCACACAAACGCCCGGCTGATCGCTGAAGGTCTGGCGGACAATGCGGCCATCGAGCTCAATCCCGTGCACGTAAAAACCAATATTCTCTACTTCCGTGTCCGTGACGGTGCGAAACGCGCCGCACGGCTGATCGGCGATCTGGAAACCTGTGGCGTGAAGGCATGGAATCTCGGGGATCTGGTCCGGCTGGTGACCTGCCTTAACGTCGACCAGCAAGACTGTGAGTACGCGGTCGAAAAGTTGAATGAAATGCTGAGGTAAGAACCAGGGATGTCACGGGGGGCTGACAGTGGTCGGGAAATCTGGCGGGTGAACTCGTTCACCAACCGGCCTTTCTCTGGTAATCCGGCGGGCGTGGTTCCTGAAGCAGACGGCTTGAGTGAAACAGCGATGCAGGCGATTGCGGCGGAACTCAACGATGTGTCCGAGACCGCGTTTATTTCACCCGACCCCGACGGGGAAGCCGACATTCAGCTGCGTTTCTTCACGTCCACCATGGAGGTCGATCTTTGTGGACACGCCACGATGGCGGCGCTCTTCGTACTCGCCTGGACCGGCGTCATTACCGGACGTGACGAGACGCGTCGGGTTCGCGCCCGCACGCCGGTGGGCGTGCTGGATCTGGGCATGGAATTCGACGGTAATGAACTGGCCTGGGCCACAATGGAGCAACTGGCGCCGGAATTTGCCGCTGCCCCCGGTGCCGACCATGCCGCCGAAGTGCTCGGATTGCCGCGCGACGCTATTGCAACTGACCTCAACATAGGCTGCTGCAGCACCGGGATCTGGGCCTGCTTCGTGCCTCTCAAGGATCTCGACGCACTCGCGCAGGTACAAATTCAGCCAGACCTGATCCAGTCGTTGTGGCCCGAGAACGAGGAGCTCAGTGGCGTCTACGCATTCGCGTTTCGTGACTCATATACGACGCAGGGACGTTTCTTTTCGCCACCGAAGTACGGCATCTTCGAGGACCCGGTCACCGGTACCGCATCCGGCGCCTTGGGTGGTTACCTGATGTCTCAGGATCGGATTGCCGACACCGTCGAACTGATCGCGCACCAGGGCATTGAAATGGGCCGGGCCGGTCGCGTCCGCGTGAGGCGCAACCCCAACGGCCGCATGGCAATCAGCGGCCAGGCGACTCCCGTATTCCACGGCCATTTGTTGGCATAGCCGATGATCTCAGTATTCCTGAATTTCGCTGGTCCGCCGTCCGCAACCGACCAGGCGCGCATGCAATTCACGGCGGCGGCCCTGCCCGGCCTGGTCACGGCGCCCGGACTTCGATTTATCGACATCTATCGGCCGGCGGCCAATGACGTGCCGGCTTTCCAGGACGGCCCGGGGGCCCCATTGCTGGTGGAGCTAAACCTGGACTCCCTGCAGGATGCAACCCGATTGATCGAGTCTGCGGCATTCAATGAAGCCCTGGTCCTGGATGTGCTTGGGCATGACGCGGCGACCGTCGATGTATTCCAGTCGGTTCACTATGCGATTCCAGGTCACGCTCAGCCGCCACCAAGAACCGCGCCGCTGTCTTTCGTGGTGCGATATTACGGCCCGGTCGAAAACGAGGCCGACTTCGTGTCGTTCTATACGCGCAATCATCCACCGCTACTGGCACGATTTCCAGGCATTCGCAATGTCCTCTGTTATCTGCCCGTATCGCTCAAGCTTCCCGAGGCTCTTACGGCTTCAGGTGCGTTCCTCGGTAACGAAGTCGTGTTCGACAGCCTCGATGCCCTGAACACCGCGCTGGCATCGGACGTGCTCGAGCTGGTGAAGGCGGACGGGCGTCGATTCGCATCATTCGGGCACAACACTCACCACGCCATGGAACGGGCTACTGTATTCAGGCGCGATGACTCGTGAAGGCACCATGCACGGTACGCTGAAAACCCGGGCGTTGTCAGACTCGATGGGACTCGAGGTTCTCAATCTGGACCTGCGCATGGATTTGAATCCCGTCGTAACCGCGTCCCTCGCCAAGTTGCTGTACGAGCATGCCGTGCTCTGCATCAGGGACCAAGAGTTGTCACCGAAGGACCTGGCGGAATTAGGCGCCGGCTTTGGCTGCTTGATTGAGCACAATGAAGCAGACCTGAGACTGCCCGGTCTGCCGGGCGTGATGTCCCTGTCCAACGCCGATGACCGCGACGACCGGCAACTCAATGGCGGTGCCCATTGGCATACCGACCTGGTACACAGCGCTGAACCCGCTAGCTTCACCATGCTGCATGCCGTTGCAGTGCCTGAACACGGCGGCGGCACGCTGTTTGCCAATCAGGTCGCGGCTTACCAGGATATGACTGACTCACAGCGTGAACTGGCCGAGAGCATCACGATCGTGCACTGCTACGAAGGTCGCAGAGACGGCTCCATGCCGCTGTTCGAGCACGACCTCGTTCGCGACCATCCGGTGACCGGGCGCAAGGCGCTCTACGGCGCCGCTGACACCGGCATTGGCGTGGTCGGTATGCCCGATGCGGAGGCGCGTCGCGTGCTGGATGAGTTCGCTCGTCACGCCACGCAAAGCCAGTTCATCTACCGTCACGCCTACCGGCTCAATGACCTGGTGATTTGGGATAACGCGCAGCTTCTGCACTGCGCTGAAACTCTGCATCGGGCTCGCCAGGCCAACGAGCGACGAATCATGCATCGCGTATCGGTGCGGGGTTGGCCTCAGATCGATGGCCGGGCTTAGCCAGTTCCGTCACGCATTCGGGCCCGGCTTGCTGTTCGCCGGAACCGCGATTGGACTGTCGCATCTCGTCCAATCCACCCGCGCCGGCGCCACCTATGGCGTCGCCATCGGTATGGTAATCCTGCTAATCCATGTACTGAAGTACCCGTTGTTCCGGTTCGGTGCCTACTACACCGCCGCATCGGGGGAGTCCCTGGTCGAGGGATATCGGCGCCAGGGAGTATTTGCCGTATGGCTGCTGCTCGGCGCAATGCTCGCGTACGTGTTCTTTGCCGTCGGGGCGATCGGCATGCTGACCGCTGGACTGATTCAGACTGCCATTGGGCTGGACATCGACGTGCGTATTTCCGGCGCCGTCATTCTCGTGGCGGGGGCGATCTTTCTGATAGTCGGCCGGTTTCACTGGCTCGACCTGGTCAACAAAGTGCTTATTGCCGTGCTGTCGATTTCGACCATTACGGCCGCGGCGATGTCGCTGCCGCGGCTCGGCGCTCCCGGTTGGACGTTTCACGCCGGAGACCTCGACCTGAAGTTTCTGTTATTTATCGCTGCACTCGGTGGATTCATGCCGGTATCCTCGGATGCATCCGTCTGGCAATCCGTCTGGACGGTCGCCAAGGCGAAGGATGCCGGGGTAGAGCCGGATCGTCGGGCTGTTCTTGCCGACTTCAACATCGGTTACTGGGGGGCCGCGTTTTTCGCCGTGTGCTTCCTGATCATGGGCGCAGCCATCATGCGGCCCGCCGGCATCGAGCCGGCTGCGCAGGCCGCACCGTTTGCCGGCCAGCTGATCGCCCTCTACGAGTCGGCGCTCGGTGGCTGGGCCGCACCGCTGATCGCCGCGTCGGTGATTTCGGTAATGTTGAGCACGACGCTGACTGGCCTCGATGCGCTGCCTCGGGTATTCGTCGCCATTACACGCGTGCTGCGGGGCGAACCCGTTGGCATGGTCACGAAAGTGCGACTCGATGGCACCCCGGCGTATCGTTTCTATCTGTTAGTACTGGTCGGTGGCGCCATCATCCTGATGGCGTTTTTGGCATCGTCGTTCAGACGGTTTCTGGATTTTGGCACGACGGTGGCGTTCCTCGTCGCGCCAGTGATTGCCATTCTGAATCATCGTGCCGTCTTCAATGGGCCGATGCTGGCGCATGCCCGGCCTGGAGCGGCGATGAAAGCCTGGAGCATCGTTGGCATTCTGACGTTCACAGGTTTTACCGTGACGTATCTATGGCTATTGATCGGTGGCTATCTGGACTAGCCAGACGTTGGCGGTAGCAACTTGCCCGGATTCATGATCTCGTTGGGGTCGACTGCGCGCTTGATTGTGCGCATCAGATCGACCGCATCTGGCCCGAACTCAGACTCGAGATATTTCCGCTTGCCGAGCCCGATCGCGTGCTCACCGGTGCAGGTCCCGTCCATATCAAGCGCACGTTCGACCAGGCGCGCCGACAGTTCCTGCACCTGCTCATACTGCGCCGGCTCGTCGGCATCAATCAGGAACACGTAGTGAAAATTCCCGTCGCCAACGTGCCCGGTCAACATCGTTGTCAGTTCGGGATAACGCGCCGCATCCTCCTGAGTGGCTTGAATGCACTCTGCAAGCCGTGATATCGGCACACAGACATCCGTTGCATAGGCTTTGCAGCCAGGCTTTAGCGCCATCGCCGCATAAGCGGCGTCATGTCGCGCCTGCCACATCTCACGTCGCTCCTGCTCATCGGCAGTCCATTGAAACTCTGCTCCACCCCAGTCTGCGGCGATCTCCCCGACGGTCTCGGCCTGTTCGCGCACAGCCGCGGGTGAACCGTGAAACTCGAGGAACAACGTCGGCTTGGCCGGGTAGGCGGTCCTGGAGTACCGGTTGATTGCATCCATCTGGGCCGCATCCAGCAACTCGATGCGCGCAATCGGCACTCCCGCCTGCATCGTTGCCATCGTCGTCTGGGTCGCGCCTTCGACTTCCTCGAAGCAGACGCGCGCGGCGGAAACCGCTTCGGGCCGCCCATGCAGGCGCAACGTCAACTCCACGATGATGCCAAGGGTACCTTCAGAGCCGACGAGCAAACGCGTCAGGTCGTAGCCGGCAGCAGACTTCCGGGCCCGACGACCGGTGCTTACAACGCTGCCGTCCGGGAGCACGGCTTTCAGGGACAGCACATTCTCACGCATCGTGCCGTAGCGAACGGCATTTGTACCAGATGCGCGCGTAGCCGCCATACCGCCGAGCGATGCATCGGCACCCGGATCGATCGGAAAGTAAAGCCCGGTATCCCTGAGGTAGCTGTTCAACTGTTTGCGGGTAACGCCCGCCTGGACCGTACATGTCAGGTCGTCGGTATGCACAGCGACTATCTGGTCCATTCGCGACACATCGATGCAAATGCCGCCATGCACTGCGACGGTGCCGCCCTCCATTCCCGTCCCGGTGCCAAACGGGACGACGGGCACGCGATTTTCGTTGCACGTGCTCAGGATCGCTGCAACCTCGTCGATGTCTTTCGGGTAACAAACCGCATCGGGTAGCCGGGGCTCATGCCAGGACTCGTCATGGCTGTGATGCTCGCGCTGCGAGTGGCTCTCGGTGACGCGGTCACCCAGTCGAGCCTGCAAAGCCGCCAGTGTTCGAGTCAGATTTTCTGCCGTGTCAGTCATGTCGGAATTGCCGCTCGGGCAATGGCGCTTCGATCCAGACTGTCGAGTGTATTGCAGCCGAGCAGTGCGAGGTCCCGATAAATCTCTGCCTGGATCAGATCCAGCACTCTGCGGACACCGGCTTCACCGCCCGCCGCCAGACCGTACAAGTAGGGTCGACCAATCATGCAGGCGCGTGCGCCGAGTGCAATGGCTTTCAGGACGTCGGTGCCACGCCGGATACCCGAATCCAGCAGCACCTCGACATCCGGCGCAACGGCATCCACGATTGACGGCAGCAGGTCGATCGTTGCCGCGGCGCCGTCGAGCTGGCGACCGCCATGGTTGGATACCACGATTGCACCAACGCCGAGCCGTGCCGCCTGTCGTGCATCGCCCGGATGTTGGATGCCTTTGACGGCGAACGGGCCGTTCCAGTATCCGATCATCCACTCCAAGTCTCGCCAGGTTACCGATGCGTCGATCTGCGAGCTGACCAAGTCGGACAGCTCCGCGCCGGCCGCCCCTGGCGCCCCTGCGGTCGCGGTGACATTGACCATATCGATGCGCGGCTGGCGCAGGTAGCCTTGCACCCAGCGCGGATGCATTGCCGCTTCGATCATCCCGCCCAGGCGCAACCGGGGTGGCACCTGGATCCCGTTACGCTGATCGATCTCCCGGTTGCCGAGGACCGGCGAATCGACCGTCAGACAAAGCGCAGAATAGCGTTGCTCGCGGCAGCGATCGATAAAGTCCCGCAGGATGCCGCGATCGCGCCAGACATAGATCTGGAACCATTTTGCTGTATCGGTTGCCTGACCGATTGCCTCAATTGACGTACTCGCGGCCGCGGACAGGCTGTAGATCGTGCCGGCCGCGCTGGCGGCTCTGGCAACGCCAAGTTCACCGTCCGGATGATAGACGCGGTTGAGTGCGGTGGGCGCAATCATGACCGGGCTGGCAACCCGCTCTCCGAGGATCGTCGTCGATGGGTCGACATTGCTCACGTCGACAAGGTAACGACCGCTCAGTTCGTACGTCGCGAACGCGTCAGTGTTCCGGTGTCGTGTCCACGCATCATCCGCGGCTGCCTCGATCGCTTCGAAAATGACACGCGGCAGGCGCCGACGTGCCAGGCGACGGAAATCATGCACGGAAAAGCAGTGCTCCAATTCCCGATCTCGCGACAAACGCACGGCGTGACGGTCAGCGCTCAGGGGCGCGGAAGACCTTGCCGTCACGCATGACAAACTCCACCTGCAGCATGGTTTCGATATCTTCGAGGGGATTGTCGGCAACCGCGATCAGGTCGGCCCGCTTACCCACCGCGATCGAACCGAGCTGATCATCCATACCGAGCATGCGCGCCGCATTGGTCGTCGCGGTCGCAAGCGCATCCTCGGGCTCCATGCCGCGCTGGACGAATTCCACCAGGTCGCGCGCATTGTCGCCCCAGAGATAAACGCCTGCGTCGGATGCATAGGAGATATTTCGGACGCCGGCCCGATAAGCCTGCATGACCGCGAACGGGCGCGTTTTTATGTTGTAGAACCGCGTCAGCAACGGCTCGGGCAACCAGCCCCACAGGCCGTCCTGGAGCGACTCCGGCGAATCGCCTATCGCGGCAACGACGCCGTGAATATGCGATTGAAGAAACTGATCCGGACCCAGCAACGCGAAGACGCTGTCGTCATAGAGATGTACCGAATCCACGACATCCGCGCCGGCTCTGAGGGCAGCGGCAATTCCCGCCGCGTGGTGGCCGTCTGCAATCGCGCGTCGGCCGAGCGCATGCGCGGTCTCGACGATCGCGCGCATCTCCGCAGCGGTCATAGCCTGGTCGACCGGGTTGTCGGCCAGCAGACTGCCGGTATTGAAGAAATTGATAATGTCGGCGCCTCGTCGCACCTGCTCGCGCACCGCGCGCCGGCAATCCTCCGCACCATTGCAGAGCGAGCTGCGATCGACAATCGCATCCAGTTCCTGGCGATAGATCGTGAATCGCCCCTGGCCCGTAGCAGCAATCGGGTTCCCCACTGCCAAAATCCGCGGGCCGTCTATCAGTCCCTTGCGAACGCCGTCGCGCACCGCATAAATCGCACGGTCGTGACCCTCCACGCCCAGGGTGCCGAAATCGACGACGGTGGTGAAACCCGCTCGCAGCGCGATGCGGGCGTGGTGCGCGGCGCGAATCGAGATATCCGCCTCGGAATCGGTGACTGCTTCACTCAACAACGCCGGGTCGGGCGCATGGGCGAGGTGGACGTGGGCATCGATGAGGCCGGGCAGCACGAAATAATCCCGCAGATCGACAGTGCGTTCAGCGGCACCACTCTCGTAGCCATTGGCAATCGACCGGATCTTGCCGTCGGATATAACCAGCGTCTGACGAGTGCGCGGCGGCTCGCCGGGCTCGGTCAGCAGCCAGCCGGCGAGAACGGCTGTCTCGTCGCTCGCCGCAATCGCAGGGCTCGCGGCCGCGAGCCAACAGGTCGCGCAGGCAAGGACTCTACTTATTGACCGGCAGATCGAGTTTCGTCCGGTCAATAATCCGCCCACCCTTGATCACTTCGGCTATCTGTTGCGCATTGCGTATGTCGGCAACCGGATCGGCATCCAGCAATACCATGTCGGCCAGTTTGCCGGCCTCGATCGAGCCGAGATCATCTTCGCGACCCAGCATTCTGGCGCAATTCAGGGTCGCGATTCGAATGATGGCCAGATTGTCGATGCCGGCATCTGCCAGCAGTTCCAGTTCCCGATGCAGGTCCGTGCCGCGGGTCTGATCGGAGCCCGCGCACAGCAGCCCGTCGGCTTCGTGCACCTGGCGAACGTTTTCCTGTGCAACCTCGGTCATGATCTTCATCCACCAGGTCCAGGTGCGCTCCTGGTACTCCTGTCGCTTGACGGTCTTCAGCTCCTCGATTTCTTCCGCGGTCAACACGGCCTGGTAGAGCGGCGTGTCCAGAAACTCCGGGTTTTCCGCGAGGCGGCTGTAGTTCTCGCCGATCGTCAGCGTCGTCACCATCGGGAGTCGCTTGGCGCCCATCAGTGCGGCGAACTCCGGGGTTACGGGCCCCTGAATGATCGGATGCGCAAAGTTGTCGATCCCGGCATAGGCTGCCTGGCGCGCCCGCCGCTCGCTCGACGTGTGCACGATCGTGCGGGCACCGGCACTGTTCAGGTACTCGATGACCTGCTGCATCAGATCCAGCGGGAACATCGGAATCGTCTCGCGGGCACCCCAGCCGCGCTCCTCGAACGTCAGCTTGACGACATCGGGCTCCGTTTCCAGATAGGCATCGAGTAACGGGATTGCCTCGGGCCAGTCGTCAACATTGACGGAGAACTCCGAGCTGCCATGGCTGCCGGGATAGGTGACGATTGCGCCGGTGGCGAAAATGCGTGGCGACGCGATTTTGCCGCTCCGCTCGTCATCACGCAGCGGCAGAATGAACGCCGGATTGTTACCGGCATCGTAGATCGACGTGACGCCCGCATAGATATAGCTGTGCAATGCACGAATGCCCGCGTCGCGGTCGATATCAGCGCTGCGCAGTCCATCGATTTCGACTTTGGTGCCGCCCATCAGATGAATATGCATGTCCATCAGGCCGGGTATCAGGTACTTGCCCGTGCCGTCGATAACCCGTGCACCCTTCGGCGCCGGCAGCACGCTGCGGGCCACGCGCGTGATGCGGTCGTCCTCGACCAGTACTGTGGCTTTTTCGATCGGTGCACGGCCAGTGCCATCGATCAGCGTGACGTTCTGTATCAGCAGGCCATCCGCCATCGCAATGCCGAACAAAAGGCAGCCGGCCAAACCAAAAATCAACAATCGATTAATCACGATTTTCATTGTTCCGCCCCATGTTTGAAGACGAACCCGTCGCGCATGATGAAATCGACATCGAGAACCGCCTCAATACTATCGAGCGGGCTGGCCGACATAGCGACGATATCCGCCGCCTTGCCTGGTTCCAGCGATCCCGCCCGATCACTGATTCCCGCCGCCTCGGCCGCATTCACGGTACCGGTCATCAGGGACTCCATGTTGGTCATGCCGGCGTTCACGTACTCGATGAATTCGTTGGCATTTTCACCATGTGGCGACACAGCCGAATCGGTACCCAAGGCGATGTTCACGCCCATTTTGTGGGCCAGCGCGACCATATCCTTGGGCTGACGTCCCAGCTGCAGGAGTTTCGCCATGATCGGCGGGGGCAGGTCCTTGAACGGTCCTTGCTTCATCTTCTCCGGGGTGTCGCCCACCGCGGTAATCGGATAAACCGTGGGGACCATCCACGCGCCGGTCTGCTTGAAGATCTTCATAGTCCCTTCGTCAGCCCACATCGCGTGTTCGATGTTGTCGAAGCCGGCTCGCAGTGCCGCCTCGATTCCCTGCTTGGCATGCGCATGCGCCGTGACTTTCCGACCGAGATCGTGGGCCGTGTCCGCAATCGCTTTGAGCTCTTCGTCCGTGAACTGCTGGCCGGTGCCCGTCGCGGTTTCACTCAACACGCCGCCCGTTGCGGTCACCTTGATCACATCGGCGCCGCGTTTGACTGCCGCCCGCACCGCACGTCGGCAGTCGTCCGGGCCATTGCAGGTACCGAGCGCGGGGAGCGCCTGGAGCACCTCCCGCCGATAACCATGAACGTCGCCGTGGCCACCGGTGGGCGTAATTGCGTCCCCCGACGAAAGAATCTTCGGCCCCGCTACTTTGCCGGCCTTAATTGCATCGCGAAGCGCAAAAATGCTGTACCCGCGCGATCCAAGGTCACGTACCGTGGTAAATCCGGCCATCAGCGTCCGGCGCGCATACATCGCCGCGTGCAATGCAACGTCAGCCTGGTCCATCTCAACGAAGTTCAGCTTGCGCGCCGATCCGGATTGCCCACTCAGGTGAACGTGCAAATCGATCCAGCCGGGCATGACGAACTGCTCGCGCAGATCGATCACGCGGACTTCGCCGACAGCGCTGACACTGGCCGCGGGCACATACCCGGACCGGATCTCCACAATCTTCCCGTCGCGTATAACGACACTCTGTGCCTGCTGCGTGGACTGCCCTGGCACGGCCAACAGCGTGCCAGCGTGGATGATCGTTGTGCCCGTCGGTGGCACGAATTCTGGCGGCTTGTTGTAGTCGGCACTCCGAGCGTTGCCGATTGCCAGTAGCCAGGCTGCCATTAGCAAACCGCCGCAGGTTCCGACTCCGAAAGAATGTTTGTTGCGGAGCATCCTTCGTCTCCTGAAAAAAAAGCCGGCCCTCGATCAGCGAAGGCCGGCCCGATTATGATGCAGCGCCCAGGCGCTGCAGATGCTAGTTCCGACCGAAGCCCTTGCTGACCTCGACGCCAAAGGTGCGTGGCCGGTTCGTGTATTTGAACGTTGGCTGTCCGTTACCCACGCCAATGAACACATCGCCATCTTCGTTCGTCAAGTTTTCAACGAATACGCGAACAGTCAAATCCCACGGGTCATGATTGAATCCCAGGCGGGCGTTGAAGATCGAGTAGTCATCCTGGAACCGGTTGTTTGGCGAAGTCGGCGACAGCTCTGTTTCCGACTTGTCCGTGTAAGTCCCTTCGACACGCACAAAACCATCCCAGTCGGCCAGCGGCAGCGGATAGTTGTATTGCGCCGTAAACGCGAAGGTGAGCTCCGGGATGCGCGGCAATTCATCGCCGGACCTGCCGGGCGCCACCACCGAGTCTGACACCTGGTCCTCGGTCAGTTCTTTCTTCCACAGGTAAGTCAGATTGGCAGTCAGGTCCCAGTTCTCGGTCGGACTGGCGAAGAGCTCGGTCTCGAAACCATTGATTTCTGCCTCACCGGCATTACCGATGAAATTAAAGGCCCCGGTTGGATCCTGCGCGGGCACCTGGATGTTCTCGAAGGTCTGCAGAAAAACGTACAGGTTCCAGGTCAGAGCCTGCTCGAGCCACTGGGTCTTCAGACCCCATTCGTAGTTGATGAGTTCGTCTGCCGCAAACAGTGGCGGAATCCCGGGATTCGACGGGTCATTGATGATGCCGGGATTGTTACTGCCACCCAGCCGGAAGCCATTCGACCTGAGAATATAGGTCGTGATGTCATCGGTCGGGCTCCAGCCCAGGCTGAGCCGCCACGGCGTTTCGCTATCGTTGTCGCTCAGCAGTTCCGGTCCGCCGGTCGGGGGATTCGGGCTGAACAACGCGAAATTGAATACTGTCTGTCCAACTTCACCGAAGTCGGTCTCGAACCATCGTATGCCGGCGCCGAGCTCGAAATTCTCTGCAAACGTAAATGTCGCGTCGGCGAACACCGCGGTCTCCTCGATGTCCTTATTGGCGAATCGCGCGAACACGCAGGGATGGCAGCCCGGGATACCGGCGCCGGGGTTGGAGGTAGGCGGAATCGTGAATGGCGTGCCCGGATCGAAGGTCAACCCGTCCTCGTTGATGGTCGGCACAAAGCTCTGAAACTCTGACTCACGCTTGCGCCAGAAGACACCGCCAACCCATCTGAATGCCGCATCGGCATCATTGGAGGTAAAGCGTAACTCCACGGTCGACTGATCCAGTTCCTGTCTTTGGTCTGTCAACGCGAAGGTCAGGTCCGGTCGCGTAACCATCGGATCGAGGAATGTAATGATCCAGGTGGAATCGAACTTGAACTCGAAGTCACGATTGTAAAACGAGGGGGCAAAGGTGACATCGAAACCCCAGTCAGTCTCCCAATTGATGGTGGCGGCCGCAATGAATTGCTCGTCCGGCTTGAAAGTCTGTGCATAGTCACCAACCAGGAACTCACCGGTCTCAAAGAACGTAAAGGCAGCGACATTGTCTTTCGAGCCATTCGGGTCGCCGCCGCGCTGTCCATACGTATCAAAGGGGTGATAGCGGTTGTCACCATTCAGCTCGCGGTCTTGCCACCAGAACTGGCCGTCGATAGTCAGTTTGTCAGACGGCTGCCAGCGAAGGTTCGCCCGGGCACCGGTTGTCTCGACGCTATTCAACCCGTCGAGATTCAGACAGGTCTGATTATCTATACCGATGGGCTGGGTCGGATCGATTGGTCGGCAGCGACGATTATTGATGTACCCGGCGTCCTCGCCATCGTAGACCAGCAGGCGTCCGGCGAACGTTTTGGAGAACGGCATGTTCAGAACGCCGAAGAAGCTGTAGTTGTTGCCGTCGGCGTCTTCGGTATTACTGAAATTGACCATGCCGTAGGCCTCGAACTCTTCCATCACGGGCTTTTTCGTGATGAAACGAACGGTGCCACTCTGAGAGTTGGCGCCGAAAGTTGTGCCCTGCGGACCACGGAGCACCTCGACACGTTCCATGTCGTACAGTTTGAGGTCCGGCGTCTGCGACCCACTGTCGGACGAAGAAGACTGTACGCCCGGCAGAGGCACGTCGTCGTAGTAGACACCGACCTGCTGCTGGCCGGCAGAACGGACTCCGCGGATCACATAGCGTCGCTGGCCGGGGCTTTGATCGTCAAACGAGAGGCCCGGTATAAAGCGGGCAAAATTATCGAAGTCCGTGATTTGCTGATCTCTCAGCACGCTCTCGTCGATCGCGGAAATTGTTGCGGGGATATCCTGCAACCGCTCCTCACCCAGTCGGCGGGCGGAGACCACGACATCTTCCATCTGTGCATACGCCGTGGTTGCCAGCAGCGCCACAGCCAGAAACGTCAGACTTGATGATAGAACCAACCGAGACCAGAACGGACGTGCGTTCATGACGAGACCCCCCTCGTTAACGAAACGGTGCGAGACCGGTCAATATCTAATGTTGCTCAATTGCAACATTTCCTTTGACTTAGCCACTGTAAGAGTAACCAAAAAACGAACAAATGCAACTGCATATGAATTGCGGGCGCCGAGCGGGCCGTATCAGTTGTTGACGGTGCCGAACGGTACGGCCTTTTCGACCACCGGCGGCTGCCACTGGGGAAACGCATCGAGGAATATATGGTCCTTGCCGTAGTGCTCCTCCAGCAGGCGTCCCTTGGCCGTCCCGCCGTTCCAGAGGTCATAGCGCGGGTCCGCGTACTTGCCGAAAAAATCGGTCAGGCGGCCGTCCAGGTCTGTCCGAACAGCGGCCATTGCCGGATCATCGACGAGATTGTTCTTCTCGGCGGGATCGGCCTGCATGTCGAACAGACTGCCCGGCTCTTCGTTGTCCAGACCGAGTCGCTTCATGTATTTCCAGCGCGGCGTGCGAATGACTCGTACCGTTACGAATTCGAAAAAAGCTTCGTCCTTCCAGGCCGTGTCGCTATTCGCGGCAGCTTCCGATATCAGTGGGACGAAGCTGCGGCCCGGTGAATTCTCAATGGTGACATCCGCGAAGCCGGCGAGATCGAGAATGGACGGGAACAAATGGTATTGACCGATCACCTGCGTGATTCGCTGCCCGGCTGCTAATCGAGCCGGATAGCGGATGATGAGCGGAATGCGCATGTGTTGCTCGAAAGCCGTGAATGGATAAGACCATGATGTATTGCCCCAAAGTCCATGATGACCGTAGGACGCACCCTGATCCGCCATATAGATAACAATAGTATTGTCGTCGAAGTCCAGTTCATTCAGTGCCTGCAGTATCCGGCCAACACCGTCGTCCACCATGGTGGTTTCGGCGGCTGTGTTGATCATCGCCGTACGATTGTTCAGGGCCTGAATAGACGTCCACGCTGTCGTGCCTTCTTTCACCATGATGCCGGTCGGGCCGCGACCTTGCGCCCAATTCTGCAAATACGGATGCACCGGTTCCTGCGGGAAGGGTGGCGTGTGCTCGCTGTAATACTGTGCGTGCCGGTTCCGCGGCGGCAACAGCACTGACGGGGGCAGCATGTACGGGCCGTTATAGGCGAGGTACAAAAAGAAGGGCTGCTCCTCGTTCTGCCTGGCCAGGAACTCCTCCGCCTTACCGGTCCAGAAATCCGTCAGGTGCCGGTCGACGGTATAAGACTCACCGTTATCAATCACTTGCACGCCGTAGAAGGCCGTGGTGTGGCCGGACGTGAAGGTGACCCATTCGTCGAACCCGAGTTGTGGCTGGTCGTGGTTGCCGAGGTGATACTTGCCGACCAGCGCAGTCGCATATCCGGCGTCGGCCAGGGTTTGCGGCAACGAACGAAACTCTTCGATCGCGGACCAGCCGGGAATGTCCGTTTTGGCCTGCAAGGCGACATGCACACCCGTTTGCGACGGCATTAGACCGGTCAATAGCGTTGCCCGCGTAGGCGAGCAAACGCCATTCGCCGCATAAGCGTGCTCGAATAACACGCCCTCGGCCGCAAGCCGGTCGATATTCGGCGTGCGGATATGGGAATTGCCGTAGCTGCCCAGCAATGACGCGGTTTGATTGTCCCCCACTATCAGGACGATATTGGGCGTCTCGGCCGCATGCAGGCACGACATCGAAGTAAGAACCAGCCAAAGTGCGGAACACAACAAAGAACGATTAAGCATGAGCACTCCTCAATTCAGGCGCGAACGCAACATGTCGGCTGCAACCCGCGACAGCTCCGGCGCCGTCTGAATGCCATAGCCGCCCTGGCCGGCCAGCCAGAAAAAGCCTGCGACCGAAGCATCGAAACCAACCACTGGCGAGCGGTCAGGGCCGAAGGTTCGCAACCCCGCCCATTGCTGCACGACGCGACGCACCTGTAGGGATGTCACGGACTCAAAGCGGTCCACCGCCATGGCAACATCGATGTCATCGGGATAGGCATCGCCTGGTTCAGCCGGGGTCTCGTCAGCCGGCGAAAGCAATAGTCGGCCGGCGTCTGGCATGAAATAGAAACTCTCGTCCAGGTCGGTCACAGCAGGCCAGTTGCCGCATGCCACTGCCGGCTCTGTCTCGATGATACAGGCCGTGCGGCGTAACGGAGTGAAACCGATACGTTCAGCCCCAGCAAGGTCAGCGACTTCATCGGCCCAGGCACCGGCGGCGTTGACGATCACGCGCCCATGGAATTCACCGGTTGTCGTTCTGACAGTCCAATGATCATCGGCACGTACTGTCGACTGGACTCGCGCATTGGTCACGATCTGCGCCCCCTGCTGCCGGCAGCCACGCAAGTAACCCTGCATTAGCGCGTTCACGTCAATGCGCTGCGCGTCGGGTTCCCAGATGCAGGCAGACACCTGTTCGGAGCGGAGCACCGGTACGCGCTCCAGTGCAAATTCGCCGGGTTGAAAACTCAGTTCCGTACTGCCCTCGCGCAGTTCGGCAAACTGCTCGCGAAGCCCGGCACGCTGATTGGTTCCCGCAATGATCAGGCAGCCACGCGGTTCCAGCAATGGATGCTCCGTAAATCCTGGAGGTGGTTGATCGAAAAAGTCACGGCTCGCAGCCGTGAGAGCCCGGATCGCCGCATTCCCATAGGTGGCGAGGAAGAATGCCGCGGACCGGCCCGTCGCATGAAAACCCGGCTGATCCTCAGCCTCCAACAGGATCACGGTATGCTGATCGGCGAGCTGCCAGGCGACCGACACGCCCGCGATACCGGCGCCGACGATGAGGAAGTCAACCGGTACCACGTTTTTCCAGAAACGCCTGCACGCGATCCATCGCTTCATCCAGGCGCGCGTAGCTGGCCGCGCCAAAGCAGATGCGCAGGTGCCCTTCACCTGCGGGACCATAGAAAGCACCGGCCTCCATGGCGACGTGCGCGTCGCGCAGAATGGTCAGCGCGAATTCTTCGCTATCGGTGCTATAGGCGCTGAAATCCGGGAAGGCATACATGCTCCCTTCGGGCACGTGGCAATGAATGCCCGGCATTTCATTGAGTCGAGCAACCACCAGGTCGCGCCGTCGCTGATCCTCGGCGAGCATGTCGCGAACACAGTCCTGCGGACCGGCGGCGGCCTCGCGCGCACCTTCCTGTGCGAACACGCAGGGGTGCGTGGTTTCGTTCAGCGTCACGCGCATGATTTCCTGAATGAATTTCGGCGCCGCTGCCGCGTAGCCGATGCGCCAACCGTCCATTGCGTAGGCCTTGGTAAAGGCACCCAGCGTGATGGTGCGCTCGCGCATACCGGGCAGGCTGGCAACACTGACATGCTCCGCGTCGTCGTAGACGATGAAGTCATAGACCTCGTCGGTCACGACCAGCAGATCGTTCTCAATGGCAATGGCGGCAAGCTGCCGTAGCTCAGCGCGCGTAAAAACGGTACCGACCGGATTCGCCGGATTGATGAGCACGATCATCTTGGTGCGATCGGTGACCGCGGCTGTTGTCGCGGCGATATCGAGATGGAAGTTGGCCGACTTGTCGAGCGGCACGGTAACAACTTTGCCGCCGATCAACGCGATCTTTGGATTGTGTTGTGGATAGTAGGGCTCGAAGACGATAACTTCATCGCCTTCGTTCAGGCCGGCCATGAAGGTCGCAAATGAGGCCTGCGTCAAACCGTTCGTGATCAGAATCTCGTCCGGCGAAAACTCGACGTGGTTGTATCGCGCCAATTTTTCCGACAGCGCCTCGCGCAGGTCTCGCGAACCCTGCAAGTCACCGTAATGCACGATGCCGTCGTCGAGCGCCTGCTTGGCCGCCGCCTTGATGTGCGGCGGCGTGTCCATCACAGGCCGGCCGACTTCCAGTCGGATGATGTCGGCGCCTTCTGCCGCCAGTGCGGACGCGGTTTCGTACATACCGAAACTCTTGCCGTCCTGTGTTGCCATGCGTTTGGCGGGCCAGTCCATGATTGATTCTCCCAGTTGCCGTCAGCGCTTGTATGTCGAGGCCGCGGCATCGAGCTGCTCACGCACCTGTTCGCGAAGTTCTGCTGGTGCCAAAACCTCAACATCAGCTCCGTATTTCAGAATGTCCATCACGAGTTCCCGTGAATCCGAGTACGGTACCTTCAGCACGTAGGCGCCATCCAGTTCGAAACTGCCGTCCTGGTCGGGATGCCAGGTTTCACGGGAGACCCAGCGGGCGCGAACCGGGTTGAAACGCAGCACGGCCGTATGCGCAGCGCGGCCGGAGAAGATGCCGAAACCCGCTCCGAGATGCTCGTCCAGCGTGGCGTCGGTGATTTCGCGGGCGCGTTTTGCCAACACCGTGGCATTACCTATCGCATCGACGGAGAACGTCCGCAGCGCCTGCCGCAAATGGCACCAGGCATCGAGATACCAGTTGTCTCGGTAGAAGACGATCCGCTGTGGTGACACGTCACGGCTGAGCGTCTCGTTGCGCGCGCGACGGTAGTGATCGATACGCAGGCGACGGCGTGACAGCAGCGCCGATGAGATTGCCTGGAAATTATCGGGATCCACCGGACGCACACCCATTTGCAGGATCCGGATTCGGCGCGTCAGGTCCTCGGCTTTGAAGTCACCACTGTCGAGGATTCGGCGGATCCGGTTGCGCAGCGGTTTCACCTGCGCACCCAGCAGGCCCGGTTGCAGACGCTCCAGCAATTGCTCCATCGTCAGCAGCGCATGGATTTCCTCGGCACTGAACCAGAGGCCGGGTAACTGGAACAGGTGCGCCTGCGGGGCATCCTCGTCCAGTCGATAACCGCCCTGATCGCGGTCCCAGACGATCGGCATGTTCATGCGATCGCGAAGATATTCGAGATCCCGCTTGAAAGTTGCGCGTGATACTTCCAGCTCCTGCAGGAACTGGTCGCGTGTCACCAGCCGTCGCTGTGTCAGCAGCCGGTGAATCTTGTAGAACCTCTCGGTGCGGTCCATGTTGGCTTATCTGTTATTCCAGGCCGAGGATGAACTCCCAGTCGCGCTCATCGACGGGCATCACCGACAACCGGTTACCGCGTTTCACCAACGGTAATTCGGCCAGTTCCGGATGCGATTTCAATTCCTTCAGACTGATGTTGCGCTTCAATTTGCGTTTGTAGCGAACATCCACCAGCAACCAGCGCGGCTCATCCGGGTCGCTTTTCGGGTCATAGTACTTCGAATCGGCGTCGAACTGGGTGGGATCCGCATAAGCCTGGCTGGCAATACTCATGATCCCAACGATACCCGGCTCATCGCAGTTGGAATGATAGAAAAAGGCCAGGTCGCCCTTGTGCATATCGTCGCGCATCATGTTGCGCACCTGGTAGTTGCGGACGCCGTCCCAAGGCTCAACTCGCACGCGCTTGAGATCATCGATACCGAACACGTCAGGTTCGGATTTCATTAGCCAATAGGCCATTTGAGCCTCAAAAATACTGGGACTAAGCCTACATGTTAGCTCAGCCTGGGCTCGACTGGACTGTGCGCATGGGCTTCAAACGCCCGGGTACCGTTGGAGTTGTGATAATTTGCATGAAAAGAACGCATTGACACCGGGGGAAAGACAATGCGAACAGCCATCGTTATCTTATCCTTGCTTGCGGGCGCCGTTTGCCAGGCCGATACGACCGTTATCCATGCTGGCACCCTGCTTGCCACACCCGGCAGCGAACCGCGATCCCGGCAAACCATCATCATCGACGGCAATCGCATCAGCGACGTACGCGACGGTTTTGCAGACCCATCTTCACTGCCCGGAGAGGTCACCGCCATCGATCTCTCCGACAAGTTTGTCTTGCCAGGCCTCATGGACATGCACACTCACCTGACCGGTGAGTTGTCGCCGAACACACGTAACGAAGCGCTGTACGTAACGACGTCAATGGAGACGTTACGCGGCGCACACTACGCGCTCAAGACGCTTCGAGCCGGATTCACGACGGTCCGAAATGTCGGCGCGAAGTCAGAGGCCATCTACGCCCTGCGCGACGCGATCCGCGACGGCTACGTCCCTGGACCGCGTATCTTCGCGGCTGGCAGTACTCTGGCGGCAACCGGAGGGCACGGCGACGTCGATGGCTACAAAGCCGAGCTGCTCGCGCTGTGGACGCCAAGAACGATCTGCGACGGTCCGCACGACTGCCGCCGGGCGGTGCGGCATGCGGTCAAGTTTGGTGCCGACTGGATCAAGATCACCGCCACCGGCGGCGTGCTGTCCGACACCGCAACCGGGCTCAATCAGCAGATGACCGACGACGAACTCGTCGAGATCATGCAGACAGCGCACTCGCTGGGCGTCAAGGTGGCAGCTCACGCACATGGCACGGACGGCATCAATGCCGCACTACGCGCCGGTGTGGACAGCATCGAACACGGTACCTTCCTCGACCGCGAGTCGATCCGTCTGATGAAACAGACGGGTGCTTACCTGGTACCGACACTGTCACCGGGCTTCAAGGTAGCCGCCACGATGGAAGGTAACCCCTTCTTTACGGACAACATCAAAGCGAAGGTCATCGATGCCAGCGAAGCTGCGGCAAGGAATTTCGGTATCGCCTACAAGGCCGGCGTAAACATCGCCTTCGGCACGGATTCGGCGGTGACGCCGCACGGCGAGAACGCCGACGAGTTTGCGATGATGGTCAATGCCGGCATGCGAGAGATGGACGCGATCTTCTCTGCCACAGTCGCAGCTGCAGCCTTGCTCGAGCAATCGAACATTCTCGGCACCATCGAGGCCGGCAAACTCGCCGACATCATCGCCGTCGACGGCAATCCCCTTGAGGACATCACGGTACTGGAGAATGTCGCCGTCGTGATCAAGGATGGCCGCATCGTGAACTAACCCGGTGTTATCGCATACGTCGGTATACCCGCCAGCGCGGTGTCCGCAGGACAGACTCAGCTGCCAAGAGACCTTTACGCTGGGAGCACAGCGAAACAAGGTTGGTCCCGGACGGGTCGACTGTACGCCCGGGTGAGGAAAAGCGATTGTGAAGCAGGCGTTGCTTGCAATAGCCGGGCTGGTGCTGGCCGCTGTACTGGCAGGGGTCGGTTATTTGGAGTTCTTTTTGCCGCGCAGCCGCCCGGCTCCGGAGATCCAGGTTGAGCTAACACCCGAGCGCATCGAACGAGGCCGCTACCTGGCCGAAAATGTTCTGCAATGTGTGGACTGTCATTCGGAACGGGACTGGACGCTTTATGGCGGGCCGCCAATAGAGCCGATCGGTGCCGGGCGCAAGTGCATGGACAAGACCACGCCGGCGGCCGGTGTGAATGTCGGCCAGGAATATTTCCCTGGTGTGCTCTGTATTCGCAACGTGACTCCGCATCCGGAAACCGGGATCGGCGAGTGGACCGACGGTGAATTGTTACGGGCAATTCGCGAGGGCGTAGATCGCGATGGTCGCTATCTGTTCCCGATCATGCCGTACTTCATTTACCGAGACCTCGCCGACGAAGATGTGTACGACGTGATCGCCTACATGCGCTCGCTGGATCCGGTGGAGTCGGTCCGACCGCGCAAAGAGGTGGATTTTCCGCTGGACTATGTATTCAGCCTGTGGCCGAAACCCGTTCCAGGTCGGATCGTCGCGCCAGAGGCGAGCGATCGGCTCGCGTACGGCGAATACCTGGCAGTCGTAGCGCGCTGCAAGTTCTGCCATTCGCCGCGCGACCCGAATTCGCTGGAGGACATTCCGGGTCGACAGTACTCCGGCGGTATGGCGTTTTTCCTCGGGCCCCGCGTGATGTACCCGATGAACCTGACGCCGCACCGGGACGGCCTCGGCGCGTGGACCAAGGCAGATTTCCTGAATCGCTTCCGCCTTTATGGCCAGGCACGACCGGTAGCGCCGGAAGAAAACACGCTGATGAACTGGAACGCGTTTTCCAAGATGAGTGACGAGGATCTCGGCGCGCTGTACGATTTCTTCATGACGCTGGATCCAGTGCCAACGATCCGGGAACCGATCTGAGGGCGCAGGCCGCTGAGCGTGATAACCAAACTCAACAATCTGATCATCTATGCATCCCGGCACGCCTGGCTATTCCTGCTGGCAACGATCGTGACATTCGGCTGCCTGTTCGCGGTATTCGGTCCACTGGGCAAAGCATTCGACGAATTGACGGCCGGTCAGCAGATGTTCGACTTTCAGAATTCGCTGACAACCGAACAGATCACGGAACAGTTACCCGTGTATACGGAGGCGGCGAAGCAGGTCTACTACGCGTTCTCATTCGCCGATTTCTTTTTCCCGTTCTTCGCCGCGCTGTTCCTGGCGAGTATCGCCGCATTCTCGCTACGTCATTTGGCGCCGGGCGCGTACGCCTGGGTGACCGAGCGGAGGCTGTGGCCAGTGCTGATGATCGGCGCGGCCTTCGACTGGCTGGAGAACATCTTCGCGCTGACAGTTGTATCCGCGGCGCCCGAGGCAACGCCCCTGGCGGCAACATTGCTGGTCATTGCGAAGAAGGCGAAACTGGCGGCGGTCATGGTGGCCCAGCTCCTCGGCTGGGGTTTGTTATTGCTGGCAATTCTGAAGTGGCTGGCTGCGCGCGTGGGATTCTTGAAAGCGGCCAGCTGAGGTTTAGTTACGATGATTGATCTTTATACGGCGCGTACGCCGAACGGTTTCAAGGCTTCAGTCGTGCTCGAAGAACTCGAGCTGCCGTACGAGGTCCACCCGATCCGGCTGGACAACCTGGAGCAAAAGGAGGACTGGTTCCTGAAGATCAATCCGAACGGCCGGATCCCGGCGATTGTCGATCGCGACGCTGGCGACTTCGCGGTTTTCGAGTCGGGAGCGATCATGGTGTACCTGGCGGAGAAAACCGGTCGTCTGTTGCCCCCCGACCCGCAGGGTCGCAGCCTGGTGATGCAATGGCTGATGTTCCAGATGGGCGGTATCGGACCGATGATGGGCCAGGCGAACGTGTTCTATCGCTACTGGCCAGAAAAAGTGCAACCGGTGATCGACCGCTACCAGAACGAGAGCCGGCGCCTGTTCGAGGTGCTGGATGGGCGCCTTGCCGACAACGAGTGGCTGGCCGGGGATTATTCGATCGCCGATATCGCCAACTGGTGCTGGGTGCGCGGCCACGAATGGTCCGGCGTGTCCGTCGACGGTTTGGCGAACCTGCAGCGCTGGATTAACGCGCTTGACGCGCGGCCGGCCTGCCAGCGTGGCCTGGCCGTGCCTCCAAAGGTCGAGGATGAACCCAGCGACAAAGACAAGGCCAGTTACGCCCGCAAAATGGTCACCACCTGACGGCGCCTAAAGTTTTTCATTCCCGCTGCCGATGATTTCCGGGATAGCTCAGCCCGGGATGCACGATGGACGAAGTCAAAGCCCCTGATTCGCCACGCCAGGACGGCGAGACGGCCACCGAGAAACCCGGCAGCACAGGCGCGGGGCGCTCCAGCGGCAGTCTGCGCACCTATGACCAGCTGAACGCGCCGGGTACGGCCAACGGGCTGGTCCGGCAGCTCACGGAGGAGCTGCAAAAGGACCGGGTTGAAATTCCCGGCTTCCCGGACGTGGCCATGCGCCTGAACCGGGCGCTGCGTGCCGAGGAGACCGACGTCCGGGAAATCGTGTCGCTGATCAACTCCGAACCTGGCCTCGTAAGTCGGCTACTGCAAATTGCGAATTCAGTGGCCTTCAACGCCAGCGGCCGGGCCATTGGCGATCTGAAAATGGCAGTGAGCCGCCTGGGTTTCAAGAACGTCTGGAGTGCCGCCAGCAGCTATTCCATCCGCCAGCTACAACAGCACGAGTGGCTCAAGCCGATTCGTCCCTGGCTCGCCGAAATCTGGCTGTCGAGCAATCACGTGGCCGCGATCTGTATCGTCGTCGCAAAGCGTTTCGGCCAGCTTGCGGATGAGGCGATGGTGGCGGGACTGTTGCATCGGATTGGTGAACTATACCTGCTGACGCACGCGCAGAAGCGCGGTATCGAAATACAGAACAACGAGAACTGGGAACGGATGATGGCGAGCTGGCAGCCCACCATCGGCGAGCAGATCATTGGTAAATGGGGCGTGCCGAATCATGTTGCCGTCGCCGTCGGCCGACAGGATGCGATCGCCAATGACGACACCGGCGACCTGACGCCGTTCGCGGCCTTGCTGTCGGCGGCGAAGCTCTATAACCGTGTACGCGAACACCAGGGCACGGAAGAAGCTGCGGCAGCGGGCGAACTCTTGCAGGACCTCGAACTCTGGGGTCAGCCGTTTCTCAAGCTCGTCGCGGAAGGCCACGACGAGATCGAAGCCATCCGCAAGGACATCTCCTAGGATCGCTCCGCGATCCGAGCGTCATCTATCCGCGTTACAAACCGGCGGTGAGCTCGGCGGTACCCCCCGCCACGACTTCATCGATCCAGTCGATGAAGCGTGGGTGTTGCATCAATCCCTTGTCGTTGAATACCGCGACACCATCAACGTCGCGACCCATTCGCTTGACGACACCGCTCTGAGTCAGCGCCGTGGTCACGACCAGCACTTCGTGACCGGCATCCAGGGCTGCCTGTGCCCAGCCGCGAATCACCTCGACGTTGGCGGCACGTACCGCGCGTGGTGAGTCATCCTGCACGTTGGCAAACTTCACATCCATGAACCCGCCTTCCTGCTTCAGGAAAGCCGCATGACGGGACAGTATTTCCAGTTCCTTGGCATTGTCCTCCGTGCTTTGCGGGCCGTGGCCCATGATGATGACCAGTTCATTCGCCGGATTCGTGCTGTTCTCACGCGCATAGTCGAGCATGATCTTGGCCATCAGCGGATGCGCCGTCGGAGTTTCGGTCCAGATGAAACGAGCTTTGGACTGCACACGCGGTACGTCCAGGTAAGCCGAGTCCTCCCGCTTGCCGAAGATATAGTCCCACTGCCGGATCAACGTGGAATTGTCGGCCGTCGTTGTCGGCAGGACGATGATCGTTTCGGCACCGGCATCTTCAAGCGCCGTGACGGCTTCCTGGATGTGGCCCGATCCCATCATCGCCATGCCGAACGCGTAGGTGGTCGGGTAGTCGGCACCGCTGCGGCGGAAGGTTTCGCGAAATTGTTCATTGGCGGGCTCATCGAAACCATGCGCCAGCGTCAGAATGCCAACCTTGTCTCCGGCAGACGTTTCGGCGATCCAGCCCCATTTGTTCTTCGCCATCATCCGGCTCATGCCGTAGGCGATTTCTTCGTCGGTGTACTCGCGGTATAGCGGGATCTTGCGTCGCAAGGTCGTGAGCTGCTCATCGGTCATCTGGTGGCCCTGGTGCGCCGAATGGTCCATCGGGCGCGAGCCGTCGTGCGCGCCCGGCCAGGCCGGTGCCGCCAGTACGAGCATTCCTGTCGTTAATGCCAACTGAATTTTCATATCGTCCCCCGTTTTCTCTACCGGGTCAGAGTCGGTGCTCTAAGCCCTTCGCGTCGTCAATCCTTGTATTCAGCAATGCCAGCGAGACAGCGATTCGGCGCGGCAAACCCGGTATCGATTCGCCCGACGATCTCGCCGCTGTCGACGTGGACCTTTACCACTTCACCCGTCCAGATGCTGCTGACCAGGCAGTGCTCGCCATCACCACAAACCTCGATATCCGACCAGCCGTAGGTCTCCAGCGGATACGACTTCAAGACTTCACCGTCTTCATCGAGTAATTCCATGAAATCGCCACGGGTGATCAATAGCCGCCCATCCGGCATGTATTTCACGGCAATTACCCAAACCCGGTCCGTGATGTCGTCACCGGGATAGGTCACCAGGTCCGGCATCTGCTGGTCGTTCACCACGTCGTAGCGCATCAGCCGCTTGCCGGTTTCGGTCGCATACGTAATGAACTTCTCGCTCGGATGCAGGCTGGAATGCGTGACACCCTTGAAGCCGGTCAGATCCGGCGCGGTCTCGGTCTTGAAGATATTCAGCAAATTCCAGTCGGCGTCGTATTTGTAGATGTAGCCGAACCCCAGGATTCCCTCATCAGGAATAACGGGGAAGACAATGGTCGTGCGTTTCGCAAATTCGTTGTCCGGCTTCTTCTCGGCCTTCATGTGTTCGCCGAGATAGACATTGCCGGCCTTGTCGAAACTCGCGCTGCGGTAGCTGCGCGGCAGAAACTTGTCGGACAACGGCAGCTGCCGTGCGGTCTTCGGATCGATATGCAACACACATAGATCGTTGAAAGCCCACAAGACGCCGTTGTTATCGAACTCCAGTCCGCCGACAAAGTGATGGCCGCCCTTGGTCCACAGCTCGCCCTTGAAATTGAGGTCCTTGTCGTATTGCCAGATACGGCCTTCACCAGCGTGATCGTCTTCCGGCACGTTCAGCAACGTGCAGCCGAGAAAGACATCCCCTTTTTCAAATGGAGTTGCGGTCGACTCACGAGTCATGATCTGTCCCCTCTAACGAACGTCGGCCAGCTGCTCTGTGGCCAGTGCATCCTCGATGACGGATGCGATCCACTCGATGTACTTGGGATGTTCCGACATGCCCTTATCGGCAAACACATAGTTCAGGCCGCGCAGATCCTGGCGCATATGCGTTTGCACACCGTGACTCGCGGCGGCCAGCGCCACGACGATCGGGGTCTGCCCCTTCTTGTCCGCCTGCTTGACCCAGCGGCGCAGCTTACGGACATTCGACTCACGAATTACTGGAATCGCGTCATCCTGCAGGTTGATGATCTTCACGTCGGCGAACTCGCCCTTTGCGGCGATTCGATCGACGTGCGCCTGCAGGATCGCCAGGTCGGGCCCGTTATCTTCGAGGTCTTCCGGGCCGTGCGCGACAAGGATGACAACTTCGTTGGCGGGTTCCTTGCTGACTTCCTTTGCGTGGTCGTAAAGGATATCGGTAATTAGCTGGTTGTCGGCGAAATGCGCCGTCATAATGAAACGCACGTCCGCGCTGACCTTCGGCACTTCCAGGTAGGTCGCCTCCTCATTGTCGATATCGAAGACGTACTTCCACTGTCGGGTGAGCGTGTTGTACTCGGTCGTCGTGCCGTTCGGTACCAACACGATGGTCTTCGCGCCCCGCTCCATCAGGTCATCGACCGACGTCTGCAGATGCGTGGACTGCATCATGGCCATGCCGAAGCCGATTGCGGTCGGCCAGCGGTCCGTGACCGGCTGCAGGGCTTCCTTCAGCATGCGGTCACTGTTTTCACCCACACCGTGAGAGAGAATCAGCACGCCTATCTCGCCCTGCTTTTCCAGGTCGCTTGCATACCATTCGTAGTTGGGCCCCATGGCCGACATGTTCATGTTGAGCTCCATGTCGGTCATACCACGGTAAAGCGCAATTTTTTCGCGCAGTGCGGCCATGGTTTCCGCGTCCATGTCGTGTTTCACGTCATAGCTTTTCAGCCGCTTGCCGTCGGCGTCCATTTCGACGACTCCGCCGTGGTCATGATGCTGGTGTGCGGAATGATCCTGAGCCAAAGTAGTCGTCGACACCAAAAGACTCAGTGTCGCGAATGCTGCTACAGAGGTATTCACTGAATGGCCTGAGTTCATCTTTTCCTCCTGACTGCACGACCGTGCCAACGGTCCGCAGTCGACGTCAATCAATTGGTCGTGTCGAGAATGCGACCGACCGATGTCTTTAATTCCTTAATCGCCGCAACCGAATCTCCCCCGCGCAGCGCCACCGCGGCCGCCGACCGCAGTATGCTGGAGATCATCGCGCTGACCAGCTCTGCGTCTCGGCCGGTACCTTCGAGCAATTCGTCGACAGCCGTTCGCAACACCTGGTTCGGCGGTTCATGCAGAGCCGACAACTCCTGCCGTAATTCCGGCTCGCTCTCGGAGATTTCGCCCGACATATGCATCATCCCGTGGCAGGCTGTCGCGGCAATGTCCATTTGCAGATCCAGCCACGCATCGACACGTTTGCGAGGATCCGGTTCCCGTGTCTGCAGCGCGCGAACCCGTTCGAGATTGGGCTCCATCTCGCGACGCACGCAGGCCAGCAAAATATGATCTTTGTTCGGGAAATAGCGGTACAGTGAATTTCGCCGCAGGCCAATCGATCCGGCAATGTCGCGCATCTCGGTGCCTCTGTAACCGCGTTCGGTAAAGAGTTGCGCGGCAGCATCCAGGATCCGGTTGGTCTGGATCCGGATGTGCTCCTCGATGTTTTCGGCTTCAATACGTGGCATTGGCAGCTCTCTGCACCGAGGTGACTTCGGCATCGGACATCGCCGCGAGGCGGCCATCGCTGATGCTGACGACCCGGTCCGCGGTATCCAGCACGCTCCGGTCGTGCGTCACCATCATCGTGGCAACCTTATGCTCGTGGCACGCACGGCGCAGCAGCTCCACGATTTGATGACCGCGGTTGCTGTCGAGCATTGACGTGGGTTCATCGACCAGCAGCAGCGATGGATCAGTAATGAACGCACGTGCAATGCCAACGCGCTGACGCTCGCCGCCAGATAGCTGACCGGCGCGCCGTCTGGCTTTGTCGGCCATGCCAACTTCCTCGAGCAGGGCCATGGCCTTGTCACGATCTGCAGCGCGCGGCTTGCGCCCGCCCATGTGCACGAGAAGCAGCAACTGGTCGAGGGCAGACAGCGACGGCACGAGGTTGGATTGCTGGAAGACGAAACCAAGGCTGCGACGCCGGACTTCCGCCAGTTGCTTCTCCGGCATGCCGGTAATCTCGGTATCGTCGATCCAGACCCGACCGCTGGTCGGCGTGCGCAGACCGCCACAAACGGCCAGCAAACTCGATTTACCCGCCCCGGACGGGCCCACCACGATTAACATCTCGCCAGCAGCAACGCTGACAGACACGTCGTCCAGCGCCTTGATTTGCTCGTCGCCATCGCCGAGCAGCAGCGAAACATTTTCGGCACGCATGCTCATTGTTCCTGCCCCAGTGCGATGATTGGATCGACTCGCGTAATGCGTCTAATAGACAACGCGCCACCGACGAGGCCCGCAACGATCAACAGCACCATCGCATTGCCAATCTGATCGCCCTCGAGCATGTATGGCATGTTGGTGTTCGCCATGATGAGCCGCCCCAGATACAGGCCAACAGTTAGACCGATCGCAACACCGACCAGCATTACCAGCAGTGCCTGGCTCAGGGCATCGCGCAACAGGTAACCATTGGAAGCGCCGAGCGCCTTGACCAGCCCGATCTCCCGGGTTCGCTGTATGGTCCAGGTGGCGAAAAACGCGCCGATAACGACTGCCGAAATCAAGAACAGAAAAAATTGAATGATCTGCACGGTGCGGACTTCTTCGACGTACCCGGTCGACGCGATATAGAACCCATTGCGATCCCGCGTCGTCGTACCGATTTCTTCGTCCAGTTCGTTAATCTGCTCCGGGGTGATGCTCTCGTCGAGCTGCATCGCGAGGATGCTGACGAAGTCGAATACGATGGCCGGTAGCTTCTCACCCGGCGGCGGCCCGCCGGGCGGGCCGTAAGTCGCTTCCTGCCATTTCGGCAGCGGCGCGTACACAATCGGGATATGCCCGATGTTGCGCTCTTCGATGATGCCGATCACTTCGAGCTCGGTCAGGACCCGATCCAGCGTGATGGTGTCGCCAATCTCCACGCCGTCACGTTCGGCGAGCAGCCCGGAGATCACCACGCCGTTTTCGGTCTTGCCGATCGCGTCGCCCAGGTCGGTACCCGGATCCAGGAACGACGCGGGGCGCATACCCCACAGTACGAGTTCCAGCGGATCGTCTTTCTGCGTACGCGCAGTGAAGATGGTATGGCCCATCGGCTCCATGGCCTTGACACCCGTTTGCTCGGCCCACTCTTCCCACTGAGCGCGCTCGATCATCGTATTGCGATACGTCGGCCGGTCGTCGTACTCGAACGCGATATGCGTCACGTCGAGCTCCATCAGGCCCGAGATATTGTTCTTGATCAGCCCCGCCGACATCCCGCTCAGGGACGTCATCAGCAACGCGATCAGCGCGATCACGAGCGTCATCAGGGCGAAGCGACCCTTCGCGTAGGCCAGGTCCCGCAGGGCTATAAACATGACAGTCCGGTATTTAGCGACAGGGTGTCGCTATCATGGATACTTGCCGACAGGGTGTCAATAAGACCCTGGAGCCCTGTGCTGGTGGGTATTTGAAGGGGGCCGGTTAGCGGCCGGTGTCAGGATGCTGCGGCGTCTGGCGGGGCAATGAAGATCCGCTTGATGCGGCCGAAACGATCTCGCTGCGCGTCCAGGCTGGCCAGGACTGTCGGCAGCAGGAACAACACGATAAAGGTGGCGAACATCAGTCCGAAGGCCAGCGACACCACCAGCGGCCGCAGGAATTGGGCTTGCAGGTCCGTTTCGAACAGCACCGGCATCACGCCGAACACGGTCGTAATGGACGTCAGGATCACGGCGCGGCTGCGTTTGACCGCGGCCTCGGTCGCCGCCTCGACCACGCTTTTGCCTTGCGCAGTGAGTTCCCTGAATACGCTGACCAGGATAATCGAGTCATTGATCACGATACCGATCAAGCCGAACAAGCCAAAAATCGACATCAGCGTGATATCGACGCCCAGTAACCAGTGCCCCATCATTGCGCCGACGATGCCAAACGGCACGACGGACAGCACGGCCACGGGCCACAGGTAAGACTCGAACACCCAGGCGAGGATGATGTAGATCAACAGGAAGGCCAGCGGCAGTGCGGTGCCGACGTCGCCGAGCGTCTCCCGCTGGCTCGCGGCATCACCGCCGAATTCGTAATAGCTGACGCCGTCCATCTCCAGCAGCGACGGCAGCAATTCTGCATTCAGGATGGCGCGCACGGCGTTGTTGTTGTTCAACTGCTCGTCGACATCCGCCGTAATCTGCACGGCCAGGTCACCGCCGGCACGGCGCAGGGATTCGAAGCCCCGCGCGTAATTCAATCGCGCGACATCGCTGAGCGGCACGGTTTCCCCGGTCGGCAGCACCACCGGTAGAGTCTCCAACGCGCTGAGCCTATCCCGTTCGCGGTCGCTGACCAGCACACGCACTTCGACTTCGTCGCCCTGGTCCTGGAAGATCTGCACCAGGTCCCCTTCGAAAGCTGCTCGCAGTTGCGACCCCAAACCGTCGCCCGTCAGGCCGAGCGCCTCACCCGTCGGCGACAGCTCGAAAATGAGCTGCTCCTTGCCCCAGGCCATGTCGTCGCGCACGCCGCTCACCCCGGTAATGCCGCGCAGCGCCTGCTGCACCATGATCGACGCGGTCTTGAGCGCCTCCGGATCCATGCCGGCGATGCTGAGCTCAATGTCATTGCCAGCCGGACCGCCGACCGAATTCAGAATAAAGAAGCTCTCCAGCCCGCCCGGCCGCGACACGGCAGCGCGCCACTGCCGGATCAACTGCGCGTTTGAGAGGCTGCGTTGCGCCTGCGGAACGAGCTGCACGGTCATGGTCGCCACGTTGCTGGCTCGCGTTCCACGCGGATCAAGACCCAGTTTGGTGACTTCCAGTTCCACCAGCTTTTCGTTAGCGCTGGCTTCGACATCGCGCAGCGCCTGACGCGCATCGTTCACGAATGCTTCGACCCGGTCGGCCGGAGTACCGGCACTGAACCGGATGATCGACTGTAGCTTGGTGCTGTCGGGTTGCGGAAACAGCGTGAAGTCGAGCCGGCCGCCTGCAATCAAACCGGCAGTCAGAATCAGTCCGCCGATCGCGAGCGCCCACGTTGTGCCGCGATTCGCGACGGCCTTCTGTACCGCATTACGGAACACACCACAGCGGAAGTTTTCATAGGCGACGTCGAACTTGAGACGCCAGCCGGCCGGCGGGCGGTGTGATGACGCTTCAAGGGAGTGCCGCAGGTGGCCCGGCAACACAAGGAAGCACTCGATCAGTGACGCGACTACGACGCAGATCATGATCAGTGGTATCGCGAACAGGATACTGCCGCCGGGACCGCCAATGGTCATTAAAGGTACGAATGCAGCCACGGTGGTCAGGGATGCAGCCGTCACGGGCGCCAGCATGCGATAAGCAGCCTGTTCGGCCGCTTCCAACGGTTTCGCGCCCGACTGGTAACGCGTTACCGCTTCTTCGCCGACCACGATCGCATCGTCGACGACAATGCCGAGCGCCATGACCATGGCGAACAGACTGATCATGTTCAGGCTGCCGCCAAACAGGTAAAGCGCCATCAACCCGGCCATCACCGCAACCGGGATGCCGACTGCAACCCAGAATGCGACCCGGCCATTCAGGAAGACGAAGAGCGCAATCACGACCAGAACCAGGCCGCCGACAGCATTCTTGATCATCAAACTGATACGGTCGTCAACCAGGCGCCACGGTTCGTCGTAAACCAGCAGCTCGACGTTTGCGGGGAGCGTGGGCTGGGTGCGATCGACCCAGGCCAACAGTACTTCGGCAACATCCAGAGCGTCTTCAGTTTCGGCGCGGGAGACCTGCAGTTCGATTGCCGGCGCTCCGTTGACGAAAAGCGCAGGTTGATCCGCACGCGCGCGCCGTTCCACGTCGGCAACATCCGCCAGTGTCAGCAGTCGACCGTCCGCGTCCGCGGCAACCGGCAAATTCCGGAAATCCTCGACACTACGTGCCTGGTCCATACTGCGAAGCTGTCGCGCGGATTCGGCGCGACCGACGGAGCCGGCAGGCACGTCGGCACTGGCCTGGCGCACCCGCTGGCTAATGTCCTGCAGGGACAACCGGAGTTCGTTCAGGCGCTCGCCGTCGACCTTGATGGCAATTTCCTGTTCCGGCAGCCCTTCGATTCCGACACGCGCCAGCCCCAGCGCGCGCAGCTCGCGCTCAAAAGTTCGCACCAGCGGACGCAACGCCGAGAGCTCTGGACCGGTCAGCACCAAACGGGCCACGGGTTCATTGCGCGCGACCAGCGTGACTACCGGCTCCTCGGCAGTCGCCGGCAGATTGCGCACCTGCGCGACACTTTGCTTGACCTCGTCGATCGCCTGCCCCATATCCGTGGATTCGCTGTACTCGAGCGAGATCTGGCTGGCACCCTCTCGCGAGGTTGAACGAATCTTTTCCAGTGAATCGACACTGCGGAGCTGGTCTTCCAGTGGCTGCGTCACAGCCATCTGCACGTCTTCGGCCGACGCGCCGGGCCAGGCAACCTGCACGTTCACGACTGACAACTCGAAGGCCGGCAAAATTTGCCGCGTGAGCTGTCCGAGCGCCCAGATCCCGGCCAGGATCATCACAGCCATGGCCAGGTTCGGCGCCACGGGGTGCCGCACGAACGTGCTGATGATGCCGGGACGCATGCGAGTTACTCGGCTTCGCGCGACGCGAGCAGCGGCGACCCGCCGTCACCGGCATCCGTCTCACGCACTGCGACCAGCAGACCGTCCGCCGCGGTCGAGACCTTGGTTGTAATGATCAAGTCTTCGGCAGTGAGCTCCGGACTGCGAATGATGATTTCGCTGGTGCCGCTGCCAAGCGTTCGCTCGCCGAGACGCTCGACATCCAGCGACATCATCCGCTCGCCCTGCACGGTGTAAATGCGATTACGCCCGTAGATCGCCTCGGCCGGGACTGCTATCGCGTCTCCTTCGGCCGGCAGGGACAACAAGACCTGCACGGTCGCGCCGAGCTGCGTCGAACGCGGCGCCTGATCGAAGCGCAGGAACGCATCGACACTGCCGGAGCCCTGCCGCGTTTGCCCGGAAATCCGCTCGAGCGTTGCGACATAGTTGCCGCCACCGGTGTCGATCGAGGCGCCCAGTGTTTCGGATCGATTCAATGCCGCCCGGATACGGTTCGCAAACCGCGTCGGAATCTGCGTGCGCAGTTCGAGACTGTCGGGATTGTGCAGACGCATCAGCGAATCGCCGACGCGCACGCGATCGCCGACGGAGATTTCCACTTCGGAAATCGTCCCGGCAAATGGCGCCGCAATCCGTGTGCGATCGACGGTCAGTTGGGACTTCTCCCGCAGCGCCTGGGCTCGGGTGAGCTGCGCTCGCAATTGGCCGATACGTAATTCACTCTCTTCGATCGCCAGCACGCGCGACGTCACGGACAGCTGCTGCCGCTTCAATTCCTCGGTGCTGTCATCCACATTGGCGAGCGACACGAGCTTATCGTCATACAGGCTACGAACCCGTTCCTCGTTCTTCTCGGCGAGTTCCAAAAGCTCGCGTTCCTTGTCGAGCGCCTCACGATTACGCACCAACCGCCGCTGCTCCAGCCGAATCTGCACGTCGATTTCCTGCACGTCGGCCTCGCGCTGCAGTAACTCCAGTCGCGCGTCCTGGTCGTCCAGGATCAACAGTTGCGTGCCCGCCGCAACCGAGTCGCCGTCCTTTACCAGCACCCGGATAACGTCCGCTTCAACCGCCGCGGTGAGTTCGGCATCCTCCGGGGATTCCACCCGTCCATAAAGCTCCAGCGTGGGCTGAATAGTTTCTGCGCGCGCCGGCATGACTGCCACGCTCCACGCACGCTCGGGCAGCTGTACTGGCGCACTCTGGGGGCGGGTCGCGATCAATATGCCGCTGACCAGGATGGCTCCCAGCAGGATGACGACCGGCCCGCGGCGCAGCCTCTTCGAGATATCCAAGATCTTTGTAATCACTGGCAAAATCCCCATCTGACAGTCAAGATTTCGTCCCATCGCCGGGATCGGATGTCGGAAAAAAGCAGAAAATCTGGCGGTTTCATGCGGTTATTGAGGTTCCTGGGCTACAGCCTTCTGACCGTGCTGGGGCTCGGGACGGTCGCGCTCCTGGCGGCCCTGTGGGCCTATCGCGACATCCCGGCCGAGATCCTGGAAGCCAGGTACACCAGCGACGCCTCCCGCTTCATGAACATCGAGGGCGTGCGGATTCATTATCGCGACGAGGGCAGCGGCCCACCCGTGGTGCTGATACATGCCAATTTCGCCAGCCTCATTGGCTGGGACCCGTGGGTCGAGGCGCTGAAAGACAGCTACCGCGTGATCCGCTTCGACATGACCAGTCACGGGCTCACCGGTCCGGACCCGACCGGCGATTACAGCCTGGAGCGGACCATCTACCTGGCCGAGCGATTCATTGACGCGCTCGGGCTGGAAACCCTGACGATCGGCGGCACTTCCCTGGGAGGCACCGTATCGCTGCACTACGCATCGAGACATCCGGAACGCGTCGACAAACTGATTCTGCTCAGCCCCGGAGCACTGGAAGGCCGCGAGCAGACATCGGGATCGCGGGGGCAAATTCCCGAGTCCGCGCGGATCCTGGAGTACATCCTGCCGCGCGCGTTACCGGCCTTCATGCTGCGCAGCGCCTGGGGTGACACCCGCCGCCTGCCGAACGAAGTCATCGACCGCTGGCACGACATGTGGCTGCGAGAAGGCCAGCGCGCGGCTCAGTTGGCCCGCCTGGGCCAATACCGTTCCGGTGATCTGGAAGACGCGGTGCGCGGCATTACTACGCCAACACTGTTGTTGTGGGGAGAAGCGAATCCGCAGGCGAAAGTCGAGCAGGCCTACGAGTTGGAAGAACTGCTGGAACAGGCGGATGTGCGCATGATCATCTATCCGCGCGTTGGCCATATGGCCGTCCAGGAAGCAGGCAGCATGATTGCGCGCGACGTCCGCGCGTGGCTGGACGGCGATGTCGAGGAAGAGAGCGTCGCCAGCTCGGACCAGGGATGATCGAGCATGCGTAGGTTGGGAAAACTCCTGGCGTGGACCGGCGGATTCGCGTTGGTGTTCGTGGCCGGTGCCTACGGCACCTTCCGCTACATGAATCGCACACCGCCGCAGCTGCAAGAGCCCAACTACTACGTCTATTACCAGGAGCAAGATACCGTACCGGTAGGCCGCGTGGGGTTGTTCATCAGTCACCTGGTCATGCCGGAGGAGATGGAAGCGACAGATTTCTACAACATGGCGCTGAAATCACTGCAATACATTCCCTGGCCCATCAGGAATGTCGTCCGGGCAGATCGCGGTATCGTCTTACTCGATACTGATCGCTATTACGAGTTCGAGGAATTCAAGCCAACGAAACTGGTAGACCCTTACGGCAGCGCCGCCGACATAGACGGCTTGCCGTACATCGAGAAATGGCGTCGCGGGGAGATAGCCTGGGTGCCGCCCAACCCGAGCCGGCATCTCGACCACGGGTATTTTCTGCTCGAGGGGCGCGGCGGCGGCATGCCGTCCGTCGCTGCAAAGCTCATCAACAAGGCGCGCACCTACTACTACACCCCCGGCAAAGCGTCGGTCCAGGGCAAGGTGCCGCACGAACACGGCATGCGCATCATCGTCGAAGCTGCGATGGACAAGATTCGCGCCCGGTATGGCGATATTCCGTATCGGTGGATTACGGCAGAAAACTTCGGTCGGGCCCGCGCGGCGATGTTCAGCCTGCTTGACGAAGGTATCGACACCGTAGTCCTGTCAGCGCCCGCCGCCGTGTACTCCCATCACGAGGAATTCAATGGTGCGTTCAAACACGCGATGCATTACATCCATGAATGGGAAGAGGCGAATGACAAGCACGTCAAGGTCATCATGACCCGGCAGCTCGGCGACTTCGAGGCCACTCGCGAGCCCTGGGTCAACATGCTGCGTGACCGCCTCGACCAGTTGCCGGCGGGCGTCGATGTAAAAGTTGCAATGTCCATGCACGGCATGCCCTGGGACCGGGTACCGCACGAAGCCTGGATCGAGCTGTCGCCGGGCTACATACGGGGCACCATGACGGCATTACAGGATTTGCTTGACTCGTACCAATTCGGGCGCACGGAAATCGTCGAGACGCAGGATCATTTTGCCGATCACATCAACGATCCGGAGAACCGGTACCTGTCGACCAACCAGGCATTCTGGGAAGGCGTGGAAGCCGGGTACGACTATGTCATCAATGTCCCCATCGAGTTCTTTGCCGAAAACACCGACACGCTCTATTACCACGCGATGGCAAATTTCGAGGGCTTTGAGGAATACGACGTGTACGACACGATCGATTATGCCGACTGGGACGTTCCCTATACGCGGCAAATCGAACACGAAGGCACGATAATCATCTATAACGGCGTGCCCGTTGGGAATTACAACGAACCACTTATCCGCGCCTACGTAGAGGCCATCGATCAGGTCCTGTCGCAACGGCGTGGTTCCCTCGTCACGGCGGATACGCCGTGAGCGGCACCGCAGCCGGCTTGACATAGTGCTCGAACGTGAGGCCGTTCCCGGAGCGGCGCCGGTTCCTGTGATAGATTCCGGTGATGCTAAGCCGTCTTCAAAATGCGCTGATCGCCGGTATGGCGAGTCTCGCTGCCACCGCAGCAACCGCGACGGATACCGACGAATCACCCAAAGTCAGCTACAACCGGCAATCATCCGAGTCAGGCTGGTCCGCATCCGTTGCCGGACAAGACCGTGAACCAGCCGTTGAGCCGGGAGAGTCTGAGCTGACGCTGCGTGTATATGACGGCGGCCGGCGCTTCGGCCCGGTTTATAACCGGAAAGGTGAATTTCTCGCCGTGGACGTCACATCTGAGATCGAGACTTGTCCCGACGGTAACACGATAATCAAAGCCCTGCGGATCGGCAGCTGGCGCTACCGGCTTGATTACAAGTGCGAAGACTTTCGCCGTGGCACGCAAATAACCGTGACCCGCCCCGACGGCAGCACGATAATCGAACAGGATGCGGCAGCGCCCACGACCAGCGCGGAATCACGCGTGATCCGTTGCGACCCGGCAAGCTGGACCTGCCGCACCGTGACGGAGTAAGTCCGCCGTTTCTGTTCAACATCGCGGCCTGCTATTCTCCGGGTCCCCAGAATAACAATCGGAGAAGCCGATGCGAGCCGCACCCCGTTTCGTGATTTTGTTGATCGCTGCCGCCGTGCTGGCAATACCGGCCCATGCCGACGATGCCGATGCTGAGATTTGGCACAAATATCGTGAGGGAGTGATGGACGTGCTGAAAGGTCATATCTCGGCAATGTCGGTTGTCTTGTTCGAAGGGCTGGAGGACACCGGTCACCTGCAGTCACATGCCGACGGGCTGGCAGAGGCCGCAACCGAGGTCGGCAAGATCTTCCCGGCCGGTTCGGGCGACGACACTGGCGCGTTGCCGGCAATCTGGGAACAACCGGACAAATTTGCCGCCGCGGTGACGGAGTTTGAGGACAGTAGCCGCTCGCTGAGCGAGGCGATCGCGTCTGGTGACCGCCGCAGTATGGCCGCCGCGTTCAAGCGCACCGGCGATTCCTGCAAGGGCTGTCACGAGAGCTTCCGCGCCGAAGAATACTGACCATGCGCCTGCTCGCTCTGGCGGGCGTGCTGCTGGCCGCGACGGCTGCTGCACAGGACACGCAAGTTCAGCGCGGCGCCTACCTGCTGCAGGCCGGCGGCTGCATTACCTGCCACACGGCCAAAGCGGACGATGCAATTCCGCTGGCCGGCGGCCGCGCGCTCGAGTCACCATTCGGCACATTCTACGCACCAAACATCACTCCAGACCGCGACACAGGTATCGGCAACTGGACCGACGAGGAATTCGTCAATGCGTTTTGGGAAGGCGTGGGGCCGGGGGGCAAGTACTACTTCCCGGCATTTCCCTATCCGTCGTATACCGGGATGACGCGCGATGACTTGCTGGCGATCAAGGCCTACCTGTTCAGCCTGGAGCCAGTTCCTGCGGAAAACCGTGAGCACGAACTGCCGTGGTACCTGGATACGCGCCTGGCCGCAGCGGCCTGGCAGTCGCTCAAGTTCAGCGCCGGTCGATTCACGGGCGATCCCGAGCGGAATGATGAATGGAATCGCGGCGCTTACCTGGTGCGGCATCTCGGTCATTGCGGCGAATGCCACACGCCGCGCGACCGTCTCGGCGCAACCATCAGTGGCCAGGAAATGGCCGGCGTGCCGCCGCGGGGCGACAACAAGGGTACGCCGAATATCACGCCGCATCCTGATGACGGCATCGGCAAATGGCGGAAGCGGGAAATCGAGCTATTTCTCGAACTGGGATTGCTACCGGACGGCGACTTCGTTGGCGGCTCGATGGCGCCGGTCATCGATGACAACACGGGCCTGCTGACGCCGGGTGACCGGGCCGCTATTGCAACCTATCTGCAGGGTCTGCCGGCGCTGCCGCGGGCGACGGCGGCCGAGTAATCGTGGTGGGGCTCAGATGCCGAGTTTCGCCAACGTGTCGACGATTTCTCCCAGCACGGCCGCGAGCCGCGGGTGGTCCGACTCGAATCGAGCGGCGGCCTCGCTGACCTGTCCCGCGGCGCTCGCACGGTGCTCCACGGCATCCGCCGAGACCAGCTTGTCGATGTCACCAGTGAGCTCCCGCAGCAACTCCCGGGATTCATCGTCAACCGACGACGTCTGGCTGAGTTCATCGTGCAGGCTGGCAACGAGTTGACGTAGCTTTTGTTCTGGCATGACTCTGTATATGCGGGTATCAATCAGGCTGCGCCGCCAGGCCCGCCGGTTCAATAGTGGTTTCCCACAGATGCCCGGAACCGGAGTTTTTGCCATCTTATATCAGACAGCAGTGGGTGAATAAGAAGATGTTTACGATCGACGAAATCATGACCACCGAGCTGGCAACGCTGAGCCAGGACGACAGCCTCGAGGATGCGACCGAATTGATGGGCTCGCGAGGCATCCGTCATATCCCCATCATCGACTCGGACAATGTGTTGCTGGGCCTGGTCACCCAGTCCGACGTGCTGGCCGCGTCGGCCTCCAATCTCTCGGGTAAGGAACTCGAGCGAACCCCATCGGAGATTCGCATAGGCGAATTCATGACGCGCGATGTGGCGACGGTCGATGAGCGCGCCAGCCTGCGGCAGGCGGCAATATTCCTGCAGCGTCACAAGTACGGTTGCCTGCCGGTAGTCACCGACGGCCGTTTGCACGGTATCGTCACAGACTCGGATTTCGTCGGCGTTGCGATCAACCTCATTGAGCAGCTCGAAATCAGCGAGCCGGTCGAGGACTAAACCGGGGCCACCGTCCGGCGTTATGTCAGTCCGTAACGCAACCGCGGATGTGGATCATTGACATAAGCACGCACGCGGCCGCACCGCGTGGTTCCGATCACGTTTCCGGAGTGTCCTGCCTGATAAGCTGCGATAATTCGCATAACTACAATGCCGAGGGCAAGCCTTGGCCCAACACCTGATAACCCTGCCGTGCGAACGCCTCGAAACGGGCATGTACGTAGCGGAACTCGATCGATCCTGGCTGCACACTCCGTTCGCCGGGCCGGGTTTGCTCGTCTCTTCATCCGCGCAGATCGAGAGCCTGCGCCGCTGCTGCAACTACGTCTATGTCGATCCACTCCGCAGCGAAGCGGGCATCTTCGATGGCATGTTCGATCTGCCGGGCCCTGAAGTGATCGACAGCAAAGATGCGCTGGCAAAGGCGCGGACAGCGCTTGGCCAGGTCACCGAATGGCTGGCGGAAACTGTCCAGGCGGCGCGTAAACACGGACGCGTGGAACTCGGGCCGGTAACTCGCGCGGCCCAAATGGTGGTCGACACGGCCTTGAAGCATCGTGAAGCCTGTCTGTGGCTATTGCACCTGAATGGCAGCCGCGGATTCCTGTACCGTCGTGCGCTGGGCACTTCCCTGCATGCCGTGGTGTTCGGCAAGCATCTAGGATTCGACGAACACGAATTGCTCCATCTGGCGATCGGCGGCCTGCTGCTGGACATTGGCAAGACCTCGGTACCGGTGCCCATCCTGGCCAAGCCTGGTGATCTGAACCAGATGGAAAAGCACTTTGTGGAGCGCCACGTCTGGCAGGGCTTCACGATGGTTCGCCTGGGACAGGATGCGCACGAGCGCGTGATGGAGATGTTACTGGGTCATCACGAACGGCTCGACGGCAGCGGCTACCCGCGACGCCTGCGCGGCACCGAAATCCCGCTGTATGCACGCATCGCTGCAATCGTCGATTGCTATGACGCGCTGACGCTCGATCGGCGCTATGCAGTTGGGATCTCCGCACACGACGCACTGCGAGTGCTGAACGGGCAGCGTGACAAGGCCTATGACGCTGCCCTGGTTGGCGAGTTCATTCACGCGTTGGGTGTCTATCCGACCGGTACGCGCGTCATGATGATGGACGGCAACGTCGGCGTCGTCTGTGGCCAGAACCCGGAGTGGCCGCTGCGACCACTGATCCTGCAAACCGAGGACGACGAGGGCGTGCCGGCGGAAGAGCCGCGACTGCTGGCCGGTGGACTGGACGGCCACATCGCCCGCGCGTTGCCACCCGCACCGGCACCGCACAACGTCCACACCCTGGAGCAGGCCATACCGTTGCGCTGATAGACTGTAGAGATGGAGCTCTACAGCTACGACGCCTGTCCATTTGCGCAACGCACGCGCATGGTCCTTGCGGAAAAGGGCCTGCCGTTTGACCTGCACGAGATCGACGTGCACAACAAACCCGACGGCTGGGAGAAGATCTCGCCGTACGGCAAGGTGCCATTGTTGCGTGACCAGGGCGGCACGATTTACGAATCCGCCATCATCAACGAATACCTCGACGAAACCTACCCGGAACCGCCGCTGATGCCGGCGACGAAACTGGCACGGGCCCAGGCACGGATCTGGATCGACTATTGCGACTCACGCTTTCTGCCGGCCCTGCACAAGCTTGTCTGGTCAGGTAACGATGCCGACGCTCGGGGTACGCACCTGGAAACCGTCACCGGGATGCTGCATTTCATTGAATCCGAAGGACTGGCGAAGTGCGGCCCGGGTCCGTTCTGGTTTGGTGACTGGCCCAGTCTCGTGGATTTTCATTACCTGCCGTTCTTCGAACGCTTCGCCGCATACGACGAGTTGGTCGGTCTCCGGATTCCGGCGGATTGTCCGCGTTTGGCAGCGTGGCTTGACGCAATGTGCGCCCGGGACAGCGTCAACGGCACCCTGCGGCCGGCTGACTATCACATCGCGCAACAGCGCAGGATGATGGCGGCCGTCAGGGAGCGACGGGCCGCGGCCTCCTGACGGGCGCGGCGGGTGACAGGGAACATCGCGAGCAGGTCCGGCGCGACCAGCGTCGAACACCTCGTCCGGTTTCTTCAACAGCATCCGGGCCTGGTGGTGTTGACCGGCGCGGGTTGCAGCACTGCATCGGGCATTCCCGACTACCGCGATGAGAATGGCGACTGGAAGCATCCGCGCCCAGTGCAGTTTGGTGATTTTGTCCAGGATGCCGCGGTACGACAGCGCTACTGGGCCAGGAGCGCCATTGGCTGGACGCGCATCTCGGCCGCGCGCCCGAATGCGGCCCATCGGGCGCTGGCACAGCTGGAGCAACACGGCCGGATTGTGACCCTGATCACACAGAACGTTGATGGATTACATCAGCGCGCCGGTTCACGACGGGTGATCGATCTCCATGGTCGCCTTGACCAGGTGCGCTGCCTGGGATGCAACACGGCGACGCCGCGAGAAGTCTTTCAGGCTGAACTGCGGTCCGCCAATCCACGGTGGTCTGCGCACGGCGCCATTGCCCCGGATGGCGACGTGCACCTGAGTGAGAAGGATTATCGGGGTTTCGAAGTGCCGGACTGCCGTCGGTGCGGCGGCACGCTCAAACCTGATGTCGTCTTCTTTGGTGAAAACGTGCCGCCGGATCGGGTCCGCGGTGCCATGCAAGCCCTGGCCGATGCCGATGGATTGCTGATCGTGGGTTCGTCCCTGATGGTGTTTTCCGGATTTCGCTTCGCGCGCGAGGCCCACAGCCGGGGGCTGCCCATAGCCGCGATCAACCAGGGACGCACCCGGGCGGACAATATGCTGGACCTGAAATTGCGCGCCGATTGCTGCGCCGCATTACCGCATCTGCTGAGGCAACTGCCACCGCCTCAGGCCGCCGAAGCGTGACCCGGTGCAACGCGCCGACAGCTGAATTCTCCTAGCCTCGAATCTGCGGACGTGGGCCCGCAGTGGCTGTGGCTGATGAGCGTTGTAATCACATTACTGGTGACTTTCGCGGTCGCATTTCCCGCCGGCTGGCTGTTATGCCGCGCGTGGCTGGCGGCCAGTGCCAGCGGGACCGTGTCGCGCCGGCAGCACCACGACATGCTGCAGGCCCAGCGCAGCCGGTATCGCAAACGCGTGCAGCAAATTCACGCACTGGTAAAACACCACGAGTCATCACGCGACAAGGTCCGGGCGAAACTCGCCGACCAGAAACAACACCTCGACAAGATGACCGAGCAACTCGCGGAACGCGCAGAAGAGGTGGCGAATCTGCGTAATGCTCACGTTGCAGCCGAACAGCGGCGCGCACGCGCGGAGCAGAAGCTAGAGGAAGCCGAAAACACTATTACGGCCAGGGCCAACGACGGCACGGCGCAGGATTCCACCTTGCTGCGGATAGAGCGCGATGAATTGCTCGCTCGTGTGCAACGCCTCGAAGCGGAATCAGATGCCAACGCGAGGGCTGCCGAGGAACGCGACGCCGAAGCCGAGGCGACAGTGAAGGCGGAGCGTGGCGAACTTCGCGATCGATTGACGTCCAGCGAGCGCCGCGTGCGTGAACTGGAGAACCAGATTACGGAGCGCGATCATCGGATCGAGGAACTGCGCGAAGAAGTCGAGTCCTGGAAACACCGCCTAGCACCTATGGCGCGGCAGCTGCAAAAGCACAAAGAGATCATTCGGCGCGGCGCCGACGCGGCAAAAAAACCGGAACCAGAAGAAGATCTGCCAAGAGACAATCTGCAGAAGATTCGCGGCATCGGGCCGGCGCTGGAACGGCGCCTGCGCGCCCAGGGCGTGCACAATTTTGCGCAGCTGGCGGCAATGTCGCCGGACGAGCTCGAGGGCCTCGCGGACCGCCTGGCCATCGCACCAACCTTGCCGGCGCGCGATGAGTGGGTCCGTCAGGCCGTCGAACTATCGTCTGCCCAGAACCCGGGCCACGCCGTCGCTGAAGGCGCATCGCCAAGCTGACACAAGTATTGGCCGTGATTTGGCCGGCAGGTTCAGTCGTTACGGCGGAACGTGATGCCGGTGATGACATTGTCCGCAAACTGCGCTTCGTTCGCCGGCGGTTCCACTGACTTATCTTTTGGCAGCAGCAGGTCGCGGGCCGTCAGCGGCGTTTCCAGCCGCAATGCGAGCCAGTCCACCAATGGCGACCATTGCTGCAAGTCTTTTCTGACACGAGAGTGCGGCAACTCATGGACGCTCAAGCCGTGGTCAGAGGCAAACACATAGTTCTGCGTGTCGCGAAGCTGGCCAACGCACTGGATTGACAGTCGATTGAGAAACTTCATCAGCTTGCGATAGCTGATCGTATTCTCCCGGAACCGGTTCGCGACGACGCCGAGGCGACCCATGCGCCGACTGACTTTGGCGACCAACAGCAGATCGGCGATCAGCCGGGTGGCGGCATGGATATCGATGTCCGATGGCAGCACCGGCATCAACAGCGCGTGAGTGCCGCGGGTGAAATTCGCGAGTTCGTGCACCGGCAACGCGGCGGGCGTATCGACCACCAGGTAACGAATCTCGGCGGGGACCCGCAGCTGATAGCTGCGAGTTACGGACGGGTCCTTCTCGAATGCCGACACACCGTGCACCGGCGCGGCAGTCGCCGGGCGTTTCTGGAGCCAGCGGGTCGATGACCCCTGCGGATCGAAATCCATGAGCGCGACCGGCTGGCCGCGCGACGCGAGCAACCCGGCGAGATTAGTGGCCAGGGTGGACTTGCCGGCCCCGCCCTTCGAATTCAGCACGACTATCTTCTTGAGATTCGGGTGGGCGGGAATATTCAGCATCAGTCCGTTGCGCTGGTTACCAAGGGTCTAATCCAGTCTAAAATATGTTAAATATCAGACCAGAAGTGTGAGGCCTGTCACAAGATAATGCCATGTTGGCGGCGCCACGCAAAAACCCGCCGTCACCGGTGCATTCCTCACGAAAATGGGAGCCACGTAATGCCTAGTAAACGCTCATCCAGGTCCCTGTTGCCGCTGCTTGCCATCGGTATTGCCGCACTTGCGGCGTGCGCACAGGAATCCGCGCCGCCGGTTTCAGGCGGACTATCGGGAGAGGACCTGTTCGAGGAAAACTGCAGTGCTTGCCACGGCAAGGGCATGGGTCCGCCGATAGAGCATCTGCGCTCGCTCAGCAATGAGGAAATTCGAGCGGGGATCATCAATCACCCGACAGCCGGCCAGATCAGGGAACGTCTGCAGGCCGATCGCGTCGACAAGCTGATCAATTTCCTCGATAGCGAAGAAAGCTCCAAGTAACTAATCGGGCCCCTGCTCCTCGCGGGGCCCGACATAGGCCGCGGATTCCTCCGCCGTCAGCCCCGGCAGCCCGTCGATGCTCTTGCCGTTCATCTCCGCGAAATGGGCACGCACATAATCGACTCCGTTGCGCCGAATGTATCCGGTGGATTCTTTCCGTTGCGCACGAAAGTCATAGAGCGGTACGCCGAAACCACAGGAATCGGACACGCGGGTCACGTCGATCCTGATGATCGAGCGAATTCCCACGTGCGTGCGATCGAACTGCGCAACCAGTTCATCGAATTCCGCATTGCCAGGCAACACGACCGAACCCCGACCATGGAACCGATAGATCTTTGCCGGTCCGCGAAATGCACACATCATGACCACGATCCGGCCGTTCTCGCGCAGATGCGCAATTGTCTCGATACCGCTGCCGCCGGAATCCAGGAAGGCAAGCGTATCCTCGTCGAGCACGCGCAGCGTATCCATGCCTTTTGGCGAGAGATTGACTGAGCCTTCCGCCGCCATCGGCGCGGTCGCGACGAAAAACATTTCCTGTTTCTCGATCCATTTCCGGATACGCGGATTAATCGATTCGTAGGACTTGCCCATGAGCTGATCCTGAATTGGTGGCGCGCCCGGCAGGACTCGAACCTGCAACCCTCGGGTTCGAAGCCCGATACTCTATCCAGTTGAGCTACGGGCGCGACGTTACAGAGTTAAGGTCACTGTCCCTAATCTGAGCCGGAGTGCGTGCTCTCCAGTCGTTTCTGGATATCCGGGGGCACGCGTGAATAGTGATCGAAGGACATGGTGAAGCTACCTTCGCCACCTGTCAGTGACTTCAGCGTGGTCTGGTAGTCGTCCAGCTCGGCCACCGGCACCTGCGCGGAAATGCGTACCCGGTTGCCCGGCAGGCTGTCATTGCCCTCGATGCGGCCCCGAATGCCGGCCAGGTGGCCGGTGATGTCGCCAACATAATCGCCGGCCACGGTAACTTCGATGTGCGCAATCGGCTCGAGCACCTGCGGCGACGCTTTCCCGATAGCATCCAGGAAGGCTTTCCGGCCCGCGGCGACGAACGCTACCTCCTTCGAATCGACGGAGTGATGTTTCCCGTCGTACACCGTGACCTTGACGTCCTGCAGCGGGAATCCGGCTACGGCACCGTCCTGCAAGACCTGCCGCACGCCTTTCTCCACCGCCGGAATGAACTGCGATGGAATCGAACCGCCCACGACCTTGTTGGCGAACTCGAAACCCGCGTCGCGCGGCAGCGGCTCGATGCGCAGGTAGACCTCGCCAAACTGGCCCGCACCACCGGTCTGTTTTTTGTGCCGATGGTGGCCTTCGGCCGGCTTCGTGACCGTCTCGCGGTAGGCGATTTGCGGCGGGTGCGTCTCCACTTCCAGATTGAACTCGTCACGCATGCGCTCGAGAATCAGGCGCAGATGCAGCTCACCCATGCCCCGCAACACTGTCTCATTGGCCTGCGCATTAAATTCGATCCGCAGGCTCGGATCTTCGGCAACCAATTTGTGCAGCGAATCTGAAAGTTTTTTCTCATCGCCACGCCGAGTCAGTTCGATCGCCACGCCGTGCATCGGCTCGGGTAGCGCCACCGACTTCAGGTGGTACTGGTCCTCGTCGTGACTCGAATGCAGCACCGCGTCGAAATGCAGCTCGTCCACTTTCGCCACGGCGCAGATATCGCCCGGCACCGCCGACGCAATTTCCTGGGTTTCACCGCCCTGCAGCCGATACAAGTGCGCGGCCTTGAACCCCTTGCGTCGCTCGCCAATGAACACCTGGTCACCGGCACGGATCGTGCCCTCGTGCACGCGGAACACACCAATCTTGCCGATGTAGGGATCGACGTTGACTTTGAAAACGTGGCCGATGAAATGGTCGTCCGGATTCGCGGTGACCTCGACCGGCTTGGCGTCCTCCCCGTCGCCCTTCAGGAACTGCGGCGGGTTGGCTTCCAGCGGGCTCGGCATCAGCTTGGCGAAGATGTTCAGCAGCTGATTGAGACCGGAGCCGGTCTCGGCGGAGACGAAACACACCGGGATCAGATGGCCGCGACGCAACGCGCGCTCAAACGGATCGTGCAATTGTTCGGGGCTCAGTTCATCGCCCTGTTCCAGGTACAGCTCCATCAGTTCCTCGTCGAGCTCCACGACCTGGTCCACGATTTCCGTGTGCGCAGTCTCGACCGAGGAAAAATCGGGTGTCGAGTCGGACAGTTCAAAGAAACAGTCGGCGACGCTGGCAGCACCATCCGCCGGCAGATTCAACGGCAGGCATTCCTTGCCAAAGGTCTCGCGGACGTCCGCGAGAATCGCCTGCAAGTCGACATCGGCCGCATCGATGTGATTGACAATCACCATGCGACACATGCGTTGCTCATGGGCGAATCGCATGATCCGGCGGGATACCAGCTCGACGCCCGCCTGCGCGTTGATGACCACGGCCGCGGTTTCCACGCCCGGCAGCACGCTGATCGCCCGGCCGATGAAGTCCGGGTATCCGGGCGTATCGAGAAGATTCATGAAGACGCCATCGTGCTCCAGATGGCAAACAGAAGTTTCGAGCGAGTGTTTCAGTCGCTGCTCGGGGTCGGTGTAATCGGAAATCGTGTTGCCGCGGTCGACGCTACCGGCCGCACGGATGGCACCGGTTCGAGCCAGGAGTTGTTCCAGTATGGTGGTTTTGCCGGAGCCGGCATGCCCAACAAGGGCGATGTTTCTAACGTGTGCGGTGTCGTGAAGTCTGGCAGGCGCCGTCACGGTTACCCCCTCTTCTCAAAGTTATGGCGGGGAAGGCCCGACGGGCCTCCATGCGGTTCCCCCCCAATATAACACTTGGCTAGCGAGCCGGCGCGGTAACATAAGTCCATGGCAGACAATAAGAAACCAAGAATCCCGCCATTACGCGAGGACGAGTGGAGTAACGATCAGCGACAGCTGTTGGAATACGCATACCGGCAGGGCGGCTTTTATAACGTAATCGGCACGCTCGCCCGGCACCCGGAGGCCTCAGGTCGCCTCGGGCAAATGGGCGCACATGTGCTCGGGCCGACTTCGACGTTGCCGCCGCGCGACCGGGAGCTGCTGATCCTAAGAACCGCCTGGCTATGTCAGGCCGAATACGAATGGGCACAGCATGTCCAAATCGCGCGCAAAGCCGGCGTCAGCAACGCGGATGTCGAGCGCTGCCGCGAAGACCCGGAGGCCGCCGGGTGGAACCCCTTTGATGCTGCGCTGATTCACGCCGCGGACGAGTTGCACGCCCAGCAGTGCATCAGCGACGCGACCTGGACCGAGCTGGCCGGGCGTTACGACACGCTTCAACTCATGGATGTGGTGTTCGCCGTCGGTCAGTACACCCTGATCGCCATGGCGCTGAAGACCTTTCAGACGCCCCTCGACGACGGCCTGGCAGGTTTCTGAGACTGTCAAATAAATTTCAACGAAGCATCACGGCACTGCAATGCGCGCGGCCTAGATTACGCGCATGGGCCGTCGACGGAGCCCCTCCGAACAGCGAACCCTTGACCGCTGCCAGCCCGTTGCCCGGCCCCCAAACACAGGACGGTATTGACCCCGCGCCGCCGGCCCGGGGTCTTTTTTTGCCAATCAGAACGCCAGGAGCACAGAGCCCCAGGCAAAGCCGCCACCGAAGCCTTCCAGGATGATCTTGTGGCCGCGCTGAATGCGACCATCGCGCACGGCCTCATCCAGCGCCAGCGGAATCGACGCGGCCGAGGTATTGCCATGCCGATCGACGGTCACGACGACCTGGTCCATGCCAAGCCCGAGCTTTTTCGCCGTGGCCCGGATGATGCGGATATTGGCCTGGTGAGGCACGAGCCAGTCAATATCTTCCTTGCCGTAACCGCTCTGTTCCAGCGTTTCGACCACGATATCGCCGAGCGCCTTCACGGCCCATTTGAATACTTCGCTGCCCTGCATGCGGGTATAAGCCTCGCCCTCCAGGATCTGCGCGTAGTTCGCCGACACGCCGGCCGGCACGTTCAATAACTCGTGGTATTTGCCGTCCGCATGCAGGTGAGTCGCGATGATCCCGGGCTCGTTCGCCGCCTGGAGAACCACCGCACCGGCACCGTCGCCGAACAAGATGCAGGTATTGCGATCGTCCCAGTCGATGATGCGCGTGAAAGTCTCGGCACCGACCACCAGCGCGCATTGCGCCCCATCGGTATGGAAATAGCGGTTGGCAACATCGATCGCGTAAACAAATCCCGCGCAAGCTGCCTGCACGTCAAAGGCAGCGCCGCCGTTGTGAATACCAAGGCGATTCTGCAACAAACACCCGACACTGGGAAATACCTGGTCCGGTGTGGTAGTTGCAACCACGATCAGGTCGATGTCCGACGGCCCAACGCCAGCCATTGCCAATGCCTGCCGCGCGGCTTTCTCCGCAAGCTCGCTGGTGACTTCATCATCGGCGGCGACACGCCGCTCGCGAATGCCGGTGCGTGACACGATCCATTCATCGGTCGTGTCGACCATCTTTTCGAGCTCGGCGTTGGTCAGGACCCTGCCTGGCAGGTAGCTTCCCGTTCCGGCGATTCTGGCATAGGCCACTGTCCCGAACCCCGCTGCGCCGACAAACAGCGCCGTGGGGTTCGAGACTAGAGTGTCAGAACCTCAGTGTCGAGCGACTCAGTGATTTGCGCCAGCCACCGCGGCCTGGGGTTCACCCGCTTTTGCCCACTGTTTTTCGCGCGCCTTGAACTCACGTCGCCGTCGATGCAGCACTGCTTCGGTGTAGCCGTTCGCCTGCTCGCGACCAGTGAACACCAGCTCCAGGGCCGCCTGAAAACCAATGCTGCCGGCGAGGTCGGCCGCCATGGGCCGGTAGCCTTCGACGCCGGCATTTTGCTGATCGACGAGCGCCGCCATCCGCTCAAAGGTGTCGATCACCTGCTCACGCGTAACCAGGCCGGCCCGCATCCAGTTCGCGATGTGCTGGCTGGAAATACGCAGGGTCGCGCGGTCTTCCATCAGGCCGACATTGTTGATGTCCGGTACCTTGGAACACCCGATACCCAGCTCGACCCAGCGCGACACGTAACCGAGAATGCCCTGCGCATTGTTGTCGAGATCACGTTGTATCTCGGCAGCGTCCAGCTTTCGGTCTCCAAGCAACGGCATTTGCAGCAATTCATCCCGCCGGGCCATGGGCCGTTTCGCCAGCTGCTGTTGCCGCTCGCTCACGTCGATCATGTGATAGTGCATTGCATGCAGCGTCGCGGCCGTCGGCGACGGAACCCAGGCGGTGGTTGCCCCGTCCCGTGGGTGCGCGGTTTTCATTTCGAGCATCGCCGCCATGTTGTCCGGCGCAGCCCACATGCCCTTGCCGATCTGTCCCTGGCCGGACATTGCCGCAGCCAGCGCCACGTCCACATTGCGATCTTCGTACGCCTGCATCCATGCGGCGCCCTTGATCTCCATCTTCGGTAGTGCCGCGCCCGCCTCCATCATCGTGTGCAGTTCGTCGCCGGTGCGGTCGAGGAAACCGGTATTCACGAAGATCACGCGGTGCTTCGCGGCCCGGATACACTCGCCGAGGTTCAGCGACGTGCGGCGTTCTTCGTCCATGATGCCGAGCTTCACGGTTCGCGGCGCCAGGCCAAGTACGCGCTCCACGGCCCGGAAAAACTTCACTGTAAATTCGACTTCGGCCGGCCCATGCAGTTTCGGTTTCACGACGTAAATGGAACCGCAGCGACTGTTCCGCAGCGGGCCGCTACCCAGAATGTCGTGCTTCGCTGCCAGCACCGTGACCATCGCATCCAGGAACGCCTCGGGGATTGGTTCACCGTCCGCGGTCATCACCGCATCGGTATACATGTGCATACCGACATTCCGCACGAGCAGCAGGCTGCGGCCGGGTAGTGTCAATTCACCGCCGTCGGGAGTTCGGTACTGGCGATCCCCCGCCAGTGAACGCGTCATGCGCCGGTTGTTCTTCTCGAACTCGGCTTCCAGATCGCCGCGCATCAATCCCAGCCAGTTGCGGTAAACCCGCGTCTTGTCGGCCGCGTCCACCGCGGCGACTGAGTCTTCACAATCCTGAATCGTCGAGACCGCCGACTCCACGATTACGTCTTTCAGTCCGGCCGGATGCGCCGCGCCGACCGGGTGTGCCGGGTCGATTTGCAGTTCGATATGGAGCCGGTGATGACGCAGCAACAAGGCTTCCGGCCTGGCCAATTCACCGCGATAACCGACAAACGCATCGGGTGCCAACAGGCCGACCTCGCGACCGTCCTGCAGACGCGCCATCAGGCGATAATCATCCGCAGCACCGTCGATGCGGTAGGCCGCGACAGACCCGTGCGAATCCTTCGCCAGCGGTATGGCTTCATCCAGGAATTCCGCCGCACGGTGCACGACTTGCGCACCGCGTTCCGGATTATAGATCGAGCCACGCTCGGTCCCGGGAGTTTCCGCAATCGCATCGGTGCCGTACAGCGCGTCATACAGGCTACCCCAGCGCGCGTTGGCTGCATTCAGCGCGTACCGCGCATTGTCGACCGGCACGACCAGCTGTGGTCCGGCGATACTGGCGATTTCCGGATCGACATTCCTGACGCTGACCTCGAAATCCGGACCGTCCGGCACGAGGTAGCCGATGCTCTCCAGGAAATCGCGCTGTGACTGCGTATCGGGGCGCGAGTCCGACTGTTGCTGCAGCCAGGTATCGATCTCCGCTTGCAGTTCGTCACGGCGACGCAGCAGTTCCGCGTTTTCTCCGCCGTAGCGATCTACCAGGCAGGCGAGCCCGGCCCAGAAGTTTGCCGGTCCTATGCCGGTGCCGGGACACAGCTCGGATCGCACGAATTCGTGCAAGCGATAGTCGATCCTGAGCCAACCTTCCTGAATGGGTTTAATGCACATGGCTGTTCTCCACCGGCCGTCTGTGTTGCGGTTTGTTTAGCCGGCGGCCTGGAATTGTTCGGTTTCGGTGCTGCCTTCCATGGCCGTCGTCGATGTCTGGCCACTGGAAATGACGGTCTGCACCTCGTCGAAATATTGCGTGCCCACGAAACCCTGGTGTTTCGCCGCGCGGAAACCGTCGTCCTGCCGGGCGAATTCCCGCTCCTGCATTTCCGAGTAGGCAAACATGCCGGTTTCGCGATACGCGCGTGACAGTTCGAACATCGACAGGTTCAACGCGTGCCAGCCGGCCAGCGTGATGAACTGGTAGCGATAGCCCATCTCCGCGAGCGACTCGCGGAAGCCACGCAGCTCCTCCTCGCCAAGGTTGGCGCGCCAGTTGAACGACGGCGAGCAGTTATACGCAAGCAGCTTGCCCGGGAATTTCTCGTGAATCGACTCCGCAAAGCGACGCGCTTCATCGAGGTTCGGGCGCGCGGTCTCGCACCACAACAAGTCGGCATACGGCGCATAGGACAGACCCCGGTCGATCGCCTGGTCGAGACCGGCCTGCACGTGGAAGAAGCCATCGCTGGACCGCTCGCCGGTCAGGAACTTGTGGTCACGCTCGTCGTAGTCGGCCTGCAGCAACCCGGCAGCGTTCGCGTCGGTGCGTGCAATGATGACCGTCGGCACACCCATTACATCGGCAGCCAGGCGCGCGGCGATCAGCTTGTTGATTGCATCCTGCGTCGGCACCAGCACCTTGCCGCCCATGTGGCCGCATTTCTTGGCCGACGACAACTGATCTTCATAGTGCACGGCCGACGTGCCGGCACGAATCATCGCCTTGGTCAGTTCGAAGGCATTCAGGTTGCCGCCAAACCCGGCTTCCGCATCGGCGATGATTGGCGCGAGCCAGTCAATGGAATCGTCGCCCTGCATATGATGAATCTGGTCGGTACGCAGCAAGGCATTGTTGATGCGCTCGATCATCTTCGGCACTGAATCCACCGGGTACAGGCTCTGGTCCGGGTACATCTCGCCCGCGGAATTACCGTCGCCCGCGACCTGCCATCCGGAACAGTAGATGGCCTTCAAACCGGCCTGCACTTCCTGGATCGCCTGGTTGCCCGTCAGCGCACCCAGCGCGGACACGACCTTTTCCGAGTTCAGCATGCGCCAGAATTTTTCCGCGCCGTGCCGGGCCAGGCTATGTTCAATGTGGATGGAACCGCGCAGCCGGTGGACGTCTGCGCCGGAATACGGCCGTTCGATGCCGGCCCAGCGCGGGCTGTCCTGCCATTCCTGCTCGATGGCCCGTATGGTCTCTTGGTCGCTCATTTCAGTGTCCTTGAAGGTTCTTGTAAGGGTTTGAAAAGCTGGCTTGATATCCAGTTTTCGCGAGCATACAGTCCGAATACTGAAAAATTGCACAAGAGAAATTTCACACTGTGAATTTCACATTGGGCTTATGTCGAATCTGATCCGCAAGAGCCATTTCCTGGGCCCGAAATTCCGCAGCCTGCGCAAGGCCAACGGCCTGACCCTGCAGGATGTGTCATCGCGCTGTATTCAGCTCAACGCCGAGGACGCCCCGTCGGTGTCCTACCTGAGCATGATCGAAACGGGTAAACGCACGCCTTCCGGGGAGGTGCTGGAGCTGCTGGCCGCCGTGTTCCAGAAAGATCCCCGTTGGTTCCTTGACGAGAACACGGAAGTGACCCGGCCGCGCGGCGGCGCCGAGCCGGTCGGCGGGGCGGCCCGCATCCCGCTGGAGCCCGGATTCCTGTTCACGAAAGACCAGCTGGAAGCCGCGATCCCCGAGCTGCTGTCCCAAACCGGCACCACCGGTCGACAGTTCGCCCACCTGCTGATTCGCTCGTACCAGGAGAAGCACCGCAATCGTTTTCCCGATCTCGAACGCTCCGCGGAGGAGATCGGCAAACGGCAGTTTCCGCTGGGCGTGGACGACCTGGTACGGCTCTACAAGCAGCACGGACTGGAGATTCACTGGTTCGACCGGCCGCCGGAGCGGGTGCGTGACCAGGATCGGGCCGTCAAGACTTTTGTGCGCTCATTTTTCGAAGCGCCCGGGCGCGTCTATGTGAATGAGGGTCTGCGCAAGCAGCCGGCAAGATTGAAGTATGACCTTGCTGCTCACCTCGGCCACAAAGTCCTGCACGGTGGTGACGGCCAACGCTCGGCGCACGCATCGGGCGGATCGATTGGCGGATTCGCAGAAGGCAGCCAGGCAGTCAGCGGCGGAATGGATACACAAGACGTACTGTTTGCGTGGCGCGACTTCGAATGCAGTTTTTTCGCCGGCGCATTACTGTGCCCGAAGCGGCCATTTCGTCGCTTTCTGATGCGCGAGGGTTACCAGGTTGCCGCCGGCGAGAAACTCGATCTCACGCCGGCCGTCGTCATGCGCCGCATGACGTCTGTGTCACCCTATGCGTACTGGCATTACTTCGATGCTTACCCACCCGGTTACCTGCGCGCGGTCTATCGGGGCAACGGCATTCCACTGCCCTGGGGCAACATGACCATGGTCACGGACCCGTGCCCCCGCTGGGCCGTCTTCTGGATGTTGCACCGGCCGCACGCGCAAAAACCGACGTCACAGCTGTCAATCCTGCAGGACGGAGACCGATCGCTGTTCTACTGCTGTCACTCGCTGCGAACCCGTGACATGGCCGGCAATCCTCACGTGTTGTCGGTCGGGATCGACCTGGTACCGGCACTCAAGTCACAGGGCTTCGACGCCGAGGCGATCGTGGCCGAAATTGCGGATGCCTGTCTTGCTAACAAGGGCGAGGGCCAGATTCCCGGCGACGGCGTTGCCGCAATCGAAAGCGCTGGCCGGGTCTTGAACATCAGCTGGGTCGCGGATGCGCTGGAGTCGCCGGCCCGTATCATTTGCCCGCGCAGCACGGCCTGCCCGCGGACGCCGACCTGCGAGCGTCTGCCGGCGGCGCGACGCGCCGCCGACATTACCGAAATACGGCGAGAAATTGTTGCCGCCGACGGGTGAATGGACTAGCCGTCGATGCTGCAGGCGAGGGTGCGCGAGACCTGGCACAGGGGTTTGCCGCTCTGCGCTCGCCACTCATTGAACGCGTCCTGCACCGCGCGCAGATCCCGTTGTGAGGTTGGATTCTTGTCGACAACGCCCTGGCGGATCAGCGCGCCGACGACATCGCGAGTTAGGCAGAACGTGTCTTTGCCAACGGCGCGCAAGAAGAACTGGCCGGTCCTGCCGCCGAGGCGACTGCCGCGTTTTTTCAGCTCCAGGTGCAATCCCACGATGTCTTCTGCCGGCCAGGCGGCCAGGAAACGCCCAAAACCCTGGTGAGATCGCTCGACATCGAGAATGAACGCCGCATTGTCACGCACACTCAGTAATTTTTTGTAATGCCGAATGACCCGTTCGTCGCGCGTGAGTGCCTCGAGATCCTCGTCCGACTGATACGCACAGGCCACGGGGTCGAAGCCGTGCAACGCTTCTTCCATGCTGGGCCATTTGTATTGCACGATTCTCCACACGAACCCGGACCGAAACACGGCGCGACTCATTTCCGCGAGAATGAAATCGTCACCGAGCTTGCGTAACGCGGCCTGGCTGCGCGGCTTCGGCATCATTTTCGCCAAAACCCTCTCGCCTCCCTGACGGCGCGCCGCGCGCTCGTGAATCGAAGCAAATTTCTCCATTGCTTCATAATAGTCGCATGTCTTACAGCTATGACTATCCACATCCCGCGGTCGCGGCGGATGTCGCGCTATTTCGCGAAATCAACAGCATTCAGCAAGTTTTGCTGATCAAGCGCGGCCAGCCGCCATTCGCCGCCTGTTGGGTGTTACCGGGCGGCTTCGTGAATATCGACGAGGATCTTGAGGACGCCGCGCGGCGCGAGCTGCACGAAGAAACCGGATTGCACGCGGGCGATCTGGTGCAGCTACAGACGTTTGGGCGACCGGATCGGGACCCCCGAGAACGGGTGATTACGGTCGTGTTCCTGGGGATGCTGGCGGCGGCCGACAGCAGTGAGCCACGAGCGGGTGATGATGCGGACGAAGCCGGCTGGTTCAACCTCGACGCGCTGCCCGAACTCGCATTCGATCACGCTGAGATAGTCGCAGTCGCGCGCCAGCGCCTGCAAACGATCAGTATGTTGAGCGGCCGCGGCTGATTCTCTGCCGGCCGCACCGTCATTCCGCCCGCAGGGCCTGCACGGGATCCATCCGCGCGGCGCGCTGGGCCGGCAGAACGCCGGCCACCAGGCCGATTAACAACGCCATGGCTTCAGCGGCCGCCGCATACGGCAGCGAGTAAGACAGCGGCAAATTCGGCACAAACAGCAAGGCAATCTCGCAGATTGCTGCGCCCAGCAAAAGACCACCAAGTCCGCCAACACCGGCCAGCAGGATCGACTCGCCGATAAACAGGTTGCGTACCTGCCAGCGATGCGCGCCGACCGCCCGCAGCAGCCCGATCTCGAATGTGCGCTCGCGTACGGCAATCGTCATGATGGTAAAAATCCCGACGCCGCCGACCAGCAACGAAATACTCCCCAACGCGCCGACCGCAAAGGTCACGACGTCTAGCACCGAGCCGAGGACATCGAGCATCTGCTGCTGGGTCGTAATCGTGAAGTCTTCACCACCATGGCGCGCCACCAGCACGCGCCGCAGAGTCTTGATCAACTCGTCGACCGGCGCGCCCTCCGTATAGAGTATGTCGATCTCCAGCAGGCTTTCGCGATCAAACATCTCCATGGCGCGGGCCGCCGGAATGTACACCGTGTCGTCGAGATCGAAGCCGAGCAGGGTACCTTTCGACTCCATCACGCCAACAACCCGGTAGCGGTCGTCGCCGATACGAATCCGGTCACCCAACGGACTGCGGTCTCCATAGAGCTCGTCACGGACCTTGCTGCCAAGCACTGTAAATGCGCGCGGCGCTCGGGGATCGTCGGGCGGCAGGAACTCACCCATGGCGACCGGAAATGAGAACACGTCGGGCATTTCCGGGCCGACACCGCTCACGGTCACGCGCCGCTCGCGACCGTTGGCCGAAACGGAGGCATTACCCTGCGCCATGGGCATTGCCGCAATCACGTATGGCAGTCTTTCGAGAGCCTGCGCGTCGTCTATGCTCAGCGGGCGCTCCGTGTTGATGGCCGCCGTCGGCGCGCCGAACGTCAGGTTGGCGCCGGGATTGATGGCAATAATGTTCGTGCCGAACTGCGTAAATTCGTCCAGCATGTAGTCCTGCAGACCCTCGCCGATCGACGTCAGAATGACGACCGCAGTAACGCCGATACCAATACCAAGCGCTGTCAACGCGCTACGCAGTCGGTGTGACAAGGCCGATGTCGATGTGTAGCGGATGAGATCATTGAGAGTCATGGTCAACGCCCGGTCAACGCAACTATCGGATCCAGGTCCGCGGCACGGCGCGCTGGCAGAATGCCGAAGAACAAACCACACGCTGCGGCCGTTACCAGCGCGCCACCGACAGCCCACAGCGGCGGCACGAAGTCGAGTTCCGGGTATGCCCCGCGAAGAACTGCGATGACCCCATAGCCAACGCCTATTCCAAGAATCCCGCCAAGGCTTGCCAGGAAAAGCGCCTCGGTCAAAAAGAGTGCAATGACCTGCTGCCGGGTAGCGCCCAGCGCCTTCAACAAACCGACTTCGGCCGTGCGCTGGCTGACGGACACCAGCATGACATTCATGATCAATACGCCCGCGACGACCAGGCTGATGGATGCGATCCCGGCCAGCGCGCGTGTCAGGTTGCCGAAGATGCCATCGAAGGTCGACAGCACCGCGTCCTGGGTGACGACCGTGAAGTCTTCTTCACCGTAATGCCGCTCGGTAATGATGCGTCGCGCGTCGCGTTTGGCCGCATCCATCGAATCACGGCTCGTGGCCTGCATGATGATGCGGAACAGTCCTGGCGAGTTGAACAATTGTTGTGCCATGACGACCGGAATCAGCACCGCTTCATCGACATCGATCATCACCGCAGTGCCCTGCTCGGCCAGCACACCCGTAACCCGACACCGGCGGTCACCGACGCGCAACCACTGGCCTATCGGCGGCTCGTTTCCAAACAGCTCATCACGAATCGTTGCGCCGACCACGCAGAGAGGTGCTGCCCTGTCCATGCCGACGTTCGGCAGGAATTCACCAATCTCCATCGTCCACTGCCGGATTTCCCGAAACTCCTCGATGGTGCCGAACACAGTGACTTCCCGCTCCAGGCCGGCGCGGTTAACCGCTACGGCACCGACAATGACCGGGGCGGCCAGCTCGATATTCGGACTGCGCCGGACCGCGCGGACGTCGTCCAGCGTCAGGTCCCGGTTGGTTTCCGAAATAAAGGAGCCGGGCCCCATGCCGCTGGTTTCCGAACGGCCCGGCATCACGATCAGCAGATTGGTACCGAGCGAGCGGAATTCGTCGGTCACGTAACGACGCGCAGCCTCACCGAGCGACGTGAGCACCAGCACGGCGGCGACGCTGATCGCAGTTGCGAGCAGCATCATGAAGGTCCGGCCGGGCGCGCGCGACAGTGTGCCGCCCGCCATGCGATTGCAATCCATGAATCTCATGCCGCGGATTCTCGCTGGCGCTGATCCTGGTCGAGCCGCCCGTCGATAAATTTGAGCTGCCGGCTGGCGCGCCCGCCGATGGCCGGATCATGAGTAACAACCAGCAGCGTCAGTCCATCACTGTTCAACTGCTCGATGATCCGAACGATCTCCCGGCCGGAATGCGTGTCGAGATTGCCGGTTGGTTCGTCCGCGAGCAGCAGCTTTGGCTGCATCACCATAGCGCGCGCGATCGCCACACGTTGACGTTCGCCGCCCGACAGCTGGCTCGGCCGATGGTCACTGCGATGACCCAGTCCGACGCCGTCCAGCGCTTGCAAGCCGCGTTCACGTCGTTCCGACGGCATATCACCGGCCAACACCATCGGTAACTCGACGTTTTCGAACGCGGTCAGGCGCGGCACAAGGTGGAAGGACTGGAACACGAAACCGATCTGTTGCTGCCGCGTTTCCGCAAGCTCGTTATCGGTCATCGTGGAGGTGTCGACACCATCGAGCGTATAGGTACCACTGCTGGGTCGGTCCATGAGACCAAGAATATTCAGCAATGTCGACTTGCCAGATCCTGACGGACCCATGATGGACACATATTCACCGTCAGGGATATCGAAGGTCACATGATCCAGTGCATGCACCGTCTCGGTGCCGACCTGGAAATTCCGACACAAATCGCGGAGTTTGATCACGCGTTTACTCGGCCACCGCTGCGACGCCGTCGGCGACCCCTTCGCGATCGATCGACAAGACCACTCGTTCGCCCGTGTCCAGGCCAGCCGTGATTTCGGTGAATTCCCAATTGGACAGGCCACGCGAAATTTCACGCGTGCGCAGTATCCCGTCTTCGTCGAGGATCATGACCCGGCTACCGTCCATTACGACCTGCGTCGGTACGCGAATCACGTTGTCGCGTGTATCAAGCAGGACCTCGACGTCGGCGCTATAGCCCGGCAACAGATTGTTGCCGTCGCGATCGGTAATTTCAGCCTCGATCTCGACGGTACGGGCCTGCTTTTCCTGATCCTGCACGTACG